>JACQBK010000054.1 GCA_016194505.1 Ignavibacteriales bacterium | reverse complement strand
TGGCAGAACGGCTATTGCACCAGTCTTGAAAACTGGCGTCCGCAAGGACTTGGGGGTTCGAATCCCTCGCTCTCCGCAGGCTCAGAATTAGGCTCAGCGTCTCCTTAATCGAGACGCTTTTTTTGTATCTCCCAAGGCATAAATATAAAGCCTCAATGGAAAAGTTAGTGAGAGTTCGATTTGCTCCCAGCCCGACAGGATATCTCCACGTTGGCGGATTGCGGACGGCTCTGTACAATTATCTTTTTGCAAAGCACAACGGCGGCAAGTTCATTTTGCGCATTGAGGATACCGACCAATCGCGTAAAGTGGAAGGCGCCGTCGAAAACCTTATCGCAACGCTTGAATGGGCGGGAATACATTATGACGAGGGACCAAACCGCGAAGGAAATCATGGTCCTTATGTTCAATCTGAACGATTGAAACTGTATCATCAGCATGCTATACAGCTTGTTGAGCGAGGCAAAGCGTATTATTGTTTTTGCACGCAGGAAAGATTAGAAGAAATCCGGCAAAAGCAGAGCGCTGCAAAGCTCCAGCCGTCGTACGACCAGCATTGTCGCGATCTTCCAAAGGATGAAGCTGAGAGACGCAATGCCGCAGGTGAGAAGCATGTCGTTCGGATGAAAGTTCCGCTTGGCGGGGAATTGACGTTTGAAGATATCATTCGCGGCAAGGTTACATTTTCTTACAGCGTGCTTGATGATCAAGTGATTCTTAAGTCGGATGGCTTCCCCACCTATCATCTTGCGGTGGTCGTGGATGACCATTTGATGGAAATTACTCATGTTATCCGTGGGGAGGAGTGGCTTTCGAGCACACCAAAGCATGTTCTCTTGTATCAGTTTTTCGGTTGGGAGTTGCCGAAGTTCGCACATCTTCCTCTTCTTTTGAACCCAGATAAGAGCAAGCTGAGTAAACGCCAGGGAGATGTAGCTGTTGAGGACTATCGGGCAAAGGGTTACCTTAAAGAAGCGATTATTAACTTCGTAGCCTTTCTTGGATGGAATCCGGGCGATGAGAGGGAAATTTTCTTACTCGATGAGCTTGTGAAAGAATTTTCGCTCGAGCGCGTAGGAAAATCCGGAGCGGTTTTTAACATTGAAAAATTAAATTGGCTGAATGCCCAACATCTTAGAAAGAAGCCTATTGCCGAATTGCTTGGTATGGTCAAGGAATATCTCTCGCCTTCGGTGGGTTTGGTACAATCTTCATTAAGCAATAAGCATTTTGATGACGCGTATGTATTGCAGATCATCGGCGCAATGCGCGAGCGGGCATTGTTTGTAAAAGATTTAATTGAAAATTGCCCGTACTTTTTTGAGCCTCCTACAGAGTACGATCCGGCTATCGTCAAAAAACGATGGAAAGAACAAACTCCGGACCACATGCGGAAGCTTATCGAAGAGTTTAAGCTATTGGAGGGACCTAAAAAGGAAGATTATGAAGCCGCTCTCCACCGCGTCGCCGGTGCGTTGGGTGTAAGCAACGGCGAATTAATTCACGCTCTGCGACTGGCGGTGTCAGGAATGGGTATTGGTCCCGGCTTATATGATATAGTATTCATTCTCGGCAAAGAAGAGACAATCCGAAGAATTTCTGCCGCAATTGAACGATTAAAGTGAATAGTTAGATATGGAAAAAGATATAACGAAATCTGATGAAGCAAAGTCTCACGATGAATTGCCGGAACGGAAAAATTTCATCCGCGAGGTTATTGACAATGATTTGAAGGCTAATAAGTACGAAGGAAGGGTGCAAACCCGTTTCCCCCCCGAACCAAACGGGTATCTTCATATCGGCCATGCGAAATCTATTTGCCTTAATTTCGGGCTTGCGAGGGACTATAAAGGAAAGTGCAATCTACGGTTTGACGACACGAATCCGACCAAAGAAGAGATGGAGTATGTTGAATCCATTCAGGAAGACGTGCGTTGGCTGGGCTTTGAATGGGATAAGCTTCTCTATGCTTCCGACTATTTCGAGCAATTGTTTGAGTATGCCGTTCAACTTATCAAGAAAGGCAAGGCGTACGTTTGCGATTTAAACGCTGATAAAATTCGGGAATATCGCGGCACACTGACAGAACCGGGAAAAGACAGTCCCTATAGAAATCGAAGTGTTGAGGAAAATCTCGATCTCTTTATGCGGATGCGCAACGGGGAATTTCCCGACGGTTCGCGGACACTGCGCGCAAAGATTGACATGGCATCGCCCAATCTCAACATGCGGGATCCCGTGATGTACCGCATTCTCCATGCGACACATCACCGAACAGGCGACGCATGGTGCATCTATCCGATGTACGATTGGGCGCATGGCCAAAGCGATTCAATTGAACGAATTACGCATTCGGTCTGCACGCTGGAGTTTACCGATCATCGTCCGCTGTACGACTGGTTCGTTGAAGAGCTTGGTGTTTATCATCCACAGCAAATCGAGTTTGCTCGCCTTAATCTGACGTACACTGTCATGAGCAAGCGAAAGCTTCTCCAGCTTGTTGAGGATGGCAATGTCAAAGGTTGGGATGACCCGCGGATGCCGACAATTTCGGGATTACGCCGCAGGGGCTATTCACCGGAATCCATCCGTTTGTTTGCCGATCGCATCGGGGTTTCAAGAGCCGAAAGCACCGTGGATGTCGCCTTGCTTGAGGACTGTTTACGCGATTATTTGAACAAGCATGCTTCGAGAGTCATGGCGGTGTTGCGCCCGCTCAAGTTAGTGATCGAAAATTATCCCGATGGGGGTGTCGAGGAGCTTGAGGCAGTCAATAACCCGGAGGACGCATCCATGGGCACGCGGAAAGTTCCTTTTTCAAAAGTTCTTTACATCGAGAAAGAGGACTTTCGGGAGACTCCGCCAAAAAAATATTTCCGGCTCTCGCCCGGCGTTGAGGTTCGATTGCGTTATGCGTACATCATCAAATGCACCGGGGTCGTGAAGGATGAAAAAACCGATGAAGTTATCGAAGTCCGATGCACCTACGACCCTGAGACCCGAAGCGGCTTGCCGCAAAGCTCGCGAAAAGTAAAAGGGACCTTGCATTGGGTGTCTGCGGCGCACGCCGTCAATGTCAATGTTAATTTGTATGACCGACTGTTCAACGTGGAAAATCCGGGCGGAGATAACTGGAAAGATTCCATCAATCCCAACTCGCTTGAAGTCTTGAAAGACTGCAAAGCAGAGCCGACGTTGGCGACGGCAAAGCCGCAAGACCGATTTCAGTTCGAACGCATGGGCTATTTTTGCGTCGATAACGACTCGAGAGAGGGCAGTCTCGTGTTCAATCGCACGGTTACATTGCGGGATACGTGGGCAAAAATTGAGAAATCATAAGTTGTTGCCTTTTGCCATTAGGTTGTCTATATTTTTTCGGTCACATGCCATTGTTCAAAAGTTTTTATACGTTCGCTGCGGAGAAAAACATTTAAGCCACAAAGTCACCAAGTCGCTAAGAAAAAGTAAATAAATATTTTTTGTGTCTTAGTGCCTTTGTGGCATTAAATTTTCCCATTGCGTCCTTTGCGGTAAAATCTTTTAAAAGTTAAATGCTAAAGAAAAAAACTTCATCTCTCGATGTCATCCGCATACACAACGCCGTATTTTATGCGTACCATGGCGTGCTTTCTGATGAGCAGAGTCTCGGGGGAAAATTTGAAGTGGACGTTGATTTATTTTGCGACTTATCAAAAGGTGCCAAGACGGACAGCCTTAAGCAAACCGTTGATTATGAACGCGTGTATGATTGCATTAAGGAGCTGGTATTAGGGAAGAGATACTTTTTAGTAGAAGCGTTGGCAAATACGATTGCCGCCGGCATTTTGAAAAAGTTTAAACAGGTTCAAAAGGTCGTTGTCAAAGTTCGTAAGCCCGGTGCCCCCGTCAAGGGCGTCATTGATTATGTGGAGATTGAAACTACGCGCGAGAGGAACTGATGGAGCGGGTTTTTATCTGTCTCGGTTCAAACATCGGCGATCGCCTTCAGTATTTGCGCTCGGCATTGCTTCTCGTAGAAAAAATGCCGGGGACAGCCGTAAAAAAGGCTTCCGCCGTATACGAAACCGAGCCTGTGGGGAAAAAGGATCAAGCGTACTTTCTCAATGCTGTCATTGAAATAGAAACTACTCTATCAGCGTTGGCAGTGGCTGAAAAGTTCAAAGAGATAGAAAAACAATTGGGTCGAACTACGTCTCAGCGATGGGGACCGCGGGAAATTGATATAGATTTGTTGTTCGTTGGCGAACGCATCATTCAAGAAAAAGATCTTATAGTGCCGCACCCGGAAATGTATAATAGAAAATTTGTTTTAATTCCTATGAATGAAATAGCGGGTGACTTTATAGACCCGGTTCGGAAGCTTTCCATGTCTGATCTGCTTACGCGTTGTTCCGATACGAGTGAAGTAAAACAACTGCCGTATTCCATTCAATCTCTTGTTGTGGAGCCATAATTGCAAGCGCCCCGCTCGGAAATTCGACATATTGCTATTGAAGGAGTGATTGGTGCTGGGAAAACAACATTAGCTCAAATGATTTCGAAGCATCTTAACGCTCGCCTTGTTCTCGAAAAATTTGAAGAGAACCCGTTTCTTCCTAAATTTTATGAAGACCCTGAACATTACGCGTTTCAAACTCAGATTTTCTTCCTGCTGAGCCGTTATAAACAACAGCAAGAATTATTTCAAGCGGATCTCTTCCATAATTTTGTTATCTCGGATTATATCTTCGAGAAGGATAAAATCTTTGCATACTTAACGCTCGAAGACGAAGAGTTGAAGCTCTACGAGGCGCTTCTGAGCGCAATCGAAAAGAACATACCGGTGCCGGATCTTGTTGTTTATCTTCAATCCAGCGTGGATCGTTTGATGGGCAATATCAGATTGCGGGGAAGGAAGATGGAAGAAAGCATGTCCGAGGAATACATCCGCGATTTGAACGAAGCGTATAATTATTTCTTTTTTCGCTACAAAGCGACGCCGTTATTGATTGTTAAAACGACCGATATTGATTTTGTCAACGATCCGGACGATTTCGAAGATTTATTAGAACAAATTCTCCGCCCGAATCGAGCTCCGGTAGAATATTATAACCCTGTTAGAAGGAAGTGACCCGCCGTGCTTCGCCTTTTGTTCCGTTTTTTGCTCTGGGCTTTTGCTTTTTACTTCGTTTATAAGCTTATCAAGAACGTTTATCGCACGTTAATTGGCGAGCCGAAGAAACCCGCTCAACCATCTCAAGAGCCAGAAGCTCCTGAGCAAGACGACTCAAAATATGGCGATGTAAAAGACGCCATATTTAAGGACGTCCCCAAAGATTCCCCTCAAAAGTAGCTCAAGATTATAAGTATTTAAAATTTCCATTTCTTGCATGATAAAGTGAATTCATCTGTGGAAAGAATTTTTACGACAGATTGACACAGAAATACACAGAGGCTTTATTTTTACTCCGTGATAATCTGTGTTCATCTTCCAAAGGAATCCCTTGGGACGTGGTAAGTTGTATCTCTTACCTAATTACTACGCAATTCCCGAAAGTAATAAATTCTTTAGGATTTTCAACAAATTTGATTGAACCTCATTCTTTAGTTTGCTATATTAAGCACGGTTTTTTTATGAATAAAAAATACTATTACACGAATGAAACGCGTTTATATTGAGGAACTTGGCAAGCACGCGGGTGAAGAAGTCCAGTTGCGTGGTTGGTTGTATCATAAACGGTCGAGCGGAAAAATCCGCTTCTTATTGTTGAGGGATGGCACAGGCGTTGTCCAAGGGGTCATGATGAAGGGCGGGGTAGCGGATGATGTGTTTGCGAAGTTTGATGAGTTAACGCAAGAGTCTTCATTTGCCCTCACAGGGAAAGTCCGAAAAGACGACCGTGCCCCCGGAGGCTATGAACTGGAAATATCCGCCGTAGAGGTTTACTCGATTGCAAGCGAATATCCGATCACTCCCAAGGAACATGGCGTTGAATTTCTCGCGGATCGGCGTCATCTGTGGCTGCGTTCTTCACGCCAGCATGCCATTATGCGCGTACGCCACCGCATTATTAAAGCTATCCGCGATTTCTTCGATGGTCGCGGCTTTACTCTTATAGATTCTCCGGTGTTAACTCCTGCCGCGTGCGAAGGCACGTCAACACTTTTTGAAACAGAATATTTCGATCTAGGGAAAGCCTATTTGACCCAATCCGGTCAATTGTATGCAGAAGCCGGAGCCATGGCGTTCGGGAAAGTATATTGCTTTGGTCCTACCTTCCGTGCGGAAAAATCTAAAACGCGCCGCCATTTAACCGAGTTCTGGATGGTGGAACCGGAGGTTGCCTTCAATGATTTGAACGATAACATGGAGCTTGCGGAGGAGTTTTTGGAATATATCGTCG
>JACQBK010000073.1 GCA_016194505.1 Ignavibacteriales bacterium | reverse complement strand
GCACGAAGTTCACTCCTATGAGAAAGAACGCAATCGCCATCGCATTGGTATCTCGTGGCGCTTTACCACCAATCGAGCGCGAACAACACTCGCTCGCCATTACAACAATGTCAAACTATCATCGTAACAGTCCACTAGTGCTGTTTCAAATAAATAGACTTGTATTTTAAGTAGCCGCCTTTGGTTCGACTCCGCTCACCATGACGGCGGCTAGCGTCACCCTGAGCGCCCGTCTGCCGTCGGGCAGGAAGTCGAAGGGTGCGCGAGGGTACAAGAAAACACAAGATTACTTTTTATGAGCCAACGGCTCATGCGCCTCTGGCACAGAGCCGGCACTAGTTAGATTGATCGGCTTGGGGTTATCCATCATCACTTATTTGTCTGCATTTTAGTCAAAACATCCTCAAGTGCCTCCACTGCGTCATTCAATTCATCCTCCGTTGTTAGTCTCCCCAATGAAAATCTGATCGTTGCTTTTGCAGTTTTCTCATCCCGACCCATTGCAAGGAGCACATGGGAAGGCTGCAGGCTCCCCGATGTGCACGCAGAACCGCTCGTTACCGCAACTCCCCTTAGATCCATCCCCATAATGAGAGCTTCGCCATCCACAGGCATAGCGGTAGAATCGAACGAGACGCTTAAAATATGCGGAAGATGCGCCTTTGGATGCCCGTTCACTACAAGATGATTAAATTTTTTGAAAAGTTTGACCCTGAACGTTTCTCGCAACTGATTCAATCGTTTCGCTTCGTCTTCAATACTACATAACTCAACTGCTTTTGCAAAACCAACGGCAAGAGGCACGTTCTCTGTTCCTGCACGGCGATTGCTTTCTTGCGCTCCCCCTTCGATCAACGTCTTGATTTCGGTCCCCTTCCGAATATAAATTGCGCCAATGCCTTTCGGTCCATAAAGTTTATGAGCGGAGATCGAAAGTAAATCCACGCCTAACTCATTCACATCCACAGGAATTTTGCCGACAGACTGGACGGTATCTGAATGCAGCAATGCTCCGTGTTGTTTTGCAATCGCGCTGATTTCCCGAATCGGCTCGATTGTGCCGACTTCATTATTAGCGTGCATAATGGAAATCAAGCACGTTTCCGGCGTGATTGCTTTTTGAATATCAGCCGGATCCACCATCCCCGATGAATCAACAGGAACTACATCAACGTTCAATCCCTCTTCACGAAGATGTTCGGCGGGATGCAACACGGCATGGTGCTCAATGGCAGAGATAATAATATGATTGTTGCCCTTCTTTTTTCCTGCAAGGGCAACTCCTTTGATGGCGTAATTATCGGCTTCAGTCCCCCCGCTGGTAAAAAATATTTCATCAGATCGGGCGCCGATAAACGATGCAATGCGCTCACGGCTTTCTTCAAGAACTTTCCTCGCCTCCCTACCAAACGAATGCACTGACGAGGCATTGCCATACTGCTCCTTAAAAATAAAGGACATCGCTTCAAGAACTCGCGGATCAAGGGGCGTTGTGGCGCTATAGTCTAGATAAATTCGTCTCATAGTACAAATATACGACCGACGCGATGCAGAAGCAATAAAAAAGCCGACCTAATGCAAAATAATGGCCGGCTTTGTAAAAAAATACTGCAAATAACCTACCGCATCCTTCGGGATTCTCTTTCTTTTTGGATTTCGTTCATAAGGTCACGGAGGTTTTGAGTGAAATTTCTTTCAAACGCCAAATACTCTGCCATTTGCTTTGTCGTAAGAATTTCGGAAAGTTCATCGAGATACTTGAGCCAGACATCCGTAAGCTGGGCATCGAGCGATCGCACCTCCTGAATGATTTTCTCAAAGTCCTTATCAGACGCATTCGTTTTCCGTAGAAGCGCAATCTGATCCAATGCTTCGTTTCGCTTCATTCTGTTTTCACGGAACGATTCTGAATGCTTGTTATAACGAGCAAAGAATTTTATCGAAGTTTGCTCGTCTAACTGCAGCACCTCCATCAACCTGATTTTCTTAAACTGCTCTACCCGTTCTTGAGGCGGGCGTCTCATCATACCAGGGGGACCGCCTTGTCCATAGCCAACCGAGATCGTCGCAACAATGAATATTGCGAAGAAGCAAAAAATTCTTGTTAGGGGATTCATAACACTGTCCTTTCTCCTAATTGTTGAAGGAGCGTTTCAAGCTCAGAATCGTCAAGGTCGTTAATCGCACGAGGCACAACGCCACTGGGAATAACCTCTGCATCAATCCACACCGTTGTCTGGCTTCCTATCGTTGTAATATGATTCTCAAGAGCCTTGCCGCTAGGAAGTGACGCCAATTCATTTTCCATCAGGAGCGTTCCACCGGTTTGATGCTGCGACTGTTCCAGCACTACTTGTTCCAATTCATCAGTGGAGACATCTGCAACGATGGATTTTAAAGGATTCTGTTGTTCGGCGGGGAAAGGTACTCGCGACAGCATCACAATCACAAAGATGGCAACCGCAAGCGGCGCAACAATGCGGACAAACATCGGATGTATCCAGAATGAACGCTCGTGTTTGGCATCCAACCGCTGCCGGATTTGCGGTAATAACGCGCTAAAATACATCGCCGAAGGAGCATACGGCTTATCCTGAGATATTTTTCCTAGAACCTCCCGGAGGTTTTTCATCTCAGAAACACACTCGTTGCAATTTTTCAAGTGAGCTTCAACCCCTTTTTGTACATCGGGCTCTAAGCGGCCGGTTACATAATCCGGCAAAAGATAATTAATGTGTTCCGTGTGCACGTTTCAGATACTCCTCAATTTTTTTTACCGCATGAAAATAATTTGCTTTCAATCCCCCGACGGATGTCTTTAAAACCTTAGCGATTTCTTCGTATGGCATCTCTTCATAATAGCGTAGAACAAAAACTGCCTTCTGTTTATCGGGCAGGGTGGCGATCGCTTGCTCAATGAGCGTGCGCTCTTCCTGTCGCTCGAGAAGCTTGTCGGGAGTGCCCGATTCTACGTCTTCAGGGTCGAACAGCTCATCTATGCGAAAGAACTCCTTAACTTTATTTCGCCGAAGAACATTCAGCGCAATGTTCACCGTGATCCGATACAGCCACGTATAGAGGGATGATTCGCTCCGAAACTCTTTAAGCGATTCGTACGCCTTAATGAAGACCTCTTGCGTTACATCATCAGCCCCGTCATGCTCATTGACAAATCGTCGAGCAACCCAATAGATTTTTTCTTGGTATCGCAGCACCACATGATTGAATGCGGATTCATCGCCTTGTTGAAAAAGCCGCACAAGCTCAAGATCGCTGCGATCAGTCATTTCCCAAAAACATCCCTCCGGGGAAAATCAGTTGTTCTCACAGAATTTAGACAAAAAACTGTAAGGAAAGTTTAAATAGGATCTCAAACCTGCTGTTAAAAATGAGAATTTGAGGAATTTTCTGCAATTTCGGCATATCACGAGATGGAATCCATCTTGCTTTTTACGGAACGCACTCATGGTACTGGGATTCTGCGTCAGTGTCAAATAGGAGGGAATAAAAAAACAATCCCGTCCCGATTAAATCGGGACGGGATTGCTATTCTAATGCTTTCCGAACCTCAGAAGAGGATTACTTCAACAGCGTCATCTTCTTCGAAGCTTGGAATTTATCAGCGTGGATGCGATACAAATACAAACCACTCGACACGCCAACTCCCGCATCGTCCTTACCATCCCATACCACTGAATGGAAGGCGGCATTCATGGATTGACCGCTGATAAGCGTGCGGATCTTCATACCAAGAATGTTGTAGATTTCGAGAGTAACCGGAGCTTCCTTGGGCAGAGCAAACCGAATCGTGGTGCTTGGATTGAATGGATTCGGATAGTTCTGTGACAAGGT
>JACQBK010000006.1 GCA_016194505.1 Ignavibacteriales bacterium | reverse complement strand
CTTTTCAGCATCCCGTAAAACGGGATAGGTCGGGGGAACATCAAAAGTAATCGAGGGCTTCTCCGCCGAAGGCGCCTGCCTGCCACAGGCAGGGATACGCCAAACAGATGGCGCACGGGTGCGCCTCCGGCGCAAGCCCTGATTATAGTTTTTGAGATAGCTTCTAAATATTGAAGGACAACCCAAGCCTTTCACCGAGACGAACAATGAAATTACATAACATTTTGGCGTTTTTTGCCAAATAGGAACGAGATGTACATCACAGCCGCAATGAATGCTTTTGTAAGTCTATAATTTTATCGTATATTAAAGCAACATTTTTACCGAGAAAGCCGTCTCTATGGATAAAGCTCTTATCCTTAAGCTTATTGATGAAGTCCTTAAAGAAACCAACGCCCACAATTGCTGTAAAGACGGCGTATGCAACGATAATCTCTGCGTTGTTCACAACAAGGAGGGTGTCAACAATATCGTCAAAAGCGGCGCCGACCGTATTACGGCGGGCATCGGCGTTGAATCAAACACATTTGATACAAGCCTCGCTAAAATGATTGACCATACGTTGCTTAAACCCGAAGCAACGAAGCAACAAGTTGAGCAACTCTGCCGAGAAGCAAAGCAGTACGGATTCGCAAGCGTCTGTATCAACCCGGGATATGTAAAGACCTGTGCGAACCTTCTGAGAGATACAAGCGTCAAAGTATGCACGGTGATAGGGTTTCCGCTCGGAGCTACCTCTACGGAGGCAAAAGCCTTTGAGGCTGAGCGCGCGATTCGGGATGGCGCACGGGAAGTTGATATGGTCATCAATGTTGGGATGTTAAAATCGGGTGAATATAACTACGTTGAAAACGATATCCGTGCCGTCGTGCAGACCGCAAAAAAAATGGGTGTTCTGACAAAAGTCATTATAGAAACAGGGCTTTTGACCGATGAAGAAAAGGTCAAAGCCTGCATTATTGCGAAGAAGGCGGGGGCAAATTTCGTAAAAACTTCTACCGGGTTTGCAAAAGGCGGAGCGACGGTGGGAGACATCGCACTGATGCGGAAAGTTGTGGGAAGCTCATTAGGCGTAAAAGCTTCCGGCGGCGTGCGAACGCAGGAAGAAGCATTGGCGTTGGTTGCAAGCGGCGCCGACCGTATCGGTGCCAGCGCGAGCATCAAAATTGTTACCGGGGAAAAAGAATCAATTCCTTCTACATACTAACTACGACAGCATGGTGAATCAATATTCCATCCTCCGTGTCCTTCTTTTTATAACAGCTCTTCTCTGTTCTGCTTGCGTTTCTTCGGAAGAGACGGGCTCAAACAAAGGAGTGCGAGGACCGCAATCGGGTCCCACGGCAGTTGATTCTGCGAAAATGCTTGCACGAGCGGATTCACTTGCGAAAGCGGATTTCATCAGGGCGAAACGAGGCGGCTTCACATCGAAACAAGATACCGTCCTCGCATCCGTCGTGAAAAAATCGAAATCCGGCCGCACCATTAAAAAAATTGAGCGACCTCCTAACCCGGCTTACACGGTGCAGATAGGAGCATTCGCGCGGACAAAGTATGCACTTGCCATACACAAACTTGCAAAGGAGCGATTCGCTGAGTTGCCGGTCTTTAACGTGTTTGAACCATTCGATAAACTGTATCGAGTACAAATAGGCAAATACGATACCCGCAAGCAGGCTGATTCCCTCCGAAAAGCTATACTCAAACAATACCCGGAAGAGTATAACGGGTCGTGGATCAATTATATTTCAAAATGACCGCTCGATTTTCCCTATTTTTTTTAACTCTCGCGGCGCTGTTGTTCGCAAGCTGTAAAACAACCGAACCAACCCTGAAACGACAACAACCCGCTGAGACGAAAAGCCACCGCAAAGTTCCCCTCTCACAGTACGAAGCCACATTTAACCCATCGGACTATGACGAAGATATCGAACAAGTCCAAAAACCCCACACCACAGCAAACCATATAATCGACGAAGAGTCCACCGCGGATAGCATAATTGTGGAATCGGAGTTTCTGCAGGGATTTCGCATTCAGATTTTCGCTTCGGTAAGCATTGACGAAGCGAACGCAATGAAAAGCGCCGCTGCTCCCAAAATAACGGAAGATTCAATCTATGTTGTTTTTGACCCCCCGGTGTATAAGGTCAGAGTGGGAGATTACCGGGCAAGGATAGAAGCCAGCCAAAAGCTTCCAAAGTTTGTAGAAATGGGATTCCCCGATGCTTGGGTGGTTGGGGATCAAATCATCCAGCGAAAAATAATACGCGTGAAAGCCGTGGATACGCTAAAAAAAGAAAATTAATATACTCCCTGGTTCTTGCCTCAAAACTCCTCTCACGTAACATTCTCATACATCTTTTCGATAAGCGACGAAAATTTCTGCTCAACCACTTTCCGCTTCACCTTGAGGGTAGGTGTGATTTCACCATTTTCCACCGTCAGCGCTTGCGGAAGCAATTCAAACCGACGCACGCGCTCGAAATTAGGAAGATCTTTCTGAAGCGTTTGGATCTCGCTGTCGTACAACTTTCGAATCTCCGAGGAAAGGACTAATTCGGAATCATCTGAAAACGAAATCCCAACATTGCGGGCATAATCTTTAAGGATTTCAAATTCAGGAACAATCAGCGCCGAAAGAAACATCCTGCCATCACCAATGAGAACAAATTGGTCAATATATTTGCTCTGCAGGAATAAATTCTCGATCGGCTGGGGAGCAATATTCTTTCCGCCGGAACTGACAAAGAGATGCTTCTTTCTATCGGTAATCATTAAATGGCCCTGGGAATCGAACATGCCAATATCTCCCGTGTGGAACCATCCATCTTTATCAATAGCCTCCTCTGTCGCTTGAGGATTGTTAAAGTATCCTTTCATGATGTTAGGACCTTTGGCAAGAATCTCGCCATCTCCGGCAATTTTTATTTCAACACCGGGTAAGGGTTTGCCCACGGTTCCAAATTTATAATCGTCAAGACGATTAGCGGTCAACACAGGAGATGTTTCTGTCAAGCCATAGCCTTCTATAATAATAATGCCTACTGCTTCGAAAAACTCGCCCAACTCCCTCGGCAAAGCCGCGCCTCCTGAAGCAAAAAACCGCATCTTTCCGCCTGTTCGTTGGCTCAATTTTGAGAAGACAAGTTTTGCCGCCAGCGAGTGTTGCCATTTGAGCATCGGCGAGACAGAGCCTAACTTGCGCGCTTTTGCATATTCCTTCCCTACTCCAACAGCCCAATGAAAAATCTTTTGCCGCACTGGTGAGCTGTTATCCACTTGTTTAATCATGCGGCTGTGAATACGCTCGAACAGTCTCGGAACGGTAATTACAATTGTCGGATGCACTTCAACGAGATTATCACGCACTGTTTCCACACTTTCAGCGTACGCGACAGTTGCCCCGCATGACATCGCAGTATAATAACCGGCCATTCGCTCGAATGAATGGCAAAGCGGAAGGAACGAAAGCAAAGTATCTTTATCGCTAAATGGAATAACCGAAGCAGCCGCTTTAATGTTCGAAACAAAATTATCGTGAGTCAGCATCACACCTTTGGGATTTCCCGTCGTCCCGGAAGTATAGATAATGGTAAGAAGGTCACCGGGCTTTATTGTTGAAATGCTTTCGCGAAAAAAATTGGGATGTGCTTTCTCGAATTCCTTTCCAAACTCGTACACATGCGAAAACGAAAGAACAGTTTTTCCGTCGGCTTCTCCCTTTTCGTTCATAATAATAGAGCGTTGTAACGTCTTTACATCGGGTTGCACTTTGGCCACTTTGGAAAGCTGAGAGGAGTTGGAAACGATGACCAGCTTCACCTCTGCATCGTTGAAAATAAATTCGATTTGCTTTGGCGTGAGCGTTGGATAAATTGGAACATCAATTGCACCGAGACCCGCAATTGCCATGTCTGCGACAATCCACTCCGGTCTATTCTCCGAAATGATAGCAATCTTGTCATGCTTGCCGATGCCGAGCGACGCGAGGCCGAGCGCGAAGAGCTCAACATTTCTACGATACTCGGAATACGAGATGTTGCGGTACTGTTTATCAACTTTATGCATCAACATCGGGCGCTCACTGTGCGCGTACTTCGCCGCGATCGCTTCAAACATTTCCGGAATCGTAGAGAACTCGATAGCAACTGACATAAGGGGCTCCTTAGTGGTTTGTCTTCTTCTATAAAACTGATGGGACAAATTAAATGAACGCTTGATAGATATGCAAGAAGAATCTCATGCATGTTACTTAAGCACCAAACCGACATGAGTACGATTGAAAGCCAAAATAAGGCGTACGTATGAAAAATGATTTTGTGTTAAGTCAAATCCTTGTTGTGATTTTACTATCGAAAAACTCGTTTATGGCTAAAAACCCCCTTCCGCGCGGGCATAAATCAATTTTTAATATTTCCCAAGGTTTTTCGTAAGTTGTTATTTTTTTTAGGAGTTATGTCAAGTAAAATAATGCGCTCAAAAATTTTCCCTAAATTTTAACTTGACAAAGCCTCCGCAACCGCTTATATTGACACCCAGTTGCACCTGTAGAAATCTAAAGGTTCTTTGTTCTTTACCCCCCAAACGTGAGTCGTGATACCACCAACGCAACAAACAGAAAGCGGCTTGCGTTTATCCTGTTAAACGGGATTCACCCAATATAACAATTGACAATGATCTCCCCAAACAGGTCACTGCCTGTCGAAGGGTAGTATTTTTTATGACAGTATTCCAACACCATCTCAAACCATTATCAAACAAGGAGAAACACTATGCTCGATAAAGATACCATGCGAACACCACCAGTCGCAGTGGATCAGCCGATGCAGCCTGCGGAGCGTTCAGGTGAAAACGAAGGCCTGAAATTTCAACGATATTTTACAAAGCCGGGGGTTCATCCTTTTGATGAGATAGAATGGGAGCTTCGCACGGCCATTATATCTAATGAAAAGGGCGAAAAGATTTTCGAGCAAAAGGACGTTGAAATACCAAAGTCATGGTCTATGACAGCGACCAATGTCGTCGTGTCAAAATATTTTCACGGAACACTCGGAACGCCCGATCGTGAGCACAGTGTGCGGCAATTGGTGGACCGTGTCGCAAAATCAATTTACACATGGGGAGTCCAAAGCGAATATTTCGCGTCACAAGAAGATGCGGAAATTTTTTACCACGAGCTACTCTACTTGCTCGTGAACCAATATATGTCCTTCAACAGCCCTGTATGGTTTAATGTGGGCAATGAAGAACATCCCCAATGCTCAGCATGCTTCATCAATTCGGTTCAAGATTCGATGGATTCCATTCTCAACCTTGCGAAAACCGAGGGAATGTTATTTAAATGGGGTTCGGGAACAGGTTCTAATCTCTCTACCCTCCGCTCTTCCAAAGAGCATTTAGCAGGCGGCGGAACAGCATCGGGTCCCGTTTCTTTCATGAAGGGCTACGATGCGTTTGCGGGTGTCATCAAATCCGGCG
This sequence comes from Ignavibacteriales bacterium, assembly GCA_016194505.1. GTDB lineage: Bacteria > Bacteroidota > Ignavibacteria > UBA10030 > UBA10030 > JACQBK01. Next base: position 16,035 of record JACQBK010000006.1, on the reverse strand, counting down.
GTAAGACACGCCGCGCCGCGAAGATGGTGATTTTGAACGCCGAGCATCCCGACATCGTTGATTTCGTCAATTGCAAAGCCGATGAAGAAAAGAAAGCATGGGCATTGATTGACGCGGGTTATAACGGCGGTTTCAACGTTCCCGGCGGTGCGTATGACTCAATTGCTTATCAAAATGCTAACCACTCTGTCCGCGTAAGCGATGAGTTTATGAAGGCATACATCGAAGACAAAGATTGGTGGACGAAAGCGGTAACCTCAGGCAAGCCGATGGAGAAATTTCGCGCGCGCGATATGATGCGGCAAATTGCAGGAGCGGCGTGGGTCTGTGGCGATCCGGGCATGCAATACCACACAACCATCAATAGCTGGCACACCTGCCCGAACACGGCACCCATCAACGCATCCAACCCGTGCAGTGAATATATGTTCCTCGATGATACAGCGTGCAACTTGGCATCATTGAACCTGATGAAATTCCGCCGCGACGATGGAGAGTTTGATGTCGAAAAATTCCAAAAGGCATGTCAGATCACCATCACTGCGATGGAAATTGAAGTTGATAATGCCAGCTACCCAACGCCGGCTATCACACGGAACAGTTTTGACTATCGTCCCTTGGGATTGGGCTATGCAAATCTGGGCGCACTGTTAATGGCGCGCGGCTTTGCCTACGATAGCGATGAAGGTCGGGCGTATGCTGCCGCTATCACCTCGCTTATGTGCGGTGAGGCATACAAGCAATCAGCGACTATCTCCGCAAAGAAAGATCCATTTAAAGGATTTGCGATCAACCGCGAACCGATGCTGAATGTTATGCAGAAGCATGGCATCCATGCCGAGCGCATCAATAAGGAGATCGTCCCGGCAGACCTTTGGCAGGCATCCAATGATGTTTGGAAAGATGTCGTCCGTCTTGGAAAGCAACATGGAATCCGTAATTCGCAGGTAACCGTTCTCGCACCCACCGGCACCATCGGCTTTATGATGGACTGCGATACGACAGGCGTCGAGCCGGATATCGCGCTCGTGAAATACAAAAAACTTGTCGGCGGTGGATTGCTCAAAATCGTCAACCAAACGGTACCCGAGGCATTGGAAAAATTAGGATACGATGACGAGCAAATCGAGCACATCGTCGCTTACATTGATAAGAGCGATACCATCGAAGGCGCTCCGCATCTTAAAGAAGAGCACCTCCCGATTTTCGACTGCGCGTTCAAGCCGGCGAACGGTCAGCGTTCCATTCAGTATATGGGACATATCAAAATGATGTCGGCAGTTCAGCCGTTCCTTTCCGGGGCAATTTCCAAAACGGTCAACATGCCAACCGACGTTTCCGAAGGCGATATTATGCAGGCGTACGTCGAGGCGTGGAGACTCGGATTGAAATCTATTGCCGTGTATCGCGATGGCTGCAAACGGACACAACCGCTCAGCACTTCACTTGAGGCAACAAAAGAAAAAAACAAGTCTCAATTGGCGCGACGCCGATTACCTGATGAACGGCAATCCATCACGCATAAATTCAGCATCGCCGGCCACGAGGGCTATATCACGGTCGGTATGTTCGAAGACGGCATGCCGGGCGAGGTGTTTATTACGATGTCCAAAGAAGGCTCCACTATTTCCGGTCTGATGGATTCCTTTGCAACCTCAATTTCCATTGCGCTGCAATACGGCGTTCCGTTGAAGGTATTGACGGATAAGTTCAGCCACGCGCGATACGAGCCATCCGGCTTTACCAATAATCCGGAAATTCCCATTGCAAAATCTATCAGTGATTATATTTTCCGCTGGCTTGGCTTGAAATTTTTATCGAAGGAGGAGGCTCCCAGCTCTTCAGGAGAAACCGGAGGCGATGGTATGGCGTACACGAAAGCCCGCATCGAACCTTCGGCGCCAACAATAACTTCCACAATCGAACGAAACGAAAAAGCGGTCTTCCAGACTCAAGCAGACGCTCCCCCGTGCCATGAGTGTGGAAGCATCATGATTCGAAGCGGAAGCTGCTACAAGTGCCTGCAGTGCGGCTCAACCTCAGGATGTTCCTGATATTGAGACATCCCGCCATGCCTGCGGCAGGCAGTTTTTCTGCGGGACGGATCAACAAGCGGCTGCTCCTGATGCTTTAAGCGGTACCTCAATGAAAATCGGCACGTATCTGCTGTAAGGGGCGTGCCGATTTTTTTTATTGCAATGTGTACTTGCCACGAAGACACTAAGTCACAAAGGAAAAATTAACTGTCATCCCGATGTATTGGGACGACCTATATAAAGCCATAAATGTAGGGCGATTTTTAAATCGCCATGCTTTCAATAAAGCTAAAAAAAATTTCCTTTGCGTCCCTGCCCGACGCCGTGCCTGCGGCAGGCAGGGCAGGCATCCTTTGCGGTTAATATTTTTGTGCCTTCGTGGCAAAAATTTCCCCATCATATAAAGGGATACGCTCTATCATCATCTGAACCAACACAGGACTGGTTAATGAGGCACACGAATGTATTCTTTGCTGTCTTTTTGCTATCAAGCATGGTGTTTTCACAACCAACAAAGGAACCTGCACGCGAGGATTCTTGGCTCATGAAACAAGATAAACAGGAGTACACAAAGCCCAACCGCAACGCACCGCCGGAACTATCTCGGTTGGACTTCCTCATCGGCACATGGCGTTGTGAGGCAAAACTAAAGCGAGAGGACGGGACTTGGGAGAGTCTGAGAGCAACATGGGAAGGGCGCTATATCCTGGATGGGTACGCAATTGCAGACGACTACAGAATGGAGACACTAACAGGCAAGCTTCTGGTGCTGGGCACTAATATCCGCAGTTACGATCCAAAGAAAAAGGTCTGGAACATGAAATGGCTCAATGCCCTATCCGGTACCTGGACAGACTTGGGATCAGAAGAGCTAGGCGGCATCGCAGTTGATGAGAAGTCCATCTCGTACAGTATGAGGGAGCCTGTCGCCCACCATGCTTTCACACGCGCGACTTACACAAACATCTCTACCAATCATTTTACATGGAGAGGCGAGAGATCCAACGACGGAAAGGCGTGGGAGGAATTCCTGGTGATTGAAGCCTATCGTGACAAAAAATAACCACCAAGCTATCTATTGTTCATGCTGGTGATGTCATCGTTCACCACAAACCTGCCGGTTCCGTTTTTCGGAATCCCGTACAGAGGGACAGGCGGGCTTTGCGGTTAATTTTTTAGCTTTTTCTTCTCTTAGTGCCTTTGAGTCTTTGTGGCATATTCTTTATAAGGAGTAACAATGCGACCGTAAGAATTTCTTCAAAAATTATTTCTTCGCGCGAAAATTTCACTCCTGCGCCGCAGGAAAAATTCCTGCCACACAGGAAAATTCCTGTCGCGCAGGAATTTCGTAGTTTGTAAAACCTACAAAAAACCAAGAATTGCTCAAAAACAGTACAAAATTCAGTCTTTTCAATCTTCGTTCATTCAGTAAGGAGTAATAATGCGACCATTCATAGTTAAATTTGCGTTGGTTGTTCTTTTCCTCAGCGGCTCTGCTTTCGCTCAAAAAGCCCCCACTGACGCCCAACTAAAAGCGAAGGCTCAGAAACTCGCACAAAAGTTTATCATAGTAGATACCCATATTGACGTCCCTTACAGATTAAATGAAAAATGGGAGGACATCTCGAAAAAAACACCGGACGGAGATTTCGATTATGGCGGGAGAACAATGGCGCAAAGCGACTGGCGGATTCGCTCGTGGATATGGTCGAGAAGTTCGCCAAAGATTGGCCCGATAAGTTTGCCGTTGCGCATTCCGTTTCCGATGTAACAAGCCAATTTAAGAAAGGCAAAATGTCGCTCTGCATGGGAATGGAAAACGGCTCCCCAATCGAGCATAAGCTTGAAAACATACAATATTTTTACAATCGAGGCATCCGTTACATTACGCTCACGCACGGCAAAGACAACCACATAAGCGATTCCTCATACGATACCACTCATATTTGGCGCGGACTCAGTCCTTTTGGGCGCGAAGTGGTGGCTGAAATGAATCGCGTGGGGATTATGGTTGATATATCCCACGTTACGGATCAGGCATTTTACGAAGTCATGAATATCACGAAAGCGCCGGTGATCGCCTCCCATTCGTCGTGCAGGTCATTCACTCCGGGCTTCGAGCGTAACATGTCCGATGATATGATTAAGCTCCTTGCAAAAAATGGAGGCGTGATCCAAATAGCGTTCGGTTCTTCCTTCGTGAGCAGTGATTATTTCAAACGTGAAAATGAAGACCGAAAAATTGTTATGGCATATTTGCGGGAACATAACTTAAGATTCAGCGACCCAAAAGGACGCGAATATGCGGAGCAATACCACAAAGAACATCCTATTCCCTTCCCTGATGCTTCCATCGTCGCTGAACACATTGACCATGTGGCAAAGCTCGTCGGCGTGGATTACGTTGGCTTCGGCTCAGATTTCGACGGCGTCGGTGATTCGCTTCCCATCGGTTTGAAGGACGTTTCGCAGTATCCCAATATCATCTACGAATTGCTCAAGAAAGGATATTCGGATAGTGATATTCAAAAAATTTGCGGCGGCAATCTCCTGCGTGTGTGGTCCAAGGTGGATCACATAGCAAAAGAGATGCAAAGCGGGAAATCATGAATTGTAGTAGGGGCACGTCGCAACGTGCCCTACAAAATGAAAATGATCAAACATAGCATTTTTGAAGGGATACTACTATGAATGTTCACTGCAATCCAAAATATTTGGCTCTCCTTCTTTTAGTGACATTTTTCGTTTCCTCCGCCCTCTTCGCCCAGCCTAAAAAACTGAAAGTTTATATTTCCGTTGATATGGAAGGCGTTGTTGGAACGGTCACGGAAGATCAACTCGGACCCGCGGGATTCGAGTACGCCCGCTTCCGCGAATTCATGACGCGCGAGGCATTAGCCGCCGTCAACGCGGCAAAAGAAGCAGGTGCAACAGAAATTTTAATCAGCGACTCGCACGGCAATGGCGAGAACCTGCTCATTGATTTATTCCCTAAAGATGTGCGCATCATTCGTGCATGGCCCCGCCATCTTGCGATGATGGCAGGCATTGACAACACGTTCGATGCTGTCTTGTTCATCGGCTACCATTCCTCCACAAACAACATGAAAGGCGTACGGGCGCACACATTTTCCAGCGCACGTCTTACGCGCGTAGCGCTGAACGGAACCGAAGTGACCGAGGGCGCATTTAATGCCGCCATTGCCGGGCACTTCGGAGTCCCTGTGATAATGATGTCCGGTGACGACGCCGCGATAGAAGAAGTCCGCTCTCTCGTCGGTAATATCGAGGGAGCAGAGACAAAGAAAACGCTCGGCTTCCACTCTGCCAACACGATCACACCAGAGGCTTCTTATGAACTCATCGGGCAGAAGGTAAAAGCCGCACTGAAACGCTTGAAAGACTTCAAGCCCTATGTTGTTAAATCCCCCGTTACCGTTGAAGTGAGCTTTAAAAGTTATCGCCCTGTAGAGGCGCTCTCGTACCTCAAGGTCATTGAACGAACCAACTCCCATACCATCCGCTTTCAGGGAAAAGATATGATGGAAATCTCGGATTTTATGGAGTTCTTAACGACCTATAACATTGCAATCGAACCGTGAGGAATGTCTCTTGCAGTGACTGTCTGAAAAGAGAATTTCACAATTGAAAAATCTTCGATACTGTTAACAATAAAGAACATCTCGCCCCTCTGGGGCTTTATTGTTTTGTTGTAGCCACAGACTATAATCATTGCGCTCCTCCGGAGCGCAAGAAAAAACCAAATTCATCGGGATTTTTTAGTCCCGTAGGGACGACCTGTTTGTAGAAACAAAATAAAAAGACCAAAAAGCTCCGTCAGGAGCGAAATGTGGATTTATTCAATGAATTTTCGTCTGCATCACTAAGATAAAAAATTATGAAACACCTAATGATCTCCCCTCTGTTTTTTATCGCTTTACCTCTCGTAGCATTAAGCCAATCCACTGAGCGTCCGCGGCTGCGCGACCTCGGTGTGGAGCTTGGCATTTTCCGTACCGGCAAGTTCAACGCAATAACGGATGTGGAGGGAGTAACAGTAGGGCAAGTAACACTTAATCAAGGCGATAATATCCGAACGGGCGTTACGGCAATCCTTCCCCACTCCGGAAATCTTTTTCAAGAGAAAGTGCCGGCAGCAATGTTCATTGGCAATGGGTTTGGCAAGCTGGTAGGGTTCACGCAGGTCGAAGAACTCGGACAAATCGAAACGCCAATTCTATTGACAAATACCTTGAGCGTGTGGGATGTTGCAAACGGCGTTGTGGATTATATGCTGGGGTTATCGGGCAATGAGAATGTCCGCTCTGTTAATCCCATTGTTGGAGAAACAAACGATGGCGCCTTGAATGACATCAGAGGCAGGTATGTGAAACGCGAGCATGCAATTGAAGCAATTCAAAAGGCGCAATCCGGTGTTGTTGAAGAGGGATGCGTCGGCGCTGGCACTGGAACAATCTGCTTTGGATGGAAGGGCGGCATCGGCACAAGCTCTCGTGTGCTTCCTCCGACCTCGACGTTAGGTGGATTTACCGTTGGAGCGCTTGTCCAAACCAACTTCGGCGGTGTGTTGGATATTGCCGGCGTCCCAGTCGGAAAAGAATTGGGCAAATACGCATTTAAGGAACAGCTTAAATATTACGGCGATGGCTCCTGCATGATGGTAATCGCCACGGATGCGCCCTTGAATAGCGCTCAACTTAAGCGACTTGCCAAACGCGCAACGCTCGCGCTTGGTCGTACGGGTTCATCTATGAGTCACGGCAGCGGGGATTATGTTATCGCGTTTTCAACAGCAAAGGCAATGCGTATTAACATGAACGCAGAGCGCCTTGAGCAATCGGTGCGGTTGCGAGAGGACGACCTCTCTCCCTTTTTCCAAGCTGTAGTCGAAGCAACCGAAGAAGCAATTTACAACTCCTTGTTAAAAGCTACGACAACAAAAGGAGTTCAAGGGCACGAGATTGATGCGCTTCCTATTGAAAAAGTAAAAGAAGTTTTGAAGAAGTACGGGAGGATAAAGATGTAGAGCGAAATGACATTTCGCTCTACAAAGGATTTTGTTATTTCACAACTGCCACGTTTTCCCGCTCCATCATCTCGACGAAACGCGAAAAGAGATAATCGCTATCGTGCGGACCCGGCGACGCCTCCGGATGGTATTGGACAGAAAATAACGGAAGCTCGCGATGGCGAAATCCCTCATTCGTGTTGTCGTTTAGATTGACGTGCGTAATTTCGATTGTCTTTGGGTCGAGCGATTCTGGGTCAACGGCAAAGCCGTGGTTTTGAGAGGTAATTTCAACGTCGTTCGTAAGCAGATTCTTCACAGGGTGGTTCGCTCCCCTATGACCAAATTTGAGCTTGAACGTCTTTCCCCCTAATGCCAACGCGAGTAGCTGATGCCCAAGGCAAATCCCAAAGATAGGTTTCTTCCCGATCAGTTTCTTTATATTAAGAATCGCATACTTCACTGCGGCAGGGTCGCCTGGACCATTCGATAAGAAAATCCCATCAGGATTGATCGCCAACGTCTCCTCTGCTGAAAACGATGAAGGAACAACAGTGAGATTACATCCGTAGGAAGTCAATCGGCGAAGAATATTGTGCTTCACGCCATAATCAAACACCACGACATTCCATTTTTTCCCGTTAAGTTTTCTCGGAAGCGGCGAGCTAAGGGCAAAAGGAGTACGGTCAATTTCATCCCAACGATAGGGAACTTTTGTCGTTACTTGTTTCGTCAAATCAAGCCCCTCCATTTGAGGAGAGGTACGGGCTTTTTCAATTAAGCTGTCGTCATGTAAATCGACTGTTGAAATAACGCCGCGCAACGCTCCAACCGTTCGGATCATCTTGGTTAGCATGCGTGTATCAATTCCTTGCATCGCAACAATATTATGCTGTGTTAGCCAATCCCCTAAGCTGCTGTTTGCACGGAAATTGCTGTAGAAATCAAAATATTCCTTCACGATAAAGCCTGCCACCTGCGGCTTCACCGATTCAAAGTCTTCAAGATTGACTCCATAATTACCGATAAGCGGGTAGGTCATCGTCACAATCTGTCCGGCATAAGACGGATCAGTAATGATTTCTTGGTAACCTGTCAGGCTGGTATTAAAAACGACCTCACCGGTGACTTCAGCCGCGGCGCCGAATGCTTCACCGGTAAACACCGTCCCATTTTCGAGGGCAAGTTTTGCGATCAAGGAAATTGTTGCCGCCTTCTTCGAAGAATTTCTTTAGACGTGATTCATCACTTCACAAACTATTTTTTGCGGGAAGTAAGATAGCAAGAATTGCTCGCGGATGCAATATGTTTAAAGGAGAAACTTCATTAAGAATATAGAGACGCAGAGAAAACGTGCCCAGCATATCAACAAACCTACAGACGTGAATAAAAATATCTGCGACACCCAAATCAGCTTCTTGCAAGCCACACTTTCTCTCAATCTCTCTCTGATGTGTAATTAAACAGCCAAAGGTTTCGTCCGCGTGGAACACTCGTTCTTCGCCTCACAACCAATAAAACAATCAATGGTTTGAAAAACACATTGAAGTACTGGTGAATCAGTCATTTACGCTACGTCACATCGTTACAGAGACTCCAATAATCACCTTGACAACCTACCCAAAAATTGTTATTTTTAAGCATAAAATAAGGGTTTTTTGAATGGGTTCCACATCAAAAGAAGGATTAAACGAACGAGAACGAGGAATTCTCCGGCATGTAGTGTATAACTACATTCAGACCGCTTTCCCCGTGGGTTCACGGTATATTTCAAAAAAATTTGAAACTCATCTGAGTCCGGCTACCATTCGAAACGTAATGGCAGATTTAGAAGAGTCAGGATACTTGTCCCATCCTCACACTTCCGCAGGCCGAGTCCCAACGGATATAGGGTACCGTTATTACATTGATTTTCTTATGGATGTGGAGGAGCTTTCGCAGAAGGACAAACTTGAAATCCAAAACCAATTGGGCAACAGTACCGATCCGGAGACACTTCTTCGCGAAACTTCCAAGCTCTTGGGAAAAATTTCCAAACAACTCAGCATCGTTTCGTCTCCACATATTAGCTCCGGAATATTGGAAAAATTAGAGCTTATTCCAATTTCGAGTTCAAGAGTTCTCGTGGTAATTTCCATTCGTTCGGGATTAGTCAAAACTCTTATGTTAGAGGTGGGCACTGAAATCCCCCGCCAATGGTTAGAACAAGTCAGCAGGATGCTCAATGAGCGGCTCTCAGGTCTCACATTGCTGGAAATTCGGGATACGTTTGTAGAAAGAATTCGGGATTTGCAAGATGACCGCAGCGGATTGATTCGGCTTTTCATTGATTCCGTTGATTTGCTCTTCGATGATGTTAAGGAACGGGAGAAGCTGCATATATCCGGAACGCAGAACATTATCGAGCAGCCTGAATTCATTGACCCGAAAAATTTCCGCAGCGTTATAGAGCTTATCGAAAATGACGACATCATAGTCCACTTGCTTGAAAAACACGAAGAGCTGGATAAGGATTTTGTCATTACCATCGGAGCGGAGAACAACGAAGAAAAAGCAAAAGAATACAGTATCGTAACGGCAACATATAATACAGAGGGAGTCACGGGAAGGGTCGGAGTTATTGGTCCTATGCGGATGAACTATTCTAAGGTCATCCCTCTCGTTGACCATGTTGCAAAATCAATTGCAAAGATACTGAGTAGCTAAAAACAGATACATGCCATGGTGGTAGGTGCTATGGAAAAAATAAAAACAACCAGAAGAGAAGGAGTCTCACATTAGCTCGGAACAAAGCTCAAACGATTCTCAAAACAATGACCTCGCCGTGAAATTAGCGGAGGCGGAAAAGCAACTTGAGAACTACAAAGATATGTTGTTGCGCAAAGCCGCTGAATTCGATAATTATAAAAAGCGCGTCGAAAACGAATCTGCTTCGATTTTCAAATTCGCAAGGGTGGATGTCATCACTGAGATTCTTCCTGTGGTAGACGATTTTGAACGATCATTAAAACTCAGCAAAGAAAAAAAGGACTCTGAAGCTTTTTATAAAGGCATCGAATTGATTTATCAAAAATTATTGAAGTTATTGGAATCACATGGAGTGAAGGTCATGGAAACCGTCGGAAAGGAGTTTGACGTTCATTACCATGATGCCTTGCTGCAAGTTCATCGTACTGACGTTCCTCCCCATACCATCGTAGAAGAAGTTGAAAAAGGGTATATCCTTAATGACCGTGTCCTCCGTCATGCAAAAGTCATCGTATCAGCCGCCCCTACTGACCACGAATCGTCATTACCACCAACAGAAGAAGCCACTGATTCAGGCAATAGTCGGGCTCAGGAGAACTAAAAACTTAGTATGACGAAACGAGATTTTTATGAGGTGTTAGGGGTTACCCGCAACGCTTCCGCCGATGAAATCAAAAAAGCGTACCGCCAGCTTGCCATGAAGCTTCACCCCGACCGCAACCCTAGCAACAAGGAAGCGGAAGAAAAATTCAAAGAAGCTGCCGAAGCCTATGAAGTGTTGAGCGACCCCGAAAAACGGAGACGGTACGATCAATTCGGCCACGAGGGAATGCGAGGAACCAATTACCGGGATTTCACGGACATCAACGATATTTTTTCGACGTTCGGAGACGTTTTCGGGGGCAGCTTTGGCGGTGGAATTTTTGATGAGGTGTTCGGCGCTTCGAACCGTGGAAGACGACGGAGAGAAACACAGCAAGGCATTCCCGGCTCCGATTTGAAAGTAAAAATATCTCTTACATTGGAAGAAATAGCCGCCGGCGTAGAAAAGAAAATTAAAGTTAGGAAACAAAAAAAGTGCGACGTGTGCAATGGCAGCGGAGCTAAATCCGGCTCCGGCATGTCAACCTGCCCGCAATGCAATGGACTGGGTGAGTTGCGGCAAGTATCGCGCTCAGTGTTTGGGCAATTCGTAAACATTACAACATGCCACGCCTGCGGCGGCGAAGGGCGCATCATTAAAGATCCTTGCGCCACCTGTCACGGCGAAGGACGAGTGCAGGGCGAATCAACCATTAAAGTAAATGTACCGGCAGGAGTGTCGGAGGGGAACTATATCCCGTTAAACGGCCAAGGAAATGCAGGCCAGCGCGGTGGTACCCCGGGAGACCTTATCGTTCTTATCGAAGAACAGCCGCATCAGTATTTTGCCCGTAACGGTGATGATATTATTTACGATGTGAACGTTAGCTTTCCTATCGCCGCACTCGGAGGCGAAATTGAGATCCCAACGTTAACCGGTAAAGCAAAATTGACCATTGATCCCGGATCACCAAGCGGGCGTATGTTGAGAATGCGCGAGCGAGGTATCCCCCATCTCAATAAATACGGTCGGGGTGACCAGTTTGTGCGCATCAATGTGTGGGTTCCTATGAAATTGACCACTAAAGAAAAAGAACTGTTGAGGCAGCTTGGCTCGTCCGAGCACATAACTCCCAATGAAGAAGAGCGCCACGGCAACCCTAAGAGTTTCTTTGAAAAAGTAAAAAATGCTTTTTCTTGATGCGGCATGTTCCAGCAACTGAAGGATTGGCTCGCCCTTACTGCGACCGAACGAAAAGTAATTCTGTTTTTGACGGTCACATTTCTTATTGGCGCTGGAATCCGGCTGTATCAGGAAACGTTTCCCTCAACGAAGCAATTCGATTATCGAACAAGCGACAGCACGTATGCTGCGCTGAATGAATCCATTGATAAAGAACAGCTTCAGGGGGACTCGTTATCAACGGGGATCGTCAATATCAACAAAGCATCGAAGGAACAGCTTATGAGCCTCCCCAACATCGGTGAAGTGACCGCAGAACGAATTCTTCTCTATCGAGATGAAGCTGGAAGCTTCAAGAACATTGATGACCTCAAAAACATTAAAGGGATCACTAAGAAAAAATTTGAACAACTAAAACCCTTTGTTACCGTAAAATAATCAGCCCACCATGAAATCATCTCGCTATATTGGAATCTCGTTCTTCCAAGGCAATCTTCAGCTTGCAGAAGTGGAACATGGGAAAAAGCCGACAGTTCTTGTTCTCGGCGAGCGGCGAACATCCATAGATTTCGCAAACGCAAGCACAAACCTCTCGGCGGATCATCCTCAACTCTTCACATTCGTCTATGAGCTTGAAGATTTGTTGAAAGAAAGCAAGGCAAGCTCCAAACAGATTTCGTTCGCACTACCCACAGACCCCCTCTTCATCAACATCATTCCTGTTGATGCAACTCTGAAGGGAACCGAGCTTTCTGCCAGCTTGCAATGGGAAGTGGAACAATATTATCCCGATACTCCTTTAAAGGAGTTCATCGTGGATTCTCACCCGTTGCCATGGGGAGATAAAGACACGAAACAAATGTTCGTCGTCGCGGTACGGCGCGGGATGGTCGGCTTCTTTAAAAAAGTGACTACGGAATTGCGTCTTCAAATGAAGCTCGTGGATATTGACCATTTTAGCACTGAAAAATCACTGCGGTTCAATTATCCCGAATGGCAAAACGAAACAATTGCCTTGTTCGGCGTTCGCAACGCCCGGGTTGACGCAAGCTACGTGCTGGAAGGAGAATTGGCGGATTATCGTTCATTCGTGACAGCGTCGGAATCGGATGTGCCAAAGGCGATCACCACATACCTGAAATTCTTGAAACAAAAAGATGGCATGAAATCGCCGGGGAAAATACTTCTCCATGGGGCCGGCGTGCCGAAAAAAATCATTCCCCAGATACAGCACGAGACCAACACGGAAACAATTTCGCTGGATGCTCTCCGTAAGCTTTCTCCATCGAAAAAAATCCAAGAATCCTTCGCAAAGGAAAGCTCTCGTTTCGCAGCCGCGATTGGATTAGCGTTGCGGGAAGCGTAAATGAGGATTATCGCCGGGCAGTTTCGCGGGAGAACCCTTTCCACCGTTCGAGACCTGACTATCCGCCCAACGACCGACCGGGCTAAACAGACCATTTTCGATATTCTCTCGAACCGGATGGAGTTTGAGGGAATTCGTGTGCTCGACCTGTTTGCCGGCAGTGGAAGCTTGGGGCTTGAGGCGTTAAGCCGCGGCGCGAAAGAAGTCGTGTTTGTGGAAAAATCCCGAAGCTCTATCGCGGCGCTTGAATCAAACATCAGCGCATTGAAGTGCGAGCAACAATGCACGGTGTATCCTGCGGATGTTTTTTGGTATCTAAAACATATGCGGCAGGCATTCGATCTTGTTTTCGTTGATCCACCGTACAAACTTGAGGAAATTGGAACCTTACCTTCGGCAATTTACAACTCCAGTGTTGTCAACGAAGGAAGTTATGTCGTTATGGAGCATAGTAAAGAATCTGCGATAGAGCTTTCGGATGCCAGCTATGAAATCACGCGCAAAGCATTCGGTCAAACCATAGTCTTGATTTTGAGAACGAAATCCCGTTACTTAGAAACAAAGGACGAGGAACACAAATGAAAATAGCAATCTATCCCGGCACGTTCGACCCCATCACGAACGGCCATCTCGATATACTTGAGCGGGCAATAAAACTCTTCGACAAAGTGATCATCACCGTTGCCCGAAACTCCGCAAAAAACCCTATGTTTACAGAGGAAGAACGGCTGGACATGATCCGCACAGCCGTTCGGCGTTATAAGAAGGTGGAAGTAGATTCCTTTACGGGCTTGGTCGTTGACTACGCGCGCCGGAAAAAGGCGACCGCGATTGTGAGAGGACTGCGCGCTATCTCCGATTTCGAATATGAGATGCAAATGGCGCTGATGAATCGTAATCTTAATGATGAGGTCGAGACGGTATTTTTAATGCCGAACGAGAAATATACGTATCTAAACTCAAGTATCGTGCGGGAGATAGCGATACACAAAGGCAATGTGAAAAATTTCGTGCCTCCCAATGTCTATCGAAAACTGAAACAAAAAACTTCATCACAATAACAAGAACGGAGAAAACGCTAAGACATGAAATCGTTATCTCGACAGGTTGCAAAGGCAGAAGAATCTCAGACGCTCGCCCTCTCGGCGCTTGCAAAAAAACTTCAATCCGAAGGGGTTGATGTCGTTTCATTGACGGCTGGAGAGCCGGATTTCCCAACGCCGTTACACATCAAGCAAGCGGCGATTAAAGCGATTGAGAATAATTTCACAAAGTACACGCAAAACCCGGGCATTCCCGAACTTCGGCAAGCAATCGCAGAGAAATTCAAACGAGATAACGGTCTTAGCTTTGACGCCTCGCAAATACTTGTTTCCAATGGAGCAAAGCATTCTCTCTACAATGCCCTCAAGGCTATTTGCAATAGGGGCGATGAGATCATTATCCCCGCGCCGTATTGGGTCAGCTACCCCCAAATGGTCAACCTTGTGGACGCAAAACCGGTCATTATCCAGACAACGGAAAAGACGGGATTCAGAATGACCGCGGCTCAGCTTCGCCGGGCGATCACGAAAAAAACCAAGGCGATCATACTCTGCTCTCCCTCGAACCCCACAGGGTCGGTCTATTCACAGGAGGAGATCGAGGCGTTAGCGAAGGTCGTGAAGGAAACGGATATTTACGTTCTTTCGGATGAGATTTACGAAAAAGTCATTTATGATGGAGCAACCCATTTCAGCATGGGCTCGATACCGGCGGTGAAAGACCATGTCATCACCATCAACGGCGTTTCAAAAGCGTATTCGATGACCGGATGGCGCATCGGTTATCTCGGCGCACGGAAGGATATTGTTGTCGCCGCGGAAAAAGTCCAAAGCCAGACGACATCGAACGCGTCCTCCATTTCACAACGCGCCGCCCTCGCCGCGCTCACAGGCGGAGAGGTGGAGCTGAAAGCGATGACGGCGGAATTTTTGAAGCGAAGAGATTTTATCCATTCTGCGATCACCGCCATACAAGGCGTAACGTGTGTGAAGCCGCAAGGGGCTTTTTATATTTTCCCAAACGTGAGTCATTATTTTGGGGCGAAGTTTCATGGGAGCACCATAAAGTCGTGCGATGATATCGCCCAGTTTTTATTGCACGAGGAGAAGGTCGTATTGGTGCCCGGAAGCGGGTTCGGCTCGAAAAAACATCTTCGCCTTTCGTACGCTTGCTCCATGGCAGATCTCGAAAAAGCCGCGGAACGAATACAGCGCGGATTCAAGAAATTACAATAGAAGGGATGAGGGAACGATATGCCGACGTACGAATATAAATGCAGGAATTGCGATAGCACGTTCGAGGAGTTTCATTCGATGAGCGCCGAGCCATTGCTCGAATGCCCCTCCTGCAAAACACCGAACCTGTATCGGATCATTGGCACGGGAGCGGGCATGATCTTTAAAGGAAGCGGCTTTTATTTAACGGATTATAAAAATGCAAAGACGGATACCAAAGAATCCAAGCCCGCTTCGAAGCCTTCTTCAAATGCATCGAACGACTCGGCAAAGTCAGAGACAAAATCGGATTCTTCAAGCGCCTCTACACCAAAAGCAAAGAGCGACTAACCGTAACACTTTTCCCCAAGATTTTTACCCTTCCTGTTTTTAGCAATGTTTTTTTGTTATTAACGCATTCGCACTTGACAACTACCTGAAAAAGTTGTACAATCTCGCAGAGGTGGGATTAAGGTTTTCTGTTCTTTATTCTTATTTGGAGAACTACGTTAATCTTTTCAGGGAGGCGCCATGATAAGTTTATATACTATCCCCGGTTTCAATTTCCTGCGATTAGATGCAGTGAGTGAGGCTGGGGATTTTTTTTATAACACAATTATAAAAATTCAATGACATCTTGTTATAAAAAAATAGCAATGGGAGGATTGTGCATGCTACACCTGCTTACCCTTTCTCTTATCCTATCTCTTTCTCATTGCAGCAAATCCGTTGACCCGGATGATATGCCGCGCATTGATTTAACGGCAGAGAATGTAGGCGCAACAGAGGTATGGCTGCGATTTACCTATAACGGATTCTCTGACCCGCGAGAG
>JACQBK010000058.1 GCA_016194505.1 Ignavibacteriales bacterium | reverse complement strand
TTTGCAGAAAAGGCGGGAAAAATCTTCAACTCAGCGGCGCTTGTTGGTCCATCAGGGTTGATAGGGGTGTATAGAAAAATTCACCTTTTTGACCGCGAACATTTATTCTTCACGCCGGGGGATTTGGGTTTCCCTGTTTTCGATTTGCCGTTTGGAAAAATCGGCATTATGATTTGCTTTGATTGGATATACCCCGAAAGCGCACGGTCGCTTGTTCTCAAAGGAGCCCAACTGATTGCTCATCCTTCCAATTTGGTGCTTCCGCATTGTCCCGATGCGATGGTTACACGGTGCTTGGAAAACCGGATTTTCGCCGCTACGGCAAACAGAGTAGGGAACGAAAACCGCGGTGGGTTTGACCTGCGTTTCATAGGAACAAGCGAGATAGTCTCTCCGCGCGGGGAAATACTAAAACGGCTTTCCACTGAAAAGCCTGAAGTTGGGGTGTCTGATATTGACTTGGGTCTTGCCTCAGATAAGAAAATAAACACTTTTAACGACCTCCTTGGCGGACGAAGAACCGACCAGTATTCGCTTAGAGATTCGTAACAATTTTTTTTGGCTCCTAACAGTTGCGCCCCCCTCGAAATTTTCGTATTTTCCGAGTATCCATATATATTTCTTAAGGTTTTTATAAGCCTTTTCGAAATATACCAGACACTGAAGAACCTCTTTTCACATTGCCCCCGTAGCTCAGTTGGATAGAGCAACGGTTTCCTAAACCGTTTGTCGGACGTTCGAATCGTCTCGGGGGCACAGGCGCATTCAAAATTATATTTTTTTCTTCACGATAGAGAAAGGTACCATGGCTGATTCATCGCTCCTAAAAGTGCTTGTTGTTGATGATGAAGATTCGTTTCGGCTGAGTCTTGAGATTGGTCTCAAAATGTCCAATCGTTATCTCCCTCAATCAACAGAATCTGCTGAAAGCGCGATCGAGTTGCTTCAGAAGGAAAAATTCGATATTGCGATAATAGATAATTATATGGATGGCATGACCGGGCTCGAGCTGTTAAAATGGATGATGGAGCATTCGATTGATACCCCCGTTATTATTTTGACCTCTGGTGCTTCCGATGTCGTTGCTGTGGAAGCGATGAGGCTTGGCGCCTACGATTATTTGAAGAAGGACCAAGTTGATATTGACCGCCTTTCGATTGCCATCAAAAGTGTTTACGAGCGTTATCTTTGGCGAAAAGAATTGAAGCATAAAAAAGAAGATGAGCGCATTTCCCGTGAGAAGCAAAAAGATATTGAACTGCTCACAACGTTCCAAAATACTGTCAACTCGCTTGCCCAATTTGCGGAAAGCGGACTTTCGGGGTTTTCGCGGCGGCTCACAACACACGAGGCACAGTTGTTAGAGCTTCTTGATGATGAAGGAAAGAAACAATGTAAAAATATTTTTAATGAGTTGCGGAAAGAGATTGAAGTAGTATCGGCAGGGCTAAAATCCATGCACGATTTATCTATTCTTGTTGCGCAAAAATTAGGCGGTATCTCGATACCATTCAAGCAAGACGACCAGTCAAATGACAAATAGAAACTATGCGTTTATCCAAAGCGTTTATCCCGACACAAAAAGAAATTCCTGCTGACGCGACTATTCCAAGCCATCAGCTTATGCTTCGCGCCGGACTTATGCGGCAACTGACGGCAGGCGTGTATGCGTTTCTCCCCCTTGGCTACAATGCCATGATGAAAGCCATGAACATCGTCCGCGAAGAAATGAATGCTATCGGTGGACAGGAGTTCCTTCTTCCTGCCCTTAATCCTGAATCATTGTGGGTTCAAACCGGCAGACGCAACGTGCAGAATTTCATTCTCAGCATTAAAGAACGAGACCTCGTTCTTGCACCGACTCATGAGGAGGTCATAGGTTGGATTGCGAGTATGCATATTCAATCCTATAAGGACTTGCCGCAAATTTGGTATCAGATCCAAACGAAGTTTAGAAATGAACCGCGTCCGCGTTCCGGCGTTTTGCGCGGAAGGCAGTTTATTATGAAAGATTCCTATACGCTCGATGCTTCATGGGAAGGTTTGGATAAGGGCTACGATTTACACGCCGAGGCGTATAACAAAATCTTCACCCGCTGTGGCTTGAAGTTTTTTGTCGTTGGTGCTTCCAGTGGGGCGATGGGAGGGACAGGCTCTCAGGAGTTCATGGTTGAATCTGGATCGGGCGAGGATACTGTCGTGCTTTGCGATAAGTGTGGCTATGCCGCGAATTTGGAGATTGCAACTTCCGCTATTTCAGGAGTGACACGTACTGCGAACAGCAAAGCGCTTGAGGAAATCCATACGCCTAATGTCAAAACGATTGATGAGCTTGCGACGTTTCTGAACGTTGACCACGACCATCTGGCGAAATCCGTAGTATACCGCCACAACGGTAAACCGGTGTTGGTTTTGATGGCGGGTAACGACCAGCTTAACGAATCAAAATTTTCTGCCGCGTTGGGCGGTGGCGAGGTTGCGCCAATGAATGCCGAAGAGTTGTTAGGATTAACAGGCGCGGATGGCGGTTCTATTGGACCGATCAACTTGAAAGGTTTCCGCATCATTGCCGATAAGCGGTTAGAAGGCGCGAATGGCCTTATCAGCGGCGCGAACAAAAATGACTATCATATCGCGAATATTGACATGAACCGCGATGTAACAGTCGAAGAGTATTTTGATTTGCGTATCGTTGACACTGGAGAACTTTGCCCGAAATGTTCCGCACAATTGAAGATCACTCATGCAATAGAGCTTGGGCATATTTTTAAGCTTGGGACCAAATATGCCGACGCCCTGCATGCGACCTATCTCGATGAGAACGGGCAATCCAAACCGATTATCATGGGAAGCTACGGCATCGGGATCGAGCGTATCATTGCGTGCCATCTCGAACAAAGCCATGATGACAAAGGCATTATTTGGAACACGGCTCTTGCGCCGTATCAAGCGCATGTCATCGCTATTAATATGAATAACAAAGATATTGTTTTGCACTCGAATCAGATTTATCGCACTCTTACAGAATCGGGAATTGACACATTGTTCGATGACCGCCCGAATGTTACCGCCGGCTTCAAATTCAATGATGCGGATTTGCTTGGCATGCCGTTCCAAATTATTGTGGGAGAGAAGGGGTTGAAAAATAATCAAGTCGAAGTTAAGCGGCGTAAAACGGGAGAGCGGACGATGGTTGCGCTTTCAGAAATTATCCCGACGATAAAAAAACTTCTTAGCGAATGAAGTTCCATGTCAACTGCTCCAAACCGTTTTTATGTCGGAGGGGAATGGCGTTTCTCAGATGCGAATACTGCTAACATCGTCAATCCGTATAACGGATCGGTTGTTGGCAGTGTTTCTCTTGCTTCGGATGCAGATGCAGAAGAAGCCATTCAAAAGGGACTGACGGGCTTCCAGAAAACCCGCGCGCTTCAAAGCTATCAGCGTTTTGAAATACTCACCTTTATCTCCCAGCGTATCAAAGAAAGCAGGGAAGAATTTGCCCAGCGTATCACCGCTGAAGTCGGTAAGCCGATCCAGTTTTCGAGAGTGGAAGTTGACCGCGCGATTATAACATTTCAGCTTGCCGCCGAAGAAGCAAAGCGCATTGTAGGAGAGGTTGTTCCTTTGGATATTGCCTCAAACGCTGAGAATCGTTTTGGGATTGTACGAAGGTTCCCTCTTGGGATTGTCTTAGGCATCGCACCGTTTAATTTCCCGCTCAATCTTGTTGCCCATAAATTAGCGCCTGCTATAGCCAGCGGCAATGCGTTTATCCTAAAACCTCCGCCACAAGCGCCGCTTACGAGTTTGAAGCTTGCAGAAATTGTAGATGCTTCCGGATTTCCTAAAGAAGCGTTTAGTGTTTTGCCTTGCTCCAATGAACTTGCCGAAAAACTCGTTCTCGACTCGAGAATAAAAATGCTCAGTTTCACAGGAAGCGCAAATGTTGGTTGGTATCTTAAATCCAAAGCGGGCAAAAAGAAGGTCTTATTAGAATTGGGAGGAAATGCCGGTCTTATTATTGATAAAGGTATCAATGTTGATGAAACCGTGAAACGTAACGCAATTGCATCGTTCGCAAATGCGGGGCAGGTATGTATAAAAGTTCAGCGTGTTTATATCCACCACGATATTTATGAGGAATATGAGCGGAAATTCATTGAAGCAACGAAAGCAATTAAGGTGGGAGACCCTTCTGACTCCGCTACAATTGTAGGACCAATGATTGACGAAGCCGCCGCCACACGAGTTTCCGGTTGGATAGAAGAAGCAAAAACCAAAGGGGCTAAAATCCTTACGGGTGGCGCTCAAAAGGGTCGAATAATCGAGCCTACGGTGCTTATCAATGTTGATCGAGAGGCAAAAGTCTTCTGCAACGAGGTTTTTGGACCTGTTGTAACCCTTCACAAAGTACAATCTGTTGAAGAAGCGGTTGAGGGAATTAATGATTCACCGTTTGGATTGCAGGCAGGAATATTCTCCAACGATTTTAAAAATATTATGCACGCCTACAACCATCTCGATGTTGGAGCGGTTATTGTAAATGACAATCCGACGTTCCGAGTTGACAACATGCCGTACGGTGGTATCAAAGATTCTGGCTTTGGTCGGGAGGGTGTGCGCTATGCAATAGATGAAATGACCGAGCCGAAGCAACTTGTTGTTTCATAGCAGTTGATTTACAATTTTGTATTTAGTACCCTTTAAAAAACATTACACGGAGTTCACAGAGAAGTTACAAAGGTCACAGAGAAAAGATTTAGTTTACTTTGTGGTCTCTGTGTCTCCTCTGTGTTCTCTGTGAAAAGCCTTTTCTAGAGAGTTTCTCTTTCTATCTTTGAGATAAGCTTTATTACCCAATCTGAAATTTGTAACCCGCAATTTTGAAAATGCCTGAGTTTATCCATCTTCACAATCATTCTCACTATAGCCTTCTCGATGGTGCTGCAACCATTGAAGGCATCATCCATGCCGCGGTAGAGAACAAAATGCCCGCCGTTGCCTTATCTGACCACGGGGTAATGTTCGGCGCTCTTGAGTTCTACAAAAAAGCGAAAAAAGCCGGCATCAAACCAATTATCGGTTATGAGGCATACATCTTAACGAAGGGGAGTCGGTTTGATAAGTCGTTACAATCAGAAAAATCAAGTCAGGGACAAGGGCGCGGAATTTATCACCACATTCTTCTTCTTGCAAAAAATCAGGTTGGATACAAGAATCTTATCAAGCTGTGCACGTTGGGACACACGGAGGGTTTTTATTACAAACCACGAATTGATGCTGAACTCTTAGCGCAATACAAAGAGGGCATTATAGCAACGTCAGCTTGTCCGGGTGGGGTTGTCGGTGCGCATTTGGTAAATAATAATTATGAAGAGGCGCGCAACGCCGCCGGAATTTATAAGGATATTTTCGGTGAAGATTTTTATATCGAAATCCAGAACCATGGAATGGATGTCGAAAAACCCATTCTTGCCAATGCCCCGAAATTAGCCAAAGAACTGGGCTTAAAACTCGTAGGGACAAACGACTGTCACTACATTAAGCCCGACCATGCTCTGCCGCACAATATAATGCTGTATATTCCGGATGCGAGCAGCACGAATGTGTCTGATTATCGTAACCTTCGCTACAACACCGACCAGCTTTATTTCAAATCTTCAGCCGAGATGGTGCAGCTGTTCAAGGATTATCCCGAAGCTATTACTTCTACGTTAGAGGTTGCCGAAAAATGTAATCTCATGCTCGATTTGAAAAAGAACTACATGCCGCAATTCCCAATTCCACCGGGAGCGGGAGTGAGCACACTGGAGGAGTATCTCGAAAAACTCGCTCGCGAGGGAGTGCGGAAACGCTATTCAACTATTACTCCCGAAATAGAGCAACGGCTTGAGTTGGAGCTTAGTGTTATCAACAAGATGGGATATGCCGGGTATTTTTTGATCGTGCAGGATTTTATCAGCGCGGCTAAGGGGATGGGGGTTCGTGTTGGTCCGGGAAGAGGCAGCGCCGCAGGAAGTCTTGTTTCCTATGTCCTCGGCATTACAGATATTGAGCCGCTTCATTATGGGTTGCTGTTTGAGCGTTTTTTGAACCCAGACCGCGTGAGCATGCCTGATATAGACGTAGATTTTGCCGACGACAAGCGGGATAAGGTTATCGAGTATGTGAAGAAAAAATATGGAGAAAATTCCGTTGCGCAGATTGTAACGTTCGGTACGCTTTCCACTCGCGCAGTGTTGAAAGATGTCGGCAGAGTGCTTGGCATTCCTCTTGGCGTGATTGATCCCATCACCAAGCAAATTCCGGTCGTGCTAGGAAAAGTTACGCCATTAGCGGAAGCGCTTGAGACAATTCCCGACCTTAAAGCTATCAAAGATAGTGCGGATGAGAAAACTAAGCTGATGATTGACACGGGGCTTGTCCTGGAGGGAATGAACCGCAACGTTTCAACCCATGCGGCGGGTATTGTCATCGCACCGGGAGAAATTTCCGACTATGTGCCGATGTACAAAACTCCGCAGACGGATTTGATGACGCAGTACAACATGAAGGATCTTGAGGAAGCCGGACTTCTCAAGATGGACTTCCTTGGTTTGCGTACGCTCACGGTCATTGATAATGCGCTTGCGCTCATCAAGAAAAATCATGGCGTTGAAATTAATCTTGATACGGTTCCGATTGATGATCAGAAAACGCTTGATCTTTTTTGCAAAGGTCAAACCGTAGCGCTGTTCCAATTTGAAAGCTCCGGCATGACGGATTATCTCCGCAAGTTGAAGCCGACTTCCATCCATGATCTTGTCGCCATGAACGCTCTCTATCGTCCGGGACCGATGGAAAATATTCCTGACTTCATTGATAGAAAGCATGGCAGAAAACGAATCGAGTACATCCATTCTAAGCTTGAACAAGCGCTCAAGGAAACGTACGGCGTTATCGTCTATCAAGAACAGGTTATGAAAATTGCGAGCGATATTGGCGGACTTAGCCTCGCACAAGCTGATTTACTGCGCCGTGCCATGGGCAAAAAAGATAAAGAGTTGATGGCGAAGCAAAAGAAGGAATTTATTGACGGCGCAATGCGCAATGAAATAGATAAAAAAATCGCCGGCGATATTTTCGATTTGATAGAAAAATTTGCTTCGTATGGATTCAACAAGTCGCATAGCGTTGCTTATTCTGTCCTTGCCTACCAGACCGCGTATCTCAAAGCTCATTATCCAGCGGAGTATATGTCGGCAACGCTTTCGAGCGAAATTGCCAACACGGACAAAATTGTTCTCCTTATTGATGAGTGCCGGAAAATTGACATAGAAGTTCTCCCGCCCGATGTGAACGAAAGCGAAGTGAATTTTATCGTTACACCAAAAGGAATTCGTTTCGGACTTAGCGCCATTAAGAACGTTGGGGTAAGCGCCGTTGAAATGATTGTCAAATCGCGTGAAGAAAAGGGCCGCTTTGCTGATATTTTCGATTTTTGTGTGCGCGTTGACCTCCGCTTAGTCAATAAGAAAACTATCGAAGGGCTTATTCAAGCAGGAGCGTTTGATTCATTGCATGAAAATCGCGCTCAACTATTCGAATCCGTTGAACGTGCTATTGCACATGGGCAAAACGCTCAAGAACATTCTGGACGCGGTCAATCAAGTCTTTTCGAGACTGGCGTTGCCAGAGTGCAGGCTCGACCAACGCTTCCAATTGTCGAGCGATGGAAAGAAAGTGAAATACTCTCTCGTGAAAAAGCCGTCCTTGGATTTTATTTATCAGGCCATCCGCTCGATAAATTTAGGGATGAAATAGAAGCCTTTAGCACTGCTCGGTTAGGCGCAGCCGAAGCGGTAAAACCCAATTCCACAGTCAGAGTTTGCGGTATTGTAGCCAACGTGAAACGTAAAATTGATAAAAAAGGCAATACGATGGCGTTCGTTACGCTGGAAGACTTTACAAGCAAAGGTGATTGCATCGTGTTCTCAGATGCTTTTCAAAAGTTTGACAAGTACCTTCAGCCGGATGCAATGGTTATGGTGACAGGAAGGGGCGAAGCAAGCGGCGAGATGCTCAAAGTGCTGGTGAATGAAGTGATCCCGCTCGAAAACGTGCGGGAAAAATTCACCAAGAGCATTACTATTTCGCTGAATCTTGATCAAGTAACGGAAAACACCGTCATTGAATTGCGAAAGGCATTTGAACACAATCGGGGCAAGTGTATTTGCTACTTTGATATCAAAGGTGGCGGATTACCAGAGAATTCCTTATATTTTACAAGACACATGACGGTAGAACCGAGCGCTCAGCTTATCGGTTTACTAAAGCAATTACTCGGACCCTCGGCGGTTCGATTGGAAGGACAATCTTAAATAAGGAAAGAAGTACATGAAACCTATTGAAGTGACAGATAGTAATTTTCAAACGGAAGTGCTCAAATCGGATAAGCCCGTGCTAGTGGATTTCTGGGCGGAATGGTGTGGTCCCTGCAAGACGATAGCGCCTGTTGTAGAACAATTGGCAAACGAATATGACGGCAAATTAAAAGTGGGGAAGATGGACGTGGATTCGAATCAACAAACCTCCATGCAATTTGGCATTCGCAGTATCCCGACTCTTTTGATTTTCAAAGGAGGCAGAGTGGTTGACCAGATCGTTGGAGCGGTTCGCAAAGACGTCCTTAAGGAGAAATTAGCAAAACATCTTAATTGACGACTCTTATAGTTCAATGCGAGAAGGTCGGATGGTGCGCGGCTTCTCGCATTTTTGTTTTTTAAAAGAAACATAGCCACGAACCTGCCTGCCGGCAGGCAGGGGCGCCAAGACACAAAGGTTTTTTAGAAGAAGTAAATTTGACACAGAAGATACATAGAGAAGTTCTCGAAAGATTTTATAATGCTTTACTCTGCGTTCTTTGCGTCCTCTGCGGTTAAACCTTTTTGTTTCTCTTCGTGGCAAGTTAAAATAAAAGGTATCAACATTGGCAACATATAAAAAGCGAACTCATACGTGCGGCGAATTGCGCGAAACGCACATTGGCACCGCCGTTACTTTAACCGGTTGGGTTGCAACTGCCCGTGATCTAGGCGGGGTCATCTTCGTTGATCTGCGAGATCGGTACGGCATAACGCAGGTTGTATTTGCTCCACAACATAATAGCAAAGCGTATGAAACTGCTCAATCACTTCGTTCCGAATTTGTTATCTCTGTTACAGGAAAAGTTGAACAACGTCCGGAGGGAACAGCAAACGCGGATTTATCGACGGGACAAATTGACGTCGCTGCAAGCGAGTTAACTATTTTGAATAAAGCCGAAACTCCTCCGTTTGCAATTGAAGATACTATTGAAGTGGGCGAAGACATTCGGCTGAAATACCGTTATTTGGATTTGCGTAGACCCGAAGTCCAAAAGAATTTGCTTGTGCGCCATCGAGCCTATCAGATAACGCGTGCGTACTATGATAAGCAGGGCTTTGTGGAAATCGAAACGCCGATCTTGATGAAAAGCACGCCCGAGGGCGCACGGGATTTCTTGGTGCCAAGCAGGATTCAGCGCGGAAAATTCTATGCGTTGCCGCAATCACCGCAAACGTATAAGCAGATTTTGATGGTAGCGGGGTTTGATCGGTATTTTCAAATCGTTAAGTGTTTCCGTGATGAAGATTTGCGCGCGGATCGTCAGCTTGAATTTACACAAATAGATGTTGAGATGTCGTTCGCTGATGAGGACGATGTTTTGGCGATGACGGAAGGGCTGGTCGCGGAATTGTTTCGACACATACTCAACGTCCAAGTCAAAGCGCCATTCCCGCGCTTGACCTACAAGGAAGCGATGGAAATGTACGGCAGTGATAAACCGGACACCCGTTTTGATTTGCGTATTGCGGATTGCTCTGATGTGGTAGCGAAAAGTGGATTCCGTGTATTCAGCGAGACGGTGAAGACTGGCGGAATCGTCGCGGGCTTTACTGTTCCGGGGCTTGCATCCTACACGCGCAATCAATTGGATGGGTTAACAGAGTACGTGAAATCGTTAGGTGCAGGCGGACTCGTCTATCTGAAAGTCAATCAAGATAAAATTGATTGCTCGGTAGATAAATTCGTATTGCCTGAGGAAGTCAAAGCCATTGCAAAAAAAATGAGGGCGAATGTCGGTGATTTGGGACTGCTTATTTCGGGTCCATGGCAAAAGGCTCTTACTATTTTGGGGACTCTGCGACTCGAAATGGCAAATCGTTTAAAGCTGATTCCCGAAGGAACATGGGATTTGCTTTGGGTGACAGATTTTCCATTGTTGGAATACAGTGAAGAAGACAAACGCTTTGTGGCTGTGCATCATCCGTTCACATCACCAAAGCCGGAAGATATTGCATTGCTTGAGACAGATCCGGCAAAAGCGCGAGCACGCGCATACGATTTAGTGCTAAACGGAAACGAAATCGCCGGCGGGAGCATTAGAATTCACAATTCCGAATTACAAAGTAAACTCTTCAGTTTGCTTGGCATCGGACCCGAAGAAGCCAAGAAAAAATTCGGCTTTATGCTGGATGCGTTCAAATACGGTGCACCACCGCATGGCGGTATAGCGTACGGCTTTGATCGTATTATTATGTTATTAACGGGACAAAAGTCTATCCGCGAGGTGATTGCATTTCCAAAAACGAGTAGCGGCATGTCGCTGATGGATGAATCGCCGTCGGAAGTGGATAAAAAACAATTGCAAGAGTTGCATATTAAGAATGTATAAGCGGGTTCATGAAAGAGAAAATTCGCATCGCAAGCGGTCAAGGTTTTTGGGGTGATTTACTTACTGCTCCGATTGACCAGGTGACCAAAGG
>JACQBK010000057.1 GCA_016194505.1 Ignavibacteriales bacterium | reverse complement strand
CTTTCAAAAATGAGTTTGCCAAATTCGATTGGCAGAACCAAAGAGTTCCCTGTGAATATCCTACTCAATACTACTCCCCGACTTATAAGCCCGCTAAATTAAACAAAGGTGCGTTCCGAGAAATGGACTTCATTAAAGAAAAACTTGGTATCGAAGTCCAGTTCGGTAAGTATGCTTTTATGGTGTATAATGTTTGCGCAAAAATGACGATCTTCAATAAACTTGGTTTCATTGACACTGGAATCGAGATTGTTCCTATCAAGAAGTTTGCGGACCAAATGTCAACGGGCGTCTCATACTTCGAGCAGTTTGTATGGGACTTAGAACATCGAGGCGTTTCCGATATTGACATTCCAGTTCTTATCCTCGGTATTGACAAGTAGTTATTAAATCCCTAAACGTTTAATTAAGGAAAACATCCATACGATGAAATGCGTCCTATCCCTTTTTTGTGTCCCCTTTCTTTTATTCGCCGGATCGAATCCCAAAACTGCGGTGGCAGTTCGCACGCCGAAAGCTCCGAAGATAGACGGCGTTCTTAATGAACCGGAGTGGCAGCTTGCGAAGCCCATCACTGATTTTACTCAATTGGAACCTGTCGAAGGCGCGGAGCCGTCGGAACGGACAGAGGTAAGAATTCTCTATGACGATGAGGCTCTGTACTTTGCTTGCAAGATGTTTGATTCCGATCCATCAAAGATTGTTGCGCGCCTTTCGCGCCGGGATGATGAGATTGAATCGGACCGTATCTCGGTTCGGATAGATAGCTACCACGACCATCAAACGAATTACGAGTTTACGATGAATGCGGCAGGGGTCAAAGTGGATATCCTCCAATACGACGATGGCAGAAAGGAAGACGAATCGTGGGATGTGGTGTGGGAACTCGAAACAAACATTACTTCCGATGGCTGGGTTGCAGAAGTGAAAATTCCGTTTAAAGCTCTTCGGTTTTCCGAACATGATAAACAAGAATGGGGCTTGCAGATCATACGGCGGATTTCGCGAAAGAAGGAAGCAATACATTGGGCGCTTATCCGCAAGAGTGAAAGCGGTTGGGCTTCAAAATTCGGACATCTTATCGGAATAGATAATCTTCCTCGTTCGGCAAATATAGAGTTATTACCGTATGTCGTAGGATCGAATAAATTTCTTCCGGTTTCTCCCGCATTCCCCAAGGGGAATGATTTTTCTTCTAATGCCGGCGCTGATCTAAAATATCGTCCAAACGGCGGGCTTACGATTGATGCAACGTTCTATCCCGACTTTGGTCAAGTGGAAGCTGATCCGGCTGTATTAAATCTTACCACGTTTGAAACTTTTTATCCGGAAAAGCGACCGTTCTTCATAGAAGGGTCCCAGATCATCCGATTCACAACGTTTGGAGATGCCTTTGGTCCCGGATTATTTTACTCTCGACGCATCGGCCGTTCAATAAACGTAGCGCCTCCCGATGGCGGCTATGTTCTTAACCAGCCGCAGTTTGCAACAATTCTCGGTGCGGCAAAAATTTCCGGCAAAACTGCCAATGGACTTTCTATCGGAGTGCTCGAAGCGGTAACACGCGAGGATAAAGCGACGCTGGTTGATTCACTCGGCGGAAGGTCCGAGCTGGTCGTTGAGCCGCTTTCGAATTTCAGCTTGATACGGTTGCGGAAAGATGTTTTAGGGAATTCCAATATCGGCATGATCATTACTTCCGTCAATCGTAACGGCCGGTTGCCGGCAAATACCGGCGGGTTGGACTGGAATTTAAAATTCCTCGATAATTTTTATCGCATTGATGGATTTCTTGCAGGCTCTAATACGACCGACCCGAATGGAAATCGCATTTCCGGTTCGGGAGGGAAAATTAATTTTAACAAAGAAGGCGGCGAGCACTGGCGAGGATATTTCGGACTCGATTTTACTTCGAAGAAATTCAATATCAATGATATGGGTTTCTTCAGGCGACCGAACGATTATGGCTCGTTTGATCAGATTCAATATAGAGAAGATGTTCCTACGGAATACATTCAATGGTGGAATATCAGCGCAACGTATCATTATCGGAAGAATTTTGATGATGCCGAGTTATACCATGAGTTGCAACTTCAAACAAATTTAGATAGAGGGTTATACGATGATCGCGAAACCCGCGGCAACGGTTTGTACCGAAAACCCGGTACTCAAAGTGCATGGTTTCTTGTGCATACCGATTCTCGACAACCTGTCGTCGGACAACTCTCTACGAACATCGGGAACGACCAACGCAACTCTAATTTTATTAATGTTGATGCTGCCGTTGAGATCAGGCCTGCATCAAACTTGACGTTTCAATTTCAGCTTTCGTATGCCGAGCAAAATCGTTTGTTTGCTTGGGTAACAAACATAATGGATCCGCTTGCTTCTTCTGGGGTGGCAAGCATTTTTTCAGAACGAACAACGAGGCAATGGAGTATATATTCTCGCGGGTCTATTATTTTCACCCGCGACTTGACATTGCAGTATTATCTCCAGCTTTTTTCCGCCAAAGGAAAGTTTGAGAACAC
Organism: Ignavibacteriales bacterium; assembly: GCA_016194505.1. GTDB lineage: Bacteria > Bacteroidota > Ignavibacteria > UBA10030 > UBA10030 > JACQBK01. The sequence continues at coordinate 5,697 of JACQBK010000057.1, read as the reverse complement.
CATGCGGATGAACAGTCCCGACTCATTTTCACCGTATGCATACAATCAGCCGGATTTCAATACGCTCTCAATGAATTCCAATGTCGTCCTTCGGTGGGAATATCTCCCCGGCAGTACGGTCTATTTAGTCTGGTCGCAAGCGCGTCATGGCAATGGGGGAACGTTTAACACGCCGTTTGGCGATAATATCTCAAATACGTTTTCCCTGCCTTCAACCAACGTGCTTTTATTGAAGGTGAGCTATTGGCTGAGTTATTGAGTAACACAATGCCTGAATTGTCGTTAAAACGAGGGGATGAAATTCAGCTTGAAGTTACCGGCGCCGCGTTTGAAGGTAAATCCGTTGCGCGTAAAGAGGGCTATGTAGTATTTGTCGAGGGAGCAGTGCCCGGCGATGTGGTGACGGCTCGGATACTGAAGGCAAAGAAAAATTTTGCGGAAGCAAAAGTTGTACATGTTGAAAAGCCTTCTCCCTTGCGAACAGAGCCGCGTTGCAAGCATGTTGGCGTGTGTGGCGGTTGTAAGTGGCAGCATGTGGAGTATCAAGCGCAGCTTCAGTTTAAACAGCAGCACGTTATAGATGCGTTTGAGCGTATCGGCGGATTCAGCGGTTTCAGCGTTCTCCCTATTCTCGGTTGCGAAGAGATTTTCTTCTATCGAAACAAGATGGAGTATTCGTTCTCCGAGCAACAATGGCTTGTTAATCCCCCCGGCGTCAATACGGATGACAAGCAAATTGAAATCCAACACCCTCAATCCGAAGTCTTTTTGGGTTTGCATGTTCCCCTGCGATACGACAAAGTCCTTGATATCGAGGAGTGTCATCTCCAATCGCAAGCTTCGAACCAGATATTAAATTTTACCCGTAGCTTTGCTCGCCGGAACAATCTACCTGTATATTCTTCAAAGGACGAGTCAGGGTATTTTCGGTTTCTTGTTATCCGCCAAAGCACCAGAACGCATGAATTGATGGTCAACCTCGTTACGTACGATGACCGGCAGGAAGTGATGCGGCGCTTTACCGACGAGCTTGTTGCATCAGTTCCGGGCGTTACGACAGTCGTCAATACGATGAACACGAAAAAAGCCCAAATAGCCTTTGGCGACGTAACAAAAGTCTATTTTGGAGAAGGTGTTATTCACGAGCAATTAGGCAAGCTTAGGTTTACAGTTTCGCCCAGTTCTTTTTTTCAGACGAACACTGCTCAGGCTGAGCGGCTGTACGGCGTAGCGAAGTCATTTGCCGAGTTGCAACCGACGGATGTTGTGTTCGATTTATACTCCGGCACGGGATCCATTGCACTGTTTGTTTCGGATGCTGTACAAGAAGTAATAGGAATTGAGTCGGTTGAAAGCGCGGTCCGTGATGCGGAAAAGAATGCGGCATTCAACAATATTCAGAACTGTACATTTGTGCTGGGTGATCTCAAAGACCGCTTGACGAAAGACAAGGCGTGGATGGAGTCGCATCAAAAATCGGATGTGATGATTATTGACCCGCCGCGCAGCGGCATGCATCCCGCCGTTATGGAAGAAATTCTTGAGCTTGCGCCTTCACGCATCGTCTATGTCAGCTGCAACCCGACGACGCAAGCGAGAGACGTGAAAATACTTTGTGCAGAGAAGTACACCCTCATAAAACTCCAACCGGTTGACATGTTCCCCCATACCTACCACATCGAAAATGTGGTATTGTTGCATCGAAAATGAGTTCTGCTATTTTTCCTTAAGAATTGCGCTTTGCGTTAGCCTCGTCCGGCGAATGACACTTGCCATTTCTTTTTCTACCGTTATCGGCTCCAATTCCTCAACAAAAATCGCCTCGATAGACTCAGTAACGCTATCTGCTCCGATGACGGTAAAGTGAATGGGGATAATAAGCGAGGTGTCTGGAAAAGAATACCAATGCAAAGAAACTGATTTGCCGGTAGAGGAGTATGCAAAGGGGGTCGTTATATCAACAAGATTATGATTTCCGGCAGAAAAATGAAGGTTGAGTGATAATGGTCGAAAGCGCGTGCGAAGCTTTACTAAGATGTTGAATGAGGTGTTTGTATCTTTTACGCTGGATTCCATTGTCCGTTCAACCGATACCCATGGTTCGGAAGGAACACCTATATCTTTCAATTTCATGCTTAAGGTACGACCCGCAATAAGGGTGTCCTTATCGCCAAAGCGGAGCCGCACGTTGTTCAGATAATCGGAACTTTTAATGATCGCACTGCCCTTGTTTGAATTAGCATCATACGTTTGTTCGAGCCAAATCTTTTGTTTCCAATATTGTGAAAATGTCGGTCGAGTGACCAGAACGAGCGCCATGATAACAAAAGCCCCTCCGCATGTAATAATTCCCCATTTGCTTCGAAAGCGTTTCAGCCATAGTAAATCCGCTTGCGAATCAAAATAAACGGCAGCAAATCCAAGAAGGAAAGGGAATGCCCAGAGAGAAAAAAATATGATATATGCGACATGGATAACGAAGCTGATGAAAATAGTGACGCTGGAAGTAAGCGTAACTAATCTTGCAATAAAATCAAAGCCCTCCGAAAAGAACAAACGGAACATAAAGTGCGGCGAGAGGATCCAAAAAAGAAATTTTAACGGCGCGGATCGCACAATCATTGCAAGAGCGAGAAAGAAAAGTCCCATTGCAGGATACAGAGCAAGCTTTGGCGAGAGAAGGCTTGTTAGAGCAATGAGTAGTGTTAACGCAATAACGGCGCGGAGAAAATAGCTGTACGAGTCCTTGCGGAATTTTAACTTTGGGGTTAATTGAAGTGAAAGCCAAATGCCCAGACAACCCGCCAAGAAAGCGAGCACCCAATATCCGTCCGGTTCCGCAAGCCAGGGATACCGCACGCCTTTTATGATGCCGACAACGTTCTCCGAAAGCCACACGCACGTTTGGATGATAAGCATGAGGAGAAACAGTTTAAGCCCCGGAATCTTAGCAGGCTGGGCATCATGTGTTTGCGGTCTGCGTTTGCGGGCATCCAACACAGCGATAACAGCAAGAATAATTGCGACCACAATAAATGTGCTAAGAACCCACAGGGGTATGAAAAATGGATGAGTACCTATTTGGAAAAGATAGTACTGTCCAATTTTTTCCTCTGGTACGCCGCCATCAAACCGCTCAACAAGTTTATAGATAAGGTCGCCCGATCGTTTGAGTCCCGCAGGTTTGAAATTCTCGTAAGAATCCTGCGGAGTGTGAATCGGGTCGGTCGGATCTGACGTAAAATCTATAGCGGGAATTTTTTTCTCCAGAAAAGCCTCGTGGTCGGAACCGGCTCCGCCGCCGGGTATGATGCTATTGAGTGTATAGAAATGTGTGGGGAACGAAAGCCCTGTGTATCCAAGCTTGTAAAACTCTTCATACGATGCTTGCACCAACCACGTTGGGGCGCTATGAGTATCAGCATCCAAGGTTGGGACCAGCCACTCAGACCCGTTAGCCATATCCACTTGTAGCATAAGAACGACCCGCTGCATATCGGAGAATGTTTTAACAAAATATTTCGAGCCTAGCAGCCCTTGTTCCTCTCCACCAAACAAAGCAAAGACGAGTGTTGACTGGTTTTCGCGTTTTGACAAGACGCGGGCGAGTTCAATCACAACGGCTGAACCGGAGCCATCGTCGTTTGCGCCCGGTATTTCGGGTCCCTCGGAATCAATATGTGCTCCTATAACGATGATGGAGTCGCCTGTTCCTTTCAGCACACCCACTGCTATGCCGCTTGTCGTGTTTTTGGAGGGAGAGATGCTGGATCCGTTTGTCTCGGTCATCGGGATCAAGTACGCTTCCTGCAATCCGAACTCTCTAAATTTCTGGAGTGCAAAATCAATAACGCGGCGTTCGTTGCGTGAACCCATCGGTCGAGGTCCGATATCAACGGCAATCGTTTTGAGATAAGCCTGTGCGCTATCGGATGAGAAGGGGGTCTGCGCTTGCGCGTAGGTAAACATGCCCAATACAAGGGGAAGAAGAAGTTTTATTGAATTTTTCATAGGGGCTTGGAATTAGATTTCGTGTAGAGCGAAATGGCATTTCGCTCTACATCGTAGCAGGTCTTACGAAGCAAGATATTTTTCAAAGAAAAGGATCATGCGTTGTTCATATTCGCTTCCCCCGACGTTGAGTAAATCCGTGTGGTCTCCGCGGGGGATAAGCAGTAACTCTTTCGGCTCGTTGGCGTTTTCGTACAAGGCTTGGGAATATTCCGTTTTGATGCGTGTATCATCAGTGCCGTGGATAAAAAGTATCGGTTTCCGGACTTGCTTTACCGCTTCAAGGGGAGAGACTTGGCGAGCCTTAAACTTGGCAATTCTCTGTGAGCCTGTCATTGCAACGTTACGCAAAAAATGCCAAGGCAATTTAATGATACGTTTTTGGTAATCTACCGAGACGGTTCGTAAATCCGTAAAGCTTGCCTCGGCAACAATAGCGGCGATTCGGTCATCCACTGCCGCCGCCTGTAACGCAATCGCCGCGCCCATGGATGTTCCAAACAAGCCAATATTCCTAACATGTATATCGGAACGGCTCAGAAGGTAATCAATCATAGTGGAGAGGTCATTCTTTTCGTAAAAGCCGTAGGTGCAATACGCCCCCCCGCTTTCTCCATGACGGCGTGAGTCGTATAAAAGAACATTAAACCCCTTCTCGAAAAAAAGCTTTGCATAGGGCACACCGCCGATTTTGCAATCACCAACGCCATGCAGATATATAATTGTTCCGCGCGGATTCTTTGGTTGGGGAACAAACCAGCAACTCAGTAATAATCCATCCGGCGTCTTCACGCGGAGGTTCTCTTGCGGAAGCCCTGCATCACGGGGTTCCAAAAGAGTCGTATGTTGGGCATACCATTCTTTCGTTCGGCGGTGGGGCTGTAAAAGAATTAAAGGACCAACCACCAATACAATTGCCGCCGACGTGATAAGGAACAGGACGAAAAGAATAATAATTGCAAGTAGGATTGACATGCCTGAGACTACAGGAGGAATGTGGTGAACTTCGATGGGATCATTGTTCTCATCTCGGACTCAATATCCAATATAAAGAGGGGTCACCTTGGAAGCAAGGGATATGCTCCTTTGATTGCTCAGATTACGCTGATTAAGCGCAGCGGTTGTCTTCTGCGGTCAAGCTTTTTAACTAGAACCTATCTCAAAAACCATTTCCGTTGTGATGTCAGGGCTTGCGCCAAAGGCGCACGCGTGCGCCATCTGTTTGGCGTATCCCTGCCTGCAGCAGGCAGGCGCCTTCGGCGGAAAAGCCCTGTATGTTTTTGTTGCTTTTCTGTCCCCGACCTGTCCCGCCATGCCTGCGGCAGGCAGGTTGTACGGTTCCGTTTTTTGGAATCCCGCACTAAGAACGGAATCCAAAAAGCGGGAGATGCCGAAAAACGGCAAAGGTCGGGGTTATAACCACGTCCTTTAGGACGTGGTCTATGCTCATTACAATTGTATGGGGTTTTAACCCCCTTCAAAACGTCATGAGTACATCATTTTTGAGATACTTCTAATTGTTGTATTACTTTGTGGAAAAATTATATGACCAAACAAGAAATACTCACTCTCTTCGACTATGACAAATGGGCGAATGAGCGCGTGCTTGAAGCTGTTGCCGCACTGACCGAAGAACAATACGCAAAGAATCTTGGGGATAGTTTTGGCGGCGTGCGAGGCACTATG
>JACQBK010000059.1 GCA_016194505.1 Ignavibacteriales bacterium | reverse complement strand
GCGAAGCGGCTTGAACTGAGATTACTTCAAAAAGAGGTAGCAAGCAAACTTGGAGTGGATGAAATGACGGTATGCAACTGGGAGAAAAATCATTCAAGCCCTATGCTCCACTTGTTAGCGAAAATCATTGATTTGCTTGGCTATGACCCTAAGACCAGCGAGGCCAAAACTCTGGGTGAAAAGGTGCTCCAATATAGGAAATCACACGGAATAACTCAAAAGGAATTAGCAAGGCGGATAGGGGTTGACTGGCGACATTGAGTAGATATATAGAGAGAAACGAGGGCAGATCCTTTTATACGGTGCTCAAGAAGGTGCATAACTTCTTGAATACGCAAACTTAACCCGAAAAGACGAACGGCAGAAGAACACATTCGCTTGATAACGGCCTTAGGATCAGAACGAAACTTAATTGCGCGGCACTTCGGCCTGCTTCCGTTGCCATGTTTTGATCACTTCTTCCGTTGTCTTAATCTCAGCGCCATAATTTGTTTTCAAATATTCAAGCCCTTCATCGTGAGCTTTTTGGTCGAACGCTTCAACGCCATCCTCCAGAATGACCAAATCGTATCCTCTAAAGAAGGCATCAGCAGAAGTATGACGGTCACAGATGTTTGTGTGTAAGCCCGTGATATACAACCTTGTCACGCCAAGGCTTCGCAAGAACTGGTCGAGGCCAGTTTCAAAAAATGCTGAATAGGTACGCTTTTCAAACAGATAATCAGAACTCTCTGGTCTTAACTCTGGAATCACCTCCGCACCTCCGGTTCCCTTCATAGCATGCTCACCCCAGACACGAAGTTCAAAATCCTCCTTTAGATGTGCATCGCCGGCATAAATCACAGGAACATCTTTCTCCCGAGCTTCTGCTAGAAATCTTATGAGATTGGGAATAATCCGATCTGCCCGTTCGCAGCGCAATTTTCCCGTGATAAAATCATTTAGCATATCAATAACAAGAACCGCCTCAGATTTTCTTGCCATAAATTTTTTCTCCTCTCTTTCAACCATATACCTCAAAGATACTCAAACTGGGAAGATAAATCAAGACAAGACGAGAATGCCGAATTGTTTATCTCAGATCTCAGAATCTTTACGCGTGTACGACGAGGGATAACATCGGGTTGCGTTGCCATTTTGCAGTATCGCTCTTACCACCGCAAAACTATTGAAAATCCTACAAAATCCCCAAACACTTGGTACCCATACCAAAAAGCGGCGGATAGACTTCAATCAACCAGCGCTGACTGTGCGTTACAGCCACAAGAATGTCGAATAACCTGTTCAGTCTTTACAATAATCTCTTCTACGGTTGGAGATTTTCCCTCGATAAATGCAATAAGTTTTTGTGCAGCTCTTTTCCCTACTTCATACGCGTGTTGGCGTACAGTCGTCAACGGTGACGGCATCAGCGGAGCTCTGATGTCATCTGAGAATCCTACAATGGCAATGTCTTCAGGGATTCTCAGCCCATGTTCTTGAATTGCCTGCATGGCTCCGAACGCCGCTGGGTCATTGACTGCTACAACTGCACGCGGTTGCAGGGATTTTGGTAAGCTTAGAAGCTTGTTCATAGCATTGTACCCGTCAGACTCCTGCAACCCGGATTCCACAATGAGCTCATCGAAGCAAGGAACGTTTCTTTCGCTCAATGCTTTTTTGAAACCGTTCAAACGAGCCCTGCCTATTGATACCTTTTGAGGACCACTGAGGTGAGCTATCCGACGATAGCCATGGTTGATTAGATGCTCAGTAATCCGCTTGGCGCTCTCTTCATCATCAATGCTCACACAGCTTGCGCCAATGCCCTGCACGCATCGGTCAAAAAAAACGATTGGCATCCTTAACCGAATGACCTGTTTGTACAGCTTGTAGTCCTCGACTCTCTGTGCCGTCGAGATAAGAATTCCATCCACCCGTTTTGACTCAAGTGTGCGAATTGCAACCTTTTCTCGCTCTCCATCCTCTGCAGAATGAGTAAGAATAAGATGATACCCGGCTCTATACGTTGCTTCCTCGATGCCACGAATGGCTTCCGGAAAGAACGAGTGTGTTATTTCGGGCACCACGACGCCGATTGTATGAGTTTTTCGCAACACTAAGCTCTTTGCTATATGATCGGGGCTGTACCCTAATCTCTTTGCTGTTTCAACAACTTTTTTGCGTGTTTTCTCATCTACATTCGGACGCTTATTCAAAGCTCTGGAAACAGTCATGGTCGAGATTCCAAGCTTTTGGGCAACTTCTTTTGCCGTTATGCGCCTGGAAACCCTTCGTCCAATTTGTTTTGCTTCATTTGAACTCTTTCTCATATACTTCCTAATATTTTATACCGTTCAAATTTCTTTTAACGAATGATTTTACCAATAGGAAATATAAGAAAATTATTTTTTACTCGAAAGATTATTCTTATAGAACATCCCTGCATTATCCCGCAATCTTATTGAATCAGCACCAGTTTTTTTGTCTCAGTATATTGATTAGCCTGCAGTCGGTAAAAGTAGATTCCACTTGCAACATTGCGAGCATCCCAGAGCATCGAATACCTTCCCGTACCCAGAGTTTGATTAATTAACATCGCAACCTCTCTGCCAAGGATGTCGAAAACCCTCAAGGTGACAATAGAAAGCTCTGAAATCGAAAATTGAATGGTCGTTGATGGATTAAACGGATTCGGAAAATTTTGTTCAAGCCGAAATGATTTCGGCAAAGAATTCGTGGCTTCTTTGTACACTCCGACAACAGGCGTCTTTTTTGCAAGCTCAACTGCGGCCTCGTAGTCAACCACATAATGCCACCAGTTGTTCAGCACTCCATCTGTCACCCCGACGTAACGTGGCAAGTGATTATACCACCACCGCAAATATCCCAAATGATCTTGGCCTTCGGCAAGCGGGTCACCCGCATTGTAATACCACGTTGCGATATTGACCTGAGCGCTTTGATCAAACAAATAGGGATAGCGAAACCAGTTTTGGGCATACGATTTTACAATGGTAGTGTTGCCATAATCGTAATCGCGCACACCATTCGGAGGAAAGTGAACGTTACCAACGTGAGCTTGTCCCGGCATATCTTTCTCAATCCGCGTGAAGAGGTCCCAAGGTGTAGGATTAGAAGATTTGGGATTCCAATTACGTCCTTGTGCTTGGTAATACGCTTGCACAAGAGCGCTTTCCGTTCGATGACCGAAACTATGAAAAGCCTGATCAACCCCTCTCTCGTAATTTAACCCCATCACCGAGAGAAGCTTTGTCAATGCCGTTCCATCTTTGATAGGAGGAGAATTCCACCAGAAAGCATTTGGCCCCAAAAGCTGTGATTCGTACATTCCAAGAAAAGGAGCAGCGAACACCCATACCTCATCAATCTGGCCGCTGTTGCGCTTTTCATCGTAATGATAGAACTTAACAAACTCACGATAGTCGAACCGAATTTGCCCCGAGTCCTCCGCCGCTCTAAGTGATTTCCAGCCTGGCTCCTTTAAGAGATTGTAGTATTGTGAAACGGTCAAGAAATTACCATAGTAACGCGTGAACAACCGACCATCGTTGACCGTTTCGACGAACTGAAAGTTCACAACACTATCCGTTGCTTCCTTAAAATGAAAAACCAGTTTATTGGAAAGAAGCTGAGGGTCCTTCCATCCTGTGAACAATTCATGAAGCCTTTGATACCCCTGGCTTGCAATCGCCGGGTCCTGCAACACAAGTGCAACTTTAATCGTCATAGGTGCTACTTTTTGCGGTCGAAAATCCTGCTCAACGCTCACAGTCGTTGTGCCGGAGAGTTTTCTTGACGATGTCGCCGCTGTAACGGCAGTCGTTCCCACAGCAACGCCTGTCAGCTTTCCGTTTTCATCCACCATCGCTATAGATGAATTCGCTGATGACCAAAGAATAGGCTCGGTGAGAAAATAGGGGTATAAAATATTCTGTTCATCAACAATATTCACGCTAAGCTGCAGTGATGTGATTGGCAAGAGGCGTACAGGCTTAGGTAAGATAAGAAGCTTGGTAAATGTAACGGTTCCCTCAAGCGTCCATTCACCAAGAAGAATAGTTGAATCAACTGGGTTCCGTGCCTTCAGGCGTATGCACTTTGCTTGCCGTTGTGAAAAACTGACGGAATCCCATGCAAAGGACGAGAATGTCCTGCTATCCACAAGCTTTATATAAGAGCCTGTTTTCAAGTCGAGATCGGAAAGAGAGTTCGCCGCTTCGAGTGTCCAACTGCCACTATTCCAGAAAAACACTTTGCTTTTTTCGATCTGCACAAGTGAATCGGATTGCAATGTTATGACAAGGCTATCACTCTTCAAAATTTCCATAGCGTTGAAACGATCGCCATCAAATGGCTTCAGCGTATCGCCGTGAAATGAGGGAGCAATCGTGATATGAATAGCTCCATTTTTAATCCCCTTGTTTACATCTACCGGTCGCAATTGGGTGACTTGTGCCCATAGCCCTGAGTATGCGAGCACCAGCAATACTACAAGCGGCACTCCCCGTTTCACCAATAAGCTTTGACTGGTTTTCATCCTTCCACCCTCTCGGTGTGAATAATGCTGAAAAAATATTGCATCACATCATGAATTTGTTCGAGGCTTTATTCTACGCTTGGAAACTCAGAAATTCGTAGCTTCGTACATCCATAAGGGATAAGAGTAATGTCTTCAATTGATTCTTTGGACTTTACCGGACTCCATGGAAGTGGGCCTGCAATACCTCCATATTGCTGCCACTCTGGAATGCGCTTTGCCTTCACTTTGAGCTGGATCGGCGCTGAATCAATCTTCCACGGCTGCAAGCTCATTTCACCTTTGATGACCTGAAAACTTGTTGAGGGATTTTTCAAGTCTTGAATAAGAAGACCGTAATTCCACGAATCATTTGAAGTTACCTCGTACGTCGCATACGGCTCGTTGCCTTTGACTTTCTTCCACTCTTCTTTCATTCTCAACGCATAAACCAAAGGACCTCTCTCCACACCAATTGCTTCCTCGTGCCACTTCGAGAGTTGTACCTCCATCGGAAGATGTAACTCAACTTTATCCCTTTTTTTCCAGACACGGGCAATTCTTTCAATCGAGCCAGCTTTAGGTGTGCTGAACTCTTTACCATTGACTAACACTTTAGCCGAATTGCACCAAGCTGGAATACGCACATGCAATGGGAACTGAACATCATGACTGCTCGCAAACGTGAATGTAATAGTTTCGTCAAACGGATAATTTGTTTCTTCGATAAACGTTACCTCGATATTGTTCGCCACTTTCGCAGTTACTTCGGAGGGAGCATACTCAAGTGCCGCCAAGCCGTTGTCTTGTGTCGCAAGCCACAGGTGAGCGGCAAATTTAGGCCAGCCTTGATGGTAATTCGCAGTGCAGCAGCCGTACCCTGTCTCCAACCCAAAAAGAATAGCATCGGAATAGTTGACATTGAAATTGTGGTAACGAGTATCGCACGAGATTTGATTGGGTAATTGAAAATACTGCCGACTAGTAAAATGAGGCGTGGCTTGCGTGGGCAGCGCATTGAACGCAAGCCGCTCCAGTTTGTCTGCATACTCAAGATCGCCGGTAATTTTGATGAGCGATTCGAGGCTAAACATATACTCGACCACCGTGCAGAATTCTGTCCCCTGCGTTGGATCGGTACCATGGAGCAGTTCGTCTCCAGAAAACATTCCTTGAACTTGTCCATGATATTTCATTAAATCATTGATTCCTTTCTTGACTGCTTTGAGGAATCTCTCGTCTTTTGACTGTTGGTACCATACTGCCGGCTGTTTGATCCCCATCCCCGTGTTGACACCATGCCAATAACGCGGATCTCCATCCTCAAACAATTTCGTCCATTCTTCTGTCTGCTGAAAAATTAGCTGCGCCAATTCGAGAAGGAACGGCTCACCTGTGCGATTATAGAGCCAGTAAATACTTGCCAAATTTTCGCCCCCACGACTCTTTGCCCAATGTGTCCAATGTGCAAGGGGCTTCGTTGGAAGATGCTTTTGCTGATACTTAAAATACTTTGTCATAAAATTAAGCACGCGCTTATCCTGCGTAGCATCATAATATTGCTCCATTACTTTCAACATTACCATGTGAGGCCACCAATCTTCCTTGTTCTTTTCTTGCCACGCCAGCACACGCTCTTCAGGGGTAAAGATTCTCGTGGGGTCAAGTTCAGGTCCAAAGTATCCATCCTCGCGCTGGTGCGTCAAGCTCCATTCAATCCACCGTTGTGCTTTTTGGATAAGAGCCTTATCCTTTAAAATGTAGGCGAGCGGAATCAAGCCATCCAGCCAGTATGGTCCGCGTTCCCAGCTATCCCCTTTTCCTCCCAACCACCCATTGTTTGGACCGACATCTTTCCAGATTTCATCAAGATGACCCGTCATTCCATCAGCAGAAAGTTTTAATTGCTGATGCAACCAACCTTTCGGCGTGATAGCATCAAATGGTAATTGAACATAGGGATTGGGAACCAACGGCTCACGGTTTGAGACATAGTTTGAATTTCTCCCAACAGAAGGTTGTGAGAAAACATCCATGACCGACAACAGGTAGCAGGTAATGAAAAGAAACGCCAAAATACCTTTTTGATTGTGCATAGTGATAAGCCTTTCAATCTATAAATAGTTCTCAACAGGCAAGCGCTTATTGCTTCTTCGTCTTTTTATAATGAAGCTCTGAAAGTGCCCGCAGCCGCTCAGCGCTCGACTCTGCGGTAATATCTCGTTGCGGATTAGCAAGCATTTCATAACCAACCATAAACTTCTTGATTGTGGCTGATCTCAACAGCGGCGGGTAGAAGTGCATGTGAAAATGCCACTCAGGGTGTTTTTTTCCATCAGTCGGCGCCTGGTGCAACCCAGCAGAGTACGGAAAAGAAACTTGGAACAGATTATCGTATCGAGCCGTCATTCGCTTTATGATGTCTGCCAATGCCTCCTTTTCAGCTCCGTTCATTTCTAACAGATCCCCCCAATGTTGTTTACTAAGAATGATAGTTTCAAACGGCCACATAGCCCAGAAAGGAACTAACGCTACGAAACTTTGATTATCACACACGATTCGCTCGCTGTCTTTGAGTTCAAGTTCAAGGTAATGACAAAGCATACACGATTGATGAGTTTTAAAATATTGACTCATCTGAGTTAATTCCTTTGCAGGCTCTGTCGGGATTGAGCTTTGTGCCCAAATTTGTCCATGCGGATGGGGGTTACTGCACCCCATAAGCTGCCCCTTATTCTCAAATATCTGGACATAGTTAATGTTCGGTGAAGAGCCAAGAACCTTGTATTCTTCAGTCCACATATCTACCACGGTCCGAATCTCACTCGCCTCTATTTCTGCAAGCGTCAGATCATGCCTTGGCGAGAAACAGACAACACGGCAAATACCATGCTCTCCTTTCGCCATAAGCAAATCATTGATCCTCTCCTCGGCAATTGGTGTTTCTGGTAACAATGCGCTGAAGTCATTCGTAAAAACGAATGTCTTATCATACTTAGGATTTCTGATTCCACCAGCGCGTTCATTGCCCGGACAAAGGTAACATGTTGGATCGTATGCCGCGATCCTCTCCTCCATAATAGGCTCAACTCGCCCTTGCCATGGTCGTTTAGCCCGATGCGGTGAAACTAAAATCCACTCACCAGTTAAAATGTTTAATCGTCTATGAGGGTGCACAGCTAAGTTGAGGGCAGACATAAAGCCGTTTTGTTATTCAATAATCCATTTCTCTTTTTGAGGAAAATTCATGGCAAGGTCCTGAAGAGATGCCTTCGGCAACTGATCTCTGTCATTCCCCTGTTGTCTGAGAGTTAAACTCCCGGACAAAAATTTCTTCGACAGTTAAACTGTCGAAGAACAATATTTTTCCCAATTTGGTTTTTTAGGAGCCTGTCAGTGTTCAGCAACATCCATCAGCATCCGACTGATCAGGCCAGCCCAAATGTACGTCTTATTATGCCCTGCCCATTGTTCATCCGGGCTGTACAGCTCCCAAAATGTATGGTCTTTTTTCAAATGGGCAATCATGTTTGAAGAGACCCGCTGAACCAGTTCCTTCGCCTCCGTGGTGTATCCATAATCAAGTAATCCCCGAAGGATCAGGTAATTCCATTCTACCCATACAGGTCCATTCCAATATCCTTTTGGGTTATAGTATGGGTCGTCTGCGGCAAGCGAAGGAACGCCATACGTTCTCCAAAACTTTTTTGGATCAGTAAGCTTTTGCACCAGTTTCTGTGCTCGCTGTTGGTCAGCTATCCCCGCCCATAACGGCAGAAAACCGATGATCTCTTCCCTTTTTAAATCGTTTTTCTCTTTAAATGTGAATGAGTGATTCTTTTTATCAACATGGTAATAGAAGCCGGTCTCTTCATCCCACATCGTGTCATTGATTTTTTTTGTTCGCTCGCTTGCCTTTTGTTCCCATTCTTTCGCCTCACTGGAAAGCCCCAATTCCAATGCCATTGCAGAAAGGGCTTTTTCTTCCTGTACGAGCATGCAATTCAAATCAAGCGCCTCGAAATTGCTTGGCCAACCGACTTTATCCCATACCGCAACAAGCCCATCACGTACACATTCTAAAACCGCATGCGCTCCCCATTCGCATAAGCCATCGCCATCGCTATCCCTATTTTTAACATAGTAGTTGTAGAATAATACGCTCGACTCGTACATTTCTCGCAAGAATTTCTTATCCTTGCTGATTTTATATACCTCCCAATTCTGCCACGCATACCACGGTGCCGAGGTCGTTAACTGACCTTCATAGGGGATTGTTTCATCCAGATAAGGGCCGGTGCGATAATTGATGTAACCATCGGCAAGCTGTCTCTCACGAAATACGCGTTGAGAATTCATAGCACTGAGTGGATCCATAGCGGCGTACGCGAGCATGGTCAGGCTTTCATGAAACACCTGCCCGCCGTGCCCCCATCCCCACTGTGGCTCGCGGGAAAATACATAATAGTTGTAGCTACTTTTGCCTTCGGGAGGCAACATCACTTGCCGCATCAATGTAAATGCACTCCAGTACAACGCCTTCTTTTCGGAATCATCAAATTGAGGAAGTGGAATACTGCTGTAAAGTTTTTCATCCTCCTTAACATACTTATCAAGGTCTTCTCTCATCAGCTTCTGCGCAGTCGCAACCAGCTTTTCCTGCTCTTCCTCAGAGCGGCGAACTGCTCTGATAACTCGAAGGCGCTTTGTTGACTTGGGAGCTACTTCAAGTTTTGTTACACAAGAAATGACCTTTGCGAGACTCGCTATGCTGCCTTCGACCTCTGGTCCCTTCCCGATTTCAGACTGACTTGACATACGATCCGGAGGGTGGGAAAACAACAATAAGTCGTGTACTTGCGTAACATGTGGAATGTTATGGCTCGTCACCCAGCTATCGGGAGGTTCTTCGTGTGAAAACACAATTGTATTTTTCCCTTTGTCAAAGGCGATATCATGAAACGCACGTTTCATGTTTTGCAGGGAAACTATCGCCTCGAGTGAAGTTTTCTCGGAACCAAGGTTGGTGACCGCAATTTCTTGAATGGCAATGCGCGAGCTGTACACCAGAAACGTGACATCAATTTTGATATCCTCGAATGGAAGATAGGTATACTTCACAATGTCAGAATATGATGCGGTGATCACCGGCTCCTTAAACATATCTTTGAGCATATAGACATGTTTCGATCCTCTCTGAAACGTCAAGTGCCAATCTCCCGCGTTGTCCGTAATAAAATCTGCTCCTCGTGTCGAGTCATAAAACAGGAAATGGTACCCCTCGTCCAATGTAAATTCCGAGCGCTCCATTGCTGCCGCGTACGTGGTGTAAAGAGGTAAATTTTTTGTAACAGAAAGATCGGAGAGAAACTGTTTCCCCTCTTGTGCTTGCAAGAAGAAAGAAAGGATGATTTGGAAAAAAAGTAAGTAGAAATATTTCATAATAGTCTTAGACTCCTCATGTAATCAAAATTGTCAACATAATCGCGCGACGTACACTTATTAACGAAAAAAGCAGGTGGGAAAATAATTCGTTAAGAAACATTTGATGGGATGTTAGTAAAAAACCCCAATGCCAAAACGATGCGCACCTCCCAGCAAAAGATAATTGCTGTACGAATAATCAGCCCGCAGGTGATACTCTCCAACGCCGAATTGCATTCCCCCGCCGAACGAATAGGTCGCAACGGTATGATTGAGCCGATACCCGGCACGCACAAAGAAGGTATTCTGATAATTCCACTCGGTGCCAACCTGCGCCATCGGCTCACCTTCATTTGGTTTCACAGCGGAACCGCTAACCAATAACTTTTGGGTCTCGGCATCAATCGCGTTGATGGCAAGCCCAAAGGTAAAGTTTGTTGGCAAGGGATACGACTCGTTGACATATTGAATATCGGATCCGAAATTTCCTATTTGCATGCCAAAGCGAAAGCCGCGATAATCCGAGACGTAGAGTGTTGCTATGTCAATCGAAAAGGCGTTTGCTGAAAATCCCGAATAGAGCGACATTGAAATGTAACTTACTGTCGCACCAAACGTTACACGATCCGTTAAATATCGAGCATAGCTGAGACCTGCGCGGTAATTGCCTGCGTAAAATGTTTCACCCGTTCCTTCAGGCTGAAGCGGCGTCCGAACTTTCATTTCGTCCGTGTACAATCCCGTCAGTGACACTCCAACTGCACCAAGCTCTCCAAAGTTATGTGCAACCGCGAAAAACTCATGATTAATGCCTGCAAACCACATCGTGTGGTTGAACACAACATCCGTCCCTTTAATCAAAGGGAGAGCGGCAGAGTTATAGTATGTCGCTTCGGCTCCATTGACAGCAGCGATGTAGGCATCGCTCATTGCCGTTCCGCGCGGACTGATGCCGATTTTCAAAAATTGTGCATCCGTGCTTCCGGGGCGGTTGTATTGAGAAAAAAGGAGTACCGGCATCAATAAGACAAAACTGATGAGCTTACCAATCATTGCCGTTCTTCGCCTCCATATTGATTCAACGATCCCATAACAAACGAGCCTGCTACTTAATAACGACAAACTTCCCCACTTGCGCCGTTCCATTGTTTAAATCTTCAACTGTGAATAAATAGATGCCGCTGGCAATTGCTTGTCCGACCGACGATGTAAGATTCCAATCTTCAAAGCCTTTAATCGAATTTTCGTGGCGGATCGTGTTCACCAAATCCCCCGCTAACGTATAAATTCGTATTTCACATCGTTCGGGCAAGTTGATAAATTGAATACGCCGATCCTGTTCCATCCACCACGGCCGACTTCCCTGAGGTTTTTCCCATGAAGGATTATACGAACTATAGGCGATGTCTCCCCGATACGGATTGGGAACCACTGCAACTTCACCAACGGTTTGTGGAGGCGGTACTCCGGGAACTACTGTCCGCGCATTTACCCTTAGGCTTGTTTCCTGAGAAGGAAAGTTAATGGTATGATCCGGCTTGGAATACGTTGTTAGGGTATAATAGTATTCTACATTATTCAAAAGCCCAACGTCTCTATAGTCATACTGTAAACCGGTGTTGAACCCAATATCATCAATACGATCATACTCTGCCAACAAGGACCAAGGACCGTCAAGTCCTTTCGTGCTTTTGTAGAGGCGGTAACCCTCAAAAGGTTTTCTGATCGTATCGCCTCGCGATGGGTCTTCGTACAATTCCGGGTTTGTTTTATTATCCAAGGGATGCCAGTCAATACGGACTTCGTGGCTGCCAGTTGTAACCCGGAAAACGGGCTTGGGCGGCGGTGAAGGAACTTTGAAGCCCTTCGTCTTCAAGAAGTTCAGATACTCGGCGTTTTTTAAGAGACCTTTCATCCCATAGCCAAAAACTTCAGCCATTTCTACCTTGATAGTATCATTCACGTTTGCTTGAAACGGACCAAATGCAAGAACGATATGGGCACGTGCAGGATCAAGCCGGTCCGGCATAATTGTGCCGCTCGCCATTCCTTTATATACAGCAGGGTCTCTATTAGGGAGGTCTTCGTGCTCGTAGTATTTAAAAGCCCACGAGAGTCCGCCATCGGTGGGATTGAGAACCCTGAATCCAATCGGACTAATAGCCAGTCCGTCATTTCCATAGCGGTCGTCCTCGGCAACGGCCATGCGGTACTCGGGGAAATAATGAGTAAGCTCATCAATAAAGTTATCGCCCGCGTTAATGCTGCCAACAGAACTGTGCATCCAAAATCCTACATAGACGTTCTTCAGCGGAAATTTCTTCGGTACGATATAATATTTGTAAATGATGAACTCATCAACCGGAGGTGAGCCCCATGCGTAGCTCGTTTGAATGACATCGAGATACAGTGGCACGTGATTATCAATGTTCAATACATTGTAATCGCTATACCGGCAGATAAAATCTTGATCCGACATACCGGCATAGTTCGGCCAGTATGGAATCTGGAGTGTGTCTCCCTTTGAAGCAACCCAAATCGTATCCCATGGAGCGGCTGTGGGAAAGAATTCATTGGGGGTAAAATGCGCTTGCGTGGTTGATACCAGCGTATCTCCCGTAGGCGTAATTGCGCCAACCCATAGCCCTCCTTGATAGAGGTGCTCCTCGTCGCTCCCCGGCGGGAACTCAGAGTTGATCAAACCGGGAAATCTTGTTAACGCCTTATTGAGTGTGCCCATATTCGTTACAACTTGACGCACTTTGCCGACGTTGTGGACTTTCCAGTCGAGCTTCGTAAATTGAGCAAACATTGCACTTGTGCTACAAAAAAGAACAAGGCAAAGAATAACGTAATTTGCGTATCGTTGAGACATAAAGTTCACTTTCACTCTCCCGATTAAAAATCTATCCGAACGCCAAGCTTCGCTGTCCGCCCTGTTGAGAACTGGCGAGGATCCATGATGCTGAGCATAATATAGTAATCATTAAAATTAAGTTGAGGGCTTTGTATATCACCATAGCGAAATGGTTTTCCTGTCCACGTATTGAACCCGTAACTCATCTGAATATTCTTTTGATCAAAAAGATTAAATATATCTGCGGTAAAGGCGACTCGAACTCCCCAGAGATTAAACCCTTTCTCAAATTTCAAATCAGTAGAAGAAAAAGAAGGGCCTGTTGCAGTATTTTCTCTTTTTTGTGCCTCCACAGGGTTCAGACTTGCCTCTCCGGGCGTGTACGGAGACCCTGTAGAAAACCTATAGAGCAGTGTAAGATTCCAGTTATCGGGCAACTCAAGTCCAAACAGCGATGGATGTTGATTCTGGCTCGCCGCTAATGTTCCTTGAAAAATAACCTGATGACGTACATCCCACCCTAAGGGACGCTCACGGATCGGATAGGGAAAATTTGTCGTGGACCGGATGTAATCGTCAAATGCGGAAGATGAGTAGCCGCTTGTCCATTGAATTGTGTACGTTGCTTTACCCGATAGAATTTCAGAACGACTCCTTGTCACTTCAAATTCCAACCCCCGTGCACGTGCATACCCCTTATTATCATACAACTCCACTGGTATGCCCTCCTTTCCATAGACAAGCGTGGTTCCAATCTGTTTCGAGATATCCTTCGCGTAGCTCTTGATATCAAAAGCCCAAGCATCCGATAACTGATGGGTAAAGCCGAATTCATATAAAATCGTCTGCTCATAATCGAGCTTCGGATTTCCTGTGAACCCTCCGCTGTAGGGATCGCGGTAAAAGAATTGTAATTCAGGTAATTGATTGAAGTGACCGTAGGAGAAAAAGACGACTGTGTTTTCAGAAATCGGGAACGAGATACCGAAGCGTGGGCTTACTTTGTACATTGTTTGTCCCCAGTCAGCTTTAAGTCCTGTGGCTCGTTCCCACGTTCTCTTCCAACCGTCTTCCATAATGGCCTGCCCCAGCGTAAGCCAATCCACACGGACTCCGGCATTGATGATAAGATATTCCAATTCGAATTTGTCTTGAAGATATGCGCCACCAATAATGGGTTTAACGTTAAACACCCAACGGTTCTGGCCAAACTCCGGAAAAGGACCTGGCGGAGGAAGGGAATCAATCCCCTGCCCATAACGCGAAAGTTTTACCCCTCCATCTTGAATATCAATGTAGCTGATATCGTTATAACGAACCTCAAGGCCTGTTTTCATCAAATGTGCGGGATGAACCTGAGAGGTTATATCTCCCTTAAACGTGTACGTAGCGGTGCGATCATCTCTCCAGATGTTTTCAAATCCCCGGTTATCATAAAAACCCGTGCGCGGGTCTATTTGTGGTGAAGCAATGGTTGATATCAATCTGCCGGTGCTATCTTTTATCCAAAAATCAACAGGTCTCTTGCCATTCCATGAGCCGTTATATGTCACCCCAAGGTAACCGAAATTCAAACTATAGTAGGTTGATTTAGAAAGCACATGACTAAACATCAAATTCGCGGCGTGGTTATTGCGTTTATAGGCGGCGGTCTTGTTATGATAATCCCTCCACGCCCAATCAAAGCTGCTCCATTGTTTCCAAGAACCATGATAACTGAGCGCTAACCTATACGCAGAGGTAATATCATAGTTGATCTTTGCGTTCAGGTTTTGTGCATTATCTTGTTTTTCCGTGATCTGAAAACCAAATAATGAAAACTTATCCCTTGAACGGTTGTTATTGTAGGGAGTATTCGTCAGGCTCCCATTGCCGGAGACAAAAAAACTTATCTCCCCTGGCACCTTAATTCCCAACGCAGGAAGTAATTTCTGCGTCATCGGTTCGGGTCCGCCAAGATAGAATGAGCCGTAATGAGTACTATAGGATTCTCCGAAAACTTTCCACTCATCGGTTTTGTATTCAATACCCCCTTTGTAGTGCTCTCCGCCGCTGCGCGTTGTGATATTGACCACCCCTGATTGTGCTTGACCATATTCAGCATTGAACGCTCCGGTGAGAAGCTCAACGTTCTCAACATCTACCACATTGAGATCCAATACATCCCGTCCGCCATAGATCGGATGGGTAACGGGCATGCCATCAACCATATAAAGAATCTCACCGCCACGCCCGCCGCGGATGTGAATATCCTTCAAGCTTTCATCCCGCACTTGGAGTTGAGAACCATCTGCTAATCTCAACGTTTGCGGTACACTCGAGAGAACGGTGCCTGCCTGCAATTTGAAAATATCGCCTGCCGACTCAAGACCGGGCGTTTCTCGCATAGTCTCCCGCGAAACCGTCCGGCGAGTCGAGGTAACATCCTTTTGTACTAATTTCTGCTCTGCCGTGATAACGACCTCGCCCATCTCAACGGACGATTGCTCGAGCTGCACATTAATTTCTGTCGTCAAATCAATTTGTACGTGCACCTCTCGGATCGTAACAGTTCTGTAACCAATCATAGAAACCTGAAGTTGATGCATCCCTGGAGGAACGCGAAGAATGTAATAAAAACCATCTTCATTGGTCGCCGCGCCAAGTGTCGTCCCCTTCACTGCCACATTGACACCAAGCAAAACTTCCCCTGTTTGTTTATCGCGAACAGTTCCGGCAATCTTACCGATACTTTGCGCCAACAATGACATCGTACTGACAAGGCAGAGTACCAGTGTAAAAGCGAGCGCTCTGCAATTTACCATAAGCATACCCTTAGACATAAAAACACTCATCAATTGATATGGAGGCTTTGAAGAATCTCTCCGGCCATCACTTTTGCATCATCTTTCCTAATAAAATACATCGGGAATCCCAGCACCACCGCATCGAACACAGTGCCATAGTAGCGAAGAGCAATTGCTCGGCCGCGGTACTTTACAAACGGACTGTTGCTCGAGTTCACATACGAATAGAGAACATCCGTAAACCCCGCCATCTTTGTAATGAGATTTACTTGCGCAAGCTTCCCATCATAAGGGAAAAAGGCAAGCCGAGCGGAATCGGCGCGAAAATCACTGAAGGCTCCTGGTGAACCCTGCCCGCCAAGACAATCCCCTATGATTTGCGTCTCATCAACCGTGTAAATATGCAGGTAATCGTACACGAATGTCCCTCGTTGAAATGTAAATGGGAAGTTATCGTAGTAAGCAAATGATTTCAAAATTCTCCAGCCGCTCATAAGAAACTTCCCACCCACTTTTAGATAGTCCGTAAAAACCGCAATGTTGTTGGGATCTGAGATTTTGTGCGGCGTTGCAGCAGGAACATCATCGGCGTGCCACACAACCAGTTTATAGTGTCCAAGCACATCCCGAGGCGGCATCCCGTTTTTCTTAAAATCCCATGAATCTGAGCCGGGAAATACTTCCGCGTAAAATCGATCTACCGTGGAATCTTGAATGCCCAAT
Organism: Ignavibacteriales bacterium; assembly: GCA_016194505.1. Taxonomy (GTDB): domain Bacteria; phylum Bacteroidota; class Ignavibacteria; order UBA10030; family UBA10030; genus JACQBK01. Next base: position 24,207 of record JACQBK010000059.1, on the reverse strand, counting down.
GTGATAAAGGGATTATTGAACTCATCCGTCTCATCAATAATCAATATCTTCTTATCAAAGGGCGGTATCATCAACTGAACAGAGATGGAATCACCCACCGGATCCACAAGATTGGTGTTGTTGCGAGATGTTACCTTAATGAAATGTACCCCGTTCAATGGTTGCTTAAATTTATTAGGCGGAATATGCACAACTGTATCTTCGCCCCAATTCCACGGGTTGCCATCCACCGACCATGCGTACTCCACCACTTTGCCCCCCGTTGTAGGATCGGTTGCCTTGAAAGTCAGCAGCACTCCGGACCACCAATCGGTCACATGATCAACCGCAAGAACAACGCCATTTCGCGCCGGACTCACAATTTTTGTTATGGGCGGCGTGGTTCTGGTAGTATAGAGTATCTTCTCTGCAGGGATGAGATCAGCATCCCCATCATTATCAACCGCTCTTACTAAGAATCGCTGGCGATTTATGCTCTCTGTTGAATTGAATGCAATGGTAACGCTCATTCCAGTTGTATCAGCCCAGTTCGTTGAGTCGAACAGCGTCCAGGTATTGTTCGTACCGGGGGCAAGATGATATGTGAAATAGCGATGTTGATACCGAGCGATAAAACCATCATTATCTCCACCACTCCAATTCATTGTTACCAGAGCAAAGACAGTATCATTATCCTTAGGGATATTCGTTAGTCGTGTGTCTGGAGGATTGTTAGGGCGAGGTGGCGAAGTGGGCCTTTCACAAGTCATAAGCAATAAGGCACAACTTATAATCAGCACAACTTGTGCAATGTCAATTATTCGTTTCATAGCAATCCTGTTACAAAAAAATCCCTTCCCTAAATTCTTCATGATATGGTATATCGTTTTCCCGACTTACCATGCACTGAAATAGCAAGTTCGCCTATAAGCACTCACCACATATACTATGAATCACAGATTTTGAACACCGATAATTTTGATCTTCCTGTCAAACAAAAAAGAATCCCGATAGCGGCTAAGCGATCGGAACGGAGAGATTTCAATATCAATTTGTGTGACACGATCTTCATGCACTGTGATGTGTGCCGGGAATTGAATTTGCGGAGCTGTTCCCATCGGCAGTTGAACGGGATTCTGATAAACCTTCGGCACAAACGTGAGAATTTCATAGGCTATAAGGGCAAATGAAAGTGAATCGTAATCCCCAGGCGGAACATACGATTCGAAGATCACGCTCTTGCTATACCTGCTATTTTTCGTGTTGATTTCTGTTACATCGGTTGGCTTGATTGGAGCACCGTTAAGCCATTCTCGTTGAAGGATGTTAAGAATGGTGCCCGGAGTTCGCTCAATAGTGAGGTCTGCGTACAACAACGCATAATTCCTGCCACGATAGAGCCTTCCCTGCGAGATGAAGAAATAAAACTCATCCCACCTTGAAAAGCGCGAGGTATCACTCTGGATGATAATTGTCGTATCTGCCTCATCAGCCTTCAGTGTTATCCTCAAGATGCCTGGATTCGGCGAAGGCTCAACTCCCGTTTGACAACCACTGAAGTATAAATACAGCACGACACAACACAGCACCCCATATAGTGAACGCTTTTGCATAATCAATCTTTGTTATCCGCTATTCGTTTCAAGCCTTCCACAGAGGCTGGATATCAAACCAGCCTCCGTGAAAGTTTATACATCAACGTATTAAGAGCATCTTTTGAGTCTTCCTTAAATCACCCGCTCTCAGCTCATAGAAATAGACACCGGTAGCTACGGCAACACCCTCATTATTGGTACCAGTCCAAGTCACCTTATGTTGACCTGCATGACGTTCCTCGTTGATAAGTGTTTTGACTTTTCGGCCGAGGAGATCAAAGATTACAAGAGAGACCTGCCCAAACTTGGGAACAGTGAACTGGATTTCCGTTGACGGATTGAAGGGGTTGGGGTAATTTTGCTGCAGATCGAATACCCATGGAATTCCATCCGTGCTTCCATCTGAAACATCTGTTACAAGACCGACAGCAGGATAGTTATAGACTTTGACATTGTCTATCCTCCCTCTGAATGGCGCTACGTACCAATTATCAGTCGTGAGGAACCATGACCTACCGATGCGAAGTGGTGCACCAGCCATAAGAGGCGCTCGGCTCTCTGTCTTGAACGTCTTATACATCAATTGATCGTTCTCGTTTCGAATCGCCATCCCAAAAACACCGTTAGACTTGCTTCGCTCGAGAATAATGTGACGCCACTTGCCGACATGAGCCGTCGCAGCTACGGCAGTATCTTGTAATACAACTGCCCCTGAGGAATGCCAGTAACGTCCGGTAAATACAGGCTTCCCTGCAGCACCATTTCGGAAGCTAAGCTCAAAATTGGCGTTATTCCAATCATCCTCTTTTGTTGGGTTAATAATGATCCGCGTTGCGTGCAAGTCCGCCGAATCCGCTTTGATCCAAGCATCAAGCGTGAACTCTTCAGCCGCTAAGAATGGTGATTCCGCTTCGACCCAGTTCGAGTCAACCACTACACCAGCATGTGATTGCAGAAACAATGAATATTGTCCACCGCTCACCGTAGGACGATCAGTTGAATACTCAAGATATTTGTGAGTGATAATCTTAGCGTTGTTCGTAGAGTGGTCAACCGGCTTTCCGCTCAACCCTTCTTCAAATGTTACATCGAGTGTCTTGGCATTCGGCTGAAACACCCAGAACGCATAGCGCGTTGGGCTCGTTGTCGCCTCGGCATCTACCGGCGAGAGGGAGGAATACCCATTGTCGTCCGTGCACTTCACATAGTATTGAACCCTTTTGCCAAAAGCCTGACCCGGAATTGAGGCGGTAAATTTATTAGTGCCGGCCGGTGTCATATTATATCCAGTGAACGCTCCTACAGTGTCCGTCCTAAAGTACAAAACTGCATTAGTGATTCTTCCGTTCGCATTCAACGGGAACACTGTCACTGAGACATCGTACGAAGGGATCGTAGATGGCTGGTTTGGTAGAACAGTTATATCCTGAATAACAGGAGGTCCAGCAAAATTACGCACAACTTTGCTGACGCGGATTTCATCTACAAACCCGTCCAGCCATGAATCAGTGCTCGCTGTAGAAATGCCAACTGCACCAGCCCAACCAATGTGAAGTTTTTGTCTATTGATTTGGGGAATGTCTTTCGCTTTATCGAAGCCTTTCGTGAGGAATCCTTTAAGATTCCTGTTTGCATCGTGCACCATGCAAGCGATAAATGCACGTGTTGTATCCCGAATAAATGTAAGGTGCACCCATTCACCAGGAACAAACATGTTGTTGGGGGATGTAACACTGATCCAGTCACCGTTGGTTGTGTAGTAGCCTGCATGGAAGAGCCGATTGTCACCCCACATTTCAAGCCAGTAATTAGGCATATAGAACACATCGTCTCCGGGTTTCATCACGACCCGAGGTACCCAACGGTAATCGTTCGACGTTTGCCCGAAGGTAAAAATGTTTGCCCATGCCTCTATTGTCCAATTGCCCGTCAAATCCAAAGCAGCAGTATCATCAACAGTAATATAGGATGAATCACTGCTCGATGAGTTGTCAATCCGGACACATTGCCCCATGCCAGCAACACCACTATTGTTAAGGAAGTATATCTTCGCTGGATTTGTAGTGCGTGCCACAGCGTTTGCTGCCGTTTTCCCTACAGCAGCGGCAGCGTTCGTCAAGTTCCCATCGAAGTGCAGAAGCAGCACAGTATTTGTATCCGCTGTGTAAGGACCACCAATGGGTTCGAGTATTTGTGCAAAGAGGCTCTCCGCACAAAAGGTCGCCATCAAAGCGACCGTGACAAGGAAAATCAAATATCTCATAGATTTGCCTCCTAATAAAGTGTGTTATGTATTGCATCGCGTGAATTATTTATATCTACAATGTCTTCCTCTTGAACTCCCTCCCCTCACCCCTGCAAATTGCGCTTAAGAATTCTTACCCCTCGTGCACACATCTCCTTTCATCCGTAAATCGTTACACATGAATTTGTTCTTCTACAACTTTTTTTGTCCCCGATTGTATGCTCGTTATATATACTTTGATATCTTGACCGGTTTTTTCACGATACTGTCTTTGAATGGTCTCTGAAAACCGTTCGACGTGAGATTCCTCAACAAGATTGATAGTACAGCCACCAAAGCCCGCGCCCATCATTCTCGCACCTAACACGCCTCCGGTAGCGGACGCAAGTTCAACAAGCAAGTCAAGCTCCGGACTACTGACCTCATAGCCATCTCGAAGACCTTGGTGTGATTCATACATTCGTTCGCCAAAAGAACGAAAGTCGTTTTGCTTAAGATCTTCACAGGCTTGAAGCACACGTGCATTTTCGCGGATCACATACTCGCATCTATTATAGAGCACCGGTTCTAAATCCTTTTTGTGATTCATAAGAAAATCCAAGCTCACATCTCGCAAGCTCTTGAGGTTATTGTCAAAACGCCGCAGGGTGTTGATAGCTAATTCACATTCGCGACGTCGCACGTTATATTCAGATGATGCTAACGCTCTCCGCACTTGCGTATCGCATAGAACAGTACGAATGTCGTCGCGCTCAAACGGAACATATTCATATTCTAATGAGCGGCAGTCCAGCCTGAGCACTTTTCTTTCTTCTCCAAATATGCTGATGAACTGATCCATAATGCCGCATTGCACACCGACGAATTCGTTTTCCGCTTTTTGCGCAAGCTTGACAAGCCTTACTCTGTCTATTTTAAAATCAAACAATTCATTCAAACCAAATGCGAAGCCCGCTTCAATCGCTGCCGAGGAAGAAAGCCCGGCTCCAATGGGAATATCCCCTCCAAACACAAGATCGCATCCACCAATCTCGTGACCTGCCTTTTGGAATTGATCAATAACTCCCAACAGATAATTGGGCCAGCCTTGTGCGGACTTTTGAAGTAGTCCTCTATGACACTCATAGTTTTCATCAATGTCCGCGGCATAAAAACGGCAACAGCCATCAACGCGCGGCGCGATTACAAAAACGATTGCCTTGTCAATCGCGGCAGGGAGAACAAATCCTTCATTATAGTCCGTATGCTCTCCGATTAAGTTAACCCTGCCGGGCGAGCGGATAACAATCCAATCTTTGTTGTAGCCAAACTTTTCAGCAAAAACTTTTTTAACCCACTGCGTTTCTTTATTCACAATGTTGTTTAATTACCTTATTCACTTAAGCGCATATGCTCATCAGTAAAAACGAAAAAAATAGATTTTATTCTGACCCGCTGTCAACTACGTTACAGAGAAAGATGATTGATTGAAACGTGCGGAAGTTCGTCTCAAAGGCGGGAGGCCTTGCCAAAAACTAATTTCCAAGCTCCACTCTTTCACGCTTTTTGGCTCCACTATGGCACATTTGTGCTTCTCAGTGGCTTTGCGTAAAGAATCAGACCGGCCGGTACATGGCTCTAATGCGACCGTTAGATGTTTTTCTTGTGCACCCGCTGGCCAACCACCATAACACAGCCAAATGCCAAGATACGGAATCTCCTTAGGGTCGAATTCAAACAAGAGTGATTGACCTGTTTTTATGTCATACAAGCCGGCAAAACCATCTTGTAGTATATCTGCGAAGCACTTTACCGCTATTCCCAAGCTCCGTTCCTGAACAACGGAATAATCTCTTACTTCATGAGTCGCAGAGAGAAATGGCCAAGGCACTTTCTCTTCAAGCTTTCCAATTTTTTCATCCGAGGCCCAGTTTAGAATTACATGGTCAATATCTTCAGGAAGGATTATTTTGGAAGCCGGAGACACTTTTAACAATGGGTGCGCTGACCAGAGATGCAAAAAAGGGTCGTCCATAAAATTGGTCAGGATATAGTGAATTATAAGCCGATTGTCTTCTATCGTGATTTTCTTTTGTAGTTGATAATGAGCATTCACTCCCTGAATAGAGAAGTCCAACGCATTATCTTCGACACGAAACTCCCACGGTCTTGACCATAATTCCCCATGATCGGGGAAATCAAAAGTGCGTTGACGACCACTAGTATTCCCCGGCCGATAAACAGAAGCTTCAATGGTTGGGAAGCATTCGTCAAAACCGCTTGCATCATACTCCTCAAAGCGTGTGCCGTATTCTGCTCGCTTATAGTGCTTTCCCGGAAGCTGAGATTCTAACAGAAATTGATGGCCTGTTTCCACGTTTGTCAATGTGATCATCTTTCCGCCAATTTCAGGAAGAAACTCGGCCTTCAGAATTTTATTCTCAATCACCACACATGTCAACCCCCCTCTATTATAGATGGAAGTCAGAGCGCCTCCAATATATTATAAATCTCATTCATTGTGAGAGACCGGTAAACAAATTATCGTATGAGAATTCCAGGCTGCTCGTAGATTTTTCCGTTGATCTCTATTTTGATCATTGGCCAGCCATCCGATCTTGTAACAACTTCAATGCGATCCTTAAACGCGATAATTGTATCTTCAACCTTTGCGCCTGTAATAGTTGGATTCCAGGCAAAGGCTTGGTTCTCCTGCACCGTTTCTTGAATTCCAGGGTAAATGACAAATTCCCGGTCATCATACCCAATTGCACCGCCTTGATGGTGTTTTTTCCATTCATCGGGATAACCTGCTTCCGCGTACCATACTTTACACCGTTCAAAAATGTCGGCACACGCAGTTCCAGGTACGGTGGCCAACTCAAACTGCGCATTAACCCTTGCAGTTTTTTGAAGCTTCGTCTCTAATTCTGCCGGCAGCGGGCCGAAGTGAACGAACCTCGTTACAGCAATTGGCATCCCCCACTTTTCAGCAACAACATTGATCATTGCATAGTGTTGTAGCGTTGCACCGCCCGCCAACGCATGCCGGTATTTGAAAATACGGTCATCGACCGCAATGAGCAGTACTGTCGGCATGATTCCTCTCGACCGAAGTGACGAGGCCGTTATTGCTTCGATTTGATATTCATTCATCCCCTGCTTTACATTTCTGCACACTTCTTCTACAGCTTCAGTGGTTTGTCTGCCTAGCCAACGATAACGTTTTATCTCTGTTTCCGTTAGGCTGTAGCGCAGCTTTCGAAAATTGTCACCTATGAATACGGTAGCTGGATAATCAATATCACTTCCTATCCTACCGTTATGTGAAATCTCTTTTATCAGTTCACCGCGCACATCCTTTTCCTTATTTGCTTCAAACCAGTTGTACTGTTTCAATACATAGCCCAACTTCCCAAGCACTTCATCCATCAGACGACCAGCCTCACTCCCATTGCAGATGACATACTTCGATCCATCGTTCATAATAAGAAGAGATGCCGCACCAACGTCCTTGTTTAATACGATCTGACTGTTTGCTAAACCAGCGGTGATCCAATGTACATTTCGAACTTGGGTGAGAAGGATACCGTCAAGGTGATGCGCTTTCAAAAAAATTTGGACCTGGATCATTTTTTGAGAGATCTCAGACTTCACTTCCTCATCTGAAAAAAGTATCGGAGGGTTGTCTTTCCATACGACGTGATGATCCTGCGGCGAGTTAGTCTTCGCACAACCGGCAAGGAATACTATTCCCACAAAAACTATTCTGGTGAGATCTTTCATATTACGTCCTAAAGGTGTTTTAGAGGTTTGCAATTAATTGATTCTCGAAATGTGTCAGAGTTCCACGTATGTTAGCGCTAACATACGTGGGAAAAAAAAGAGCACACACCAAAAAAACGTCAAAAATGTTATCGCTAACATAATGTTGTATAAAATAGTTTTTCAAGTACTCAAAGTCAAGCTTTTTTACACTATTTTTCAAAATAGTTATAGGTACTGGCTTTGGGGAATAATCTAAATATTCAAAATAAAACATCGTTTGTGCTAAGTACGCACCCTTGGTGCGTACGATCGAGAGCCTGAATTTGGCTTTTTTCATCCACGCAGAGAATAACTGCGTTGCCGGATGGAGGAGATACGCTCGACGATATCGCGTACTTTTTCAACAAAGAGTGAGTCGGAAGACAGCTTTTTGACATTCCCATCTTCGTTTCTCCTTCTCTAAACCGTTTGCTCCGAGATCAAGCGCTTTTTTAAACGACGCGATTGTATTTTCCGGGAAGTGATGCGGAGCCCCACGATGTCCAATAATAAATAGCTCACGCAAGGGAATCTCCAAAACGATAGGCTCGTCCTTTGAGCTTGGAATAAGTATGTCTCCGTTATCAAAGTAGTCGTTGACCTCATAGTTATATCTCCAGCCGGTGTCCCATCAACGAATCTGCGGTGGCGTAAAGACGGGTACATCATCGGGCGTCACTTGCTCCGGCGGCAGGAATCGGTTCTTTTTTTGGAGAAGTTGGGATTCAGAACCTCGGCGCGAATGAAATCTTGCTTGGAAGGATTCACAACCGCAGAATATAGAACTAACCGATCCATTGTGCAATACCAAGAATTTGGTATTGCTAGAGGTACTCTCAATAGCGAGTAACCAGCAGTATGTTGTTCTATAGTGTAACCTCTTACCATGCGACTGGTTTGACTATAGTCGCTATGGAAAACTTTCCATCAGCGCCGGTTACCTTTTGCTTTCGTAAAGCCTCCGTTCGAAGCATGACCATCTATATCATATTTGCATGTTTGAAGCCGATTGTTTAACATATAACTATTATTGGAGGGATGGATTATGAAACTGATATTCTTGTGTATCCTTATGGTAATCACTGAAGGACTCGTGGCGCAGTCGCCAGTGAAGAAAACATTTGCCTACAGCCGCCAAACAACTTCCGGCATACCCGAAGGAGACAGCGTGCGGGGAGTTACTCAAAAACCCCTTCTTACCTCCTACTTCATATATATAGTTGTAAAAAAAGATGCCGCGCTCTCTATCAGAACCGCCTGGGTGCAAGGGAAATACTATGATGCTACCCTGCGAAAAGTGAATTCTCCGGTATTGGTTGATCGTGATGTGGCTGTTCCCACCGGAAAAAAAGATACACTCGTAGGCAAAACTTCCGGCTCCGTATATCAAGTGGAGTTGAAAGAAGAGAAAAGCTGGACACCGAAAGATGACGCCGAGAAAAAACTGATGCAAAGTAATGAGGTGGTGGTTTTTCTTGAAGCGGGTCAATCAATTTGGTATGGCTCGGTCAGAAAAATCAAAACCCTCCACCCCGCCTTTGGCATGTAGCCTAAGCAACGTTGTAATGCACTATTTCAAGGGAGCCTGCCACACTCCACGTCCGTAGGTAGCAGCTCGTATTATGTTCTTGCCATAGTGTATCTCCAACTCATCCACTATAACATTGGGTAAACCCCATTTGTAAGGGATCCAGTCGCTGAGGTCGTCATTAATATAGTACACTCCTGCATCTGTGCCAACATATAAAGCATTGTTAGTATTTTGATGCACAATACAGTTGACCGGCATATTGGGCAATGTGCCGCTCATATTGCTCCATGCACCACCGCCGTTGCATGTTCTGTACACCTTTTCACCTGCCGTATAACCACTGAAGGTTACGTAGGCGATGTTGGGATCATAATCATGAATTGCCACGTCCATAAGGTAGTTTCCAGCAACAGGAAGTCCGGCAGTTATATCCGTCCAGTTCGTACCGCCATCCTTTGTACGATAAAGCTTGTTGCCGTTGCCCGCGTAGATATATTTGGCGTTGCTTGGGGCAACCTTAAGCACCGTAAATGACCCTATGCCGGACAATGAGCCACTGATAGCTGTCCACGCGGTCCCTTGGTTCGTGCTTTTATACACCTTGTTGGTACCGGCATAAATTGTATTCGCCACTGTCGGATCTTGACACCAGGGCGCAACCCACGCACCACCGCTTGGCGTGCTGACGCCAGTGAAAGAAGTCCCTCCGTTAATGCTGCGGTAAAAACCACCGTATTGGATGCCTGCATAAATGACGTTGGAGTTACTCCAGTCTATGAAACCTTTCATCCCGTCTGCATTAGTAACGTTGGTGAAGGTTCCTGCATTATACTTCATATTGCCGTTATCCTGAGCGCCGCAGACCATAATGTTCGCATCTGTCTTGCTAATACCCAACCGATAAAATTGGGTAATGGACAAGGTTTTGTTGAGACTGCTCCAGGTGTTACCACTGTTGGTAGTTTTGAAAATCCCGCCATCGTTCCCACATAAAATTGTAGAGCTGCTTCCGGACAAAAACGTAATACAATGATTATCAACATGTCCTGCAGTGTTGACGCTGCTCCATGTAGTGCCTCCATCAGTGCTGCGTTTTATATTGAAGCCGGCGACGTACACAATTTTTTCGTCAACAGGCGAAACAGCCAATACATTGTCATAGTATCCATACAGCGTAACACCTGGCGAAGTCGTTGTCGTCCAAGTAGACCCTGCATCGGTGCTTTTCTGTACGGTTCCGCTTGTGCACAACGTATAGAGTACTTTCGGATTACTGCGGGCTATCTCTATATTATATCGAGAACCGGCGCAAGTTGCCGTCAATGAGCTAAATGTTGCCCCTGCATCGGTGCTCTTGAATACTTGAGTAGTGGTCGCGTATACAATCTTACCGTTGTCCTGCTGAAATTCGACATCAAAAGTACTCGTAGCCCAGATTTGCGTCCACGTTGCGCCAGCATCCGCCGTACGGTAGAGACCATTGCTTGTCGCCGCAAGCAATATTTTACTATCAGAAGGATGGATGACGAGGCGTCGAATAGTACGGTTTTGACCAACTGTCCAGCTAAGACCAGTTGCTGCCCACGTATTGCCGCCATCTGTACTTTTCATCACTCCGACGCTGTAGGTACCGCCCCAAAACGGAGAACCGTATCCAAAAGCGTCACTTGTAGATACATAAATGATATTTGTGTTTGCGGGGTCAATAGCAATATCCCCCACACTCAATGTGGGCTGTGTATCGAACTTGGGCGCCCAGGTTGTTCCTCCATCAGTACTTTTCCAAACACCACCATCAGGTGCACCAAGATAGACAATTTTAGAATTCTTCGGATCAAATTTAATGCAATTCACTCGTCCCATGTTCGTGCCACCTACAGCATCAGAAGGACCTAAAGGCGTCCAGATATTCCGGAAAGGCCAAATAATCCTTCCCTCCACGATTCTGACATTCAATGAACTTATTTTAGCTTGCCTCATTACAAGTTCATTATCATCCTTTTCCAATCTGGTTCGTATGGCGTCTATTTTTTCAAAATCCCACTTGCCACTTGGATATACCCTTGGTTCGGTGAACCATTCCCAGCGCTTAAACATCTTATGCTCTTCTATCTCCACTCGCTCTCGCTCTTCCTGACCAGCTTGAAATTTAAACGTTGGTCTTAGCTTATCTAATTTCAAATCTATCGGGTGTTCTTTGTAATGACGCTCAAACGCCTGCTGGTAATCTCTAAATGTCAGCTCGCTTTCCGGCTTTTGTGGTAGCTGACGAAGCCATCGTTGAGCGAGCACCTCTGGGGCTGCAAAGACAAACGCAGCCAGTGCGACAATCATGAGAACGCGCATGGTGGATCCTCTCCTTTCCTTTTTTGGATTGTTGATGATTTTGAATGAGGCACTACTATTTTTATTTGATTGGTGCCTAATTTGTCATGCCCGGCTTCGATACTAGTTCGATCGGTAAAAATCAGACCCGGAGGGTTGGTTATGCGGCAATAGACCTACCCAGAATGACAATTTATAAGACGTACGCAGATATTTTCTCTACTTGCAACAAACCTAAAAATAGAAACAAACGGTTCAGATTATCTGCTTAATCCTCGCAAACTAGATGGAGTAAAAACTATATATTCGGAGAAAGGGCGGTCTAGAGGATGCTTACTGTTCAACATGTCAACGTGAGAGTAAACGAGCATAAAAACAAATATGCTGAATTTTAAATTCACCCTCAAAAAGGATGACGTACTTCCGGTAATCCTACGCTACCACATGTTCAACTACAAAACACTGATAAAAATATACCCCACCCATCGATGAGGCGCAATCCCAAGTACTTGGTATTTCTTGAGACAAGGGAAATTAGTCAAGAAGGGGCAAACCAGTCAATTGTCATTTGCGATATTACATGACATGTTCCTGAGAAACATCGGAGATAACCATTGGATTTTAGGTTAGTATCTGACCGGAGTGCTGAATCTATTCTACGATTGTTTAAGGGCTAAGGCGGTAAAGACCACGAAGCACGAGGTAAATCCAGGATGCCAATCCGCTTGCATCAAACACAACTTGATGCATTCTTCTGGGCAATTCAAGATAATCTACCAAAAGGAATTCAGCGAAGAATTCGCTGATTAAAAAGCTTTCGAGTGGCTTTGTCGCCTTGCGAATACGCTACACGTTAACTATCTACGTGATTTCATTTTTTGAGGTTTATTTTGTTCCCATCGTTTCTACCAGCCACAAGCTGAATTGCGGAACGTAAGTAATAAACAGTAATGCAATAAGCTCGAGCAAAAGGAACATAAATACCGCGCGCGCGACGCCGAACACCGGTTTGCGGAATCGCAGGCTTGAGAGGAACAGATTTAACCCGAACGGCGGCACAAGATATGCCACTTCGAGGTTCGTAAGGAAGATAATGCCGAGATGGAGCGGGTTAACGTTAAACTCCTGCGCAATAGGCAAGATCAACGGCACAACAACAATAATAGCCGGAAACATCTCCAGCATCATGCCAACAACCAGCAGGAAGACATTCAGAATCAACAGAAACGTCATCTGGCTCGTGATTTCATTTTGAATAAGGCCCAGGAGCTTTTGCGGAACCTGCTGGTCCACAAAATAGTTTGTCAGTGCGAAGGCGATGCCCAAGATCGAAAGCGTGGCGCCCACGAGCATCATGCTTTCTTTCATCACGCGGGGAACATCTTTAAAAATATGCAAGTCGCGATACACGAAGACTTCAACAATAAAGACGTAGAACGCGGTAACTGCGGCCGCTTCCGTTGCGGTAAACACGCCGCCGTAAATTCCTCCGATAATAAGAATAGGGAGCGGAATTTCCCATGCCGCCGCCCGCGCCGTGGAAAAGACATTCGCCCATGAAAACCGTATTTTCGGGACTTTGAACTTCGCACCGGTATAAACGCTGTATCCCGCAAGAAAGAGGATAAGGATGATGCCTGGAATTAAGCCGGCAATGAACAACTTATCAATGCTGACGTTGGCAATGATTCCGTAAAGAATAACCGGAAGACTTGGCGGAAACAGGAGACCGATATTCCCCGATGCAGTCACTAAGCCGAGAGAAAACTTTTCGGGATATTGCTCCTTCAGCAAAATGGGAAAGAGCATGCCGCCCAGAGCAATAATCGTGACACCCGAAGCGCCCGTAAAGGCTGTGAAAAACGCGCACGTTACGATGGTAACAATGGCAAGCCCGCCGGTGCTCCACCCAAAGAGCGCCTGAGCAAAATTGACGAGGCGTCGTGGAGCCTTACTTTCCGCAAGGAGGTATCCCGCAAAAACGAACAATGGGATTGCAACGAGCATCGGGGTCTCGGCAATCCGGTACAGCTCGATGATAATAACAGAGGGGTCGGTCCCTACCGCTGAAAAAGCAAAAATCACAAAAGCGGCAAAGACCGTAAAGAGCGGGGCGCTTAAGAGAGCAAGGAGAACAATGACAAAAACGAGAAGCCAGAAATTCACTCTGCGCTCTCCTTCTGCAACGCTTCACTTGCGCTCAAAGAAGAACGAATAAGAAAATGAATCGCATGCAGTCCGAAGCCGAATGGTATAATGACTTCCGCATACCAGACCGGAATCTGTTTAAAAATCATGGTGTTCGCTTCAATTTCGGATTGCACGAAGCGTACCGCAGCCTGGAAGAGGAGAAGGCAAACGACAGCCCCAAAGAGATTGGTGAAAATCCTCACTGCTGCTCTCACCCGTGGGGACATAAAGTGAGCGAATGCATCAATGTGGATATGCCGTTCTTGGCTTGTGGCTAATGTTCCGCCTAAGAAACCGAGCCACAGAACTATTTGCCGAAGCAAAATATCGCCCCAGGGGATGCCTGTTGAAAATAAATTGCGGAGAGCAACTTGGAGGAAGGCAAGAATAACCATGATGCTCAACAGGAAGATCAGCAACCCTCCTTCGAGCCGGTTAATCCACTGATCAATTTTCTGAATCAGTTTCACACGATCTCCCTATTTTGCAGGATGCTTTCGGAATTCATCAAGCTCTTTCTCGACCCGCTGGACGAATTCATCGGTAAACATTGTTCTACCGACAAGTTTCTTTCGAACACGAGCGCCCATATCTATGTACTTTGGCAAATCTTTCGGATCAACTTTCAGAATTTGCACGCCGCGCTTTTTAAATTGTTCTATCGCATCTTGGTTGTCTTTGCGGCTAAGCTTCGTCAATTTCGCCATATAAAGACGACCGTTGCGGACGAGAATCTCTTGAAGATCCTTTGGCATGGTATCGTAATATTTTTTTGAAATAAGCACGGAGCCTGCCGCATCGGCAAGGGGCGCATCAATCATATATTTGACCTTCGTGTACCATTGCAGGGTAACAGCCGCGTACGGAGAAGTGTAAAAAGCATCAACAAGACCTGTCTGCAGGGAAGTAAGAACATTCTCAAGCGGCAGGGGGATTGGAGTGATGCCAAGCTCGGAAAAAGCAACCTCGGCAATGGGATCACCTTCCCACGCCCACATTTTTACGGATTTCAGGTCTTCGGGTTTCTGCACGATTGTATTCGTGAACACATGGACAAACCCGACTTCCGCCCATCCCAACAGGATATATCCGCCATCTTCGAATGCTTTCTCAAAATCGTTGGAAAATTTTTGATAAATGTAATCCATTTCAGCGTAATTGCGGACGAGGAAGGGAGTGTCCAGAATACGCACAAGCGGCGCAATTTCCCCCATACCTACGCCGGAAAATCCCGCACTGCTGAGTTGCCCGAACCGGATTTTTCTCAGTACGGCTTTTTCATCGCCCTGGACTCCGCCAGCGAAAAATTTGAACCCTGCGCGTCCGCCGCTTTCTTTTCGTATGGCGGCATCGTATTCTCTCATAACGTTCATCCACGTGCTGCCGTCGGGGGCGACGGTTCCAAACTTAATGGTGTACTGCTGGGAAAGGCACGTACTGAACAGCAAATAACTCAAAAGTATAGCTGATAAAATTTTCTTCACACCATCTCCTGCATTATTGACTGGTTACAATTTAGAAAAGCTCGTTCATTTTTTCTCGCAACAACAGCGCTTTTTTCTTTGCAACGGCGTTGGCAAAGCGCGCTTCGGGCAACACATTCAGCGAAGCCTCATCAACTTTCTTCAACAATGATTCGAATAATTCTTGGTTCTGCTGGCCCACAGCGTATGTTTTAGCGTAATAGATATACGGTATCAAAAACTTTCCGCCATTGATGGAAAGACATTTCTCAAAATACCCTTTGGCTTTCTCCGGATTTCCTCCGAGCATTTTTGGCGTGGTCGCTTCCATCGCTCCGAGAAATAAGTACGCTCCACCGTAATAATATGTTGGGTCATTATCGGCAACAAACTGTATCATGGCAAGGACTTTCGGCAGGTCGGCAATGGCATCGAGATCCGTTCGGGTGATATTGACGTAGCTCCCCCAGTTAAACGCGGCCCAAAATAGCGCGGGCACATCTTCTTTCGAAAACGATTGCAAGGATTTTGTGAACGTGGCAATATCCTTATTGAGTGAAGATTGAAACACTGCATTGGCATGGAGCATCCTCAGCGCATAGTCCCTTCCACGCAAATAGAATATTCGTGCTCGTTCTACACTATCGTCTTCGGCAAAGGCGAACGCATACGCGGTATAGCCTTGCGATGCAAGGACAAGGAGTTTCTTGTTATCCGGATCGCCTTTTAAAAGGGCTTCTAACAGTTTCAAATTAGAGCCGAGAGCCTCGTGGGCTAATTGAATGTCGCTTTCCTCGTTGAAAGCCTCAAAACCGTAATCCAGAATGCCGCCAACGGTGCGGATCGCAATGGTTTGGACGCACCCTTGCAACAAAACGAGGGCAATAAGAGGAAGAAGGTGTTTTTTCATTGGCGTTGTGCTTAATCTCACTGATTGTTCGCAAGAAATTTCTATCTTGTATATGAAAAATATACAGAAAAAAAACAGAGTTTCAAACCGGAAAGTGAGGCTTTTCTTGCCCTACAATGTTGTTATTTTGATTTGAAAATGTTCTGAATATAAACTAACTTTTACAAGTACAAATTCCCCTTACTTTTTGCACGCAAACATTGTCATTGACAAAAAACCATGCGCATACTCTTAATAGAGGACGAGGCGAAAGTCGCCCGCTTCATTCAAAAGGGATTGGTGGCGGAGGGATACGAAGTCGAAACCGCTTCGGATGGCAAAACAGGAGAAAAGAAAGCTAAATCTGCCGAGTATGATTTCATCATCCTCGATATTCTTCTTCCCAAGAAGAACGGGTTTGAGGTGCTCCAATCCTTGCGTAAGGGAGGGAATAAAACACCTATTCTGGTGTTAACCGCCCGGAGCGGAACGGAAGATATTGTGCAGGGCCTTGACCTCGGGGCGGATGATTACCTCACAAAGCCGTTTGCTTTCAACGAGCTGTTAGCCCGCGTGCGATCACTTATGCGGCGTGAAACGAGAAGCAAGACTGTGCTCAAGGTAAGCGACCTTCAGCTTAATACGGTCACACATAAAGCTACACGCAATGGAGCGACTATAGACCTTACCTCCCGCGAATACGCGATGCTGGAATTCCTGATGCGCAACGGTGGAAGGCTGATCACACGCCAACAACTTGCGAAAGAAGTTTGGGGATTCGATTTCGATCCGGGAACGAATATCGTTGACGTATACGTCAACCATCTGCGGAAAAAAATTGACCAGAAGTCCGAGAAAAAGCTTCTCCACACTGTGCGCGGCAGAGGATACTATATCTCGGACAAAGAAGTTTTTAAAAATATGTAATGCAATTCTTCCACTCCATCCGGACAAAGCTTACACTGTGGTACACCGCCATGCTGGGCATAACTCTGCTTGGATTCGGCGGCACGGCATATCTGTTTACCCGCACAACGCTCTCGGAAAACCTCGACCGCTCGCTCCACAATGAAGTAAAGTGGGTTAATGAATTCATCGAGCCGCAGGCAAAGAAGATACGATTAAAGCGCGGCGCCATTCAAGAGCTCCAACAACTCAAACAATCCGTTACACCTGCAGAAACTGAAAATCCCGACGACCAGGAAGCCGCCATTGATGAAATTTGGAATCAGATTTACCAGCATACGCTCTTAAGTCCCCGCAGACAATATATCCAGATTCTCGACCGGAATGGAGATTTGCTCTATCGCTCTCCAAGCCTTGGCAAGCAAACTCTTCAGTTTAACGATATTCCTTACAGAACCATCAAAATTGTAAACATCGAAAACACCGAAGGCAGGCCGTTTCGTTTAGCCATTACGCAAAACGACTATGTGAAAATCTTTGTCGCATACCCCTTGCAGGAGCTGAATGATGTACTCGACGACATGTTTTCAAACTTTCGTATTCTCGCCCCGATAGCGCTGTTGGTTTCAATTATCGGAGGGTGGTTCCTTGCCCATAAATCATTAAAGCCTGTCGATACGATTACCAAAACCGCCCGCGAGATCAGCGCAAAAAATCTCACCCAGCAATTGCCTGCCCACAATGTGGACGATGAGCTTGGACGCCTTACCGCAACGTTCAATGCCATGATCACGCGATTGAATGAATCGTTCGCTCAAATCCAACGGTTTTCAGCCGATGCTTCTCACGAGCTTCGTACGCCGTTAACGATTATGCGCGGTGAAATCGAAGTGGCGCTCCGCAACAAGCGCCTCCCGAATCCAACAAGGGAGCTTCTGATGAGCGTTCATGACGAGCTGGTCCGTCTCTCTTCGATTGTGGAAAGCTTAATGACGCTCATCAAATCGGAAACCGGACGGTTGGTCTTTCAATTTGATAACGTGTCATTAGATACAATGATTCAAGAAATAGCAGAAGATACGCAAGTCCTTGGCGAGAAAAAGAAAATTAAGGTCGAAGTTAAATCTCTTGGGACGGTAAATATTCACGGAGATGCCGTTCGGCTGCGTCAACTCTTTTTGAATCTTGCGGAAAACGCCGTGAAGTACACTCCCCCGCGGGGCAAGATCACACTGTCGCTCTCGCGGGTGAATGGCAACGCGGTGGTCGATGTGCAAGATACAGGCATCGGCATTGCGCGGAAAGATTTGCCGAAAATCTTTAATCGCTTCTATCGCGTCAAGCGCGAAGGAACTGGTGCTGTCGACGGAAGCGGTTTAGGACTCGCTATCGCCCAGTGGATTGCAGAAGCGCATCACGGAACAATTCAAGTGCAAAGCCAACCGCGCAAAGGAAGCACGTTTACCGTTACATTGCCTCTTTCGTAATATCTTATTCACACCCCTCATAAATCTCGACAAGCAATCTCAAAAACGATATTTTAATTGTACTTGCAAGGTTAAAACTTAAAGCGTCACCTAAGTCCGAGGCAAAGTGACAGACCATAACTCCGGCATTTATGCCGGAGTTACTTCCGACCAAACATAATCAGGCTTTAGCCCTGATCTTGATTTAGATATTTTAAGCAAGCATGGGCTAAAGCCCGTGAAGAGTTATGTTCCTCATCCCCAGCCTGAAGGCTGTGGTTATTTGTCTTTACCTTGATTTTCCCCCTTTTTTTCGCTATCTAATTGAATAATTTCACCGCAGAGTTCGCAGAAAACGAATAAGGTTTTTGTAGGGGCGTATCGCAATACGCCCCTACTTTTAATGTTTTTGTGACTTTATCTTCCACGCGGTTCTAAACCTTGTTTTTTCTCCGCGACCTCGGCGATCTCTGCGGTTGAATTTTTTGAAAATTACCACTCAGCAATACATGCACAAAACCTATTTCTTTTCCGATGCTCACCTTGGTTTAGGCACAAAGGAAGAAGACCGCAAGAAAGAACGG
Source organism: Ignavibacteriales bacterium (assembly GCA_016194505.1). Classification (GTDB taxonomy): domain Bacteria; phylum Bacteroidota; class Ignavibacteria; order UBA10030; family UBA10030; genus JACQBK01. The sequence goes on along the minus strand of JACQBK010000059.1, from coordinate 5,248 downwards.
CGGCTTGTGGAATTCCTCGAGTGCGTCAAAAAGGATGGCGAGCAGCTTTATATCGTCGGCGATCTTTTCGACTATTGGTTCGAGTACGAAACAGTTGTGCCAAAGGGCTATTTTCGGCTGTTTTCAAAGCTTGCAGAAGTTGCCGAAGCCGGGATTCAAATTACCTACCTTGCCGGCAATCATGATGCATGGCTGCGGAGTTACTTCAGGGATGAATTCGGTATGCAGATATTTCTTAATCCCATCGAGCGAACGATACACGGCAAACGCTTTTTGATTCATCATGGAGATGGCTTGCTCAAAAAAGACACGGGCTACAGAATTTTAAAGCGCATTCTTCGCAACAAGGTGAACATTTTTCTGTACTCGCTTCTTCACCCGGATTGGACGGGACGCATCGCTCGCTGGTCATCCACAAGGAGCCGCAAACATACCTCCAACCGGACGTATGAAGGAAACGACATGGAAACATTCGCCGAGAAGAAAATCCGCGAGGGGTTCGATTACGTCATCATGGGACATAACCACTCCCCGTTAATTCGGAACATTGCAAGCGGCGTTTATGTTAATCTAGGTGATTGGATAAGCTCAAACACGTATGCCGTCTTTGACGGCACAACGTTAGAATTAAAAAAGTGGACATAAGAGAATGAGGGAGTAGGGGTCAGGTCACCTGACCCCTACAATCCGTCCTAAACATATATGGCAAAGCGAAATTATAGCTCAGAAGAAATGAATCGTTATTTTAACGATCCCTCGTACCGCCGCTCGCTGCTGAAACGAGGCAGAGGATTCATACGCCGTCATCGGAAACAGTTTATCGGATTGGGAGTCATCTTCGTTGGGTTATTGGTGTGGTACGGATTCTATATCGCCCAGGGCTTGCCCTCTCTCGAAAAACTCGAAAATCCAACGCCGGAGCTTGCGACAAAAATATACTCCGTTGATGGAGTTGTGTTCGACCAAATTTCCACCAAAGACCGCACCCGCATTTCGCTGGATAAACTTCCCCAAGGATTGATTGATGCGCTCATAGCGACCGAGGATAAGAGCTTCTACAGCCATTGGGGAGTCAATGCTTCACGCTTCATCCGGCAAATGGTTATCAATCTTGCCACATTCCGCGCAGCGGGAGCCAGCACTATCACCCAGCAGCTTGCAAAAAATCTTTACAACTTGCAGAGCCGCAATGAATCTGTCTTCGATAAAATCACGCGCAAGGTTCGGGAGTTCATCACCTCCGTTCAAATCGAACGAAACTTCACAAAAAATGAAATTTTAGAGCTTTATCTGACTGTATCGGGACTTGGGCGAGGCGCGTACGGCATTGAGTCCGCCGCGCAAAAATACTTCGGAAAATCTGCGGCAGATTTAACCGCCGCCGAGTATACGTTGTTCGTCGGAATGTTTCAAGGACCAAGTTACTACGACCCGATCCGCAATACCGAGCGGGCATTACGCCGACGCGATATCGTCATCAACCAAATGCTTCGGGACAAGAAGTTAACGCCGGCAGAAGTCGAAAAAATTCGCACAGATAGCCTCGTCTTCAAAACGCCGGAGGCTGAGTCCCACACAGGTATCGCCCCGCACTTCTCGGAATGGATCCGCCAACAACTGACAGAAAAAGCTGAAAAATACGGATTCGATATTTACCGGGATGGACTTCGCGTGTACACGACACTCGATAGCCGCATGCAGCGGAATGCCAACAGAGCCGTTGAGGAACATCTTGCGGATTTCCAAGCACGGTTCGATAAAAACTGGGATTGGAAAAAATATCCGGAGATTCTCCGCGGCAACGTTGACAAAATGATTCACGATTTGGATGTGTACAAGAAAGGAAAGACTCCTGAAATTCGCGATAGTATTTTGACCGCATTGAGGACCAATGCCCAGTTTGTAGATTCCGTCAAAGTAGCGGCGCGTACAATCGAAGTCGGCTTCGTCGTTCTGGACCCACATACGGGACAAATTAAAGCGATGGTGGGCGGAAGAAATTTCCGGAACTTCCGATACGGCTTAAACCATGTTACACAAATTCGCAGGCAGCCCGGCTCCGCATTCAAAGCATTCGTCTTCACCGTTGCCATTGATAATGGAACACCGGTGTGCTACGAGCTACCTAACCAGCCGATAACAATGATCATGTCCGATGGAACGCGGTGGGCGCCGCAAAATTTCGACGGCACATTCGGGGGAAAATATACCATCCGCGAGGCAATTAAACGCTCCATCAATTTAATTGCGGTACGCGCGATTATGGAGCTTTCCCCGCCGAAACAAGTCGCCGAGTATGCTAAACGCATGGGGATAAAATCGCCCATTCCACCGTACGAGTCCATTGCGCTTGGCAGCGCGGAGGTTTCTCCGCTCGAATTAACTTCGGCATACGGGGTGTTTTCCAACGAGGGCGTGTTGGTTGAGCCGGTTTCCATTCTCCGCATCGAAGATAAAGACGGCAACATCATCGAAAAAAACTTGCCCGAGAAACAAGAAGTGTTGAGCAAAGAAACTGCCTATCTCATGACGAATTTGATGGAAGGCGGCATCAATGAAGAAGGCGGAACAGGCAGGGCAGTGCGCTCGTTTTTCGCGCTTCCCGCCGCAGGCAAAACCGGCACGACAAATGATTACGGCGATGCGTGGTTCGTCGGATTTACGCCTCAGCTTGCCGCAGGAGTGTGGGTCGGGTTTGACGATAACCGCATCAAATTCGGCAGCTCGGACGGACAAGGCGGCAGAGCAGCAGCGCCTATGTTCGGCAGGTTTATGCAATATACCTACGACGATCCCGATATCGGCTTAACACTTGAGTATTTTAAACAGCCCGAAGGAATCGTTACGGATACGATCTGTGTTGATACGAAGAAAAAGGCGAGGGAATTCTGCCCGAATAAAACCACGGAAATCTTCAATGCCAAATACCCCATCGGCTCATGTGATGTGCATACCAGCCCGTTTTGGCAACAGCGAAAAGAAAATCCAAGCAAAATTAGCTGGTAGTACGGTTATATGTTGAAGGTTAAACTTTTTGCTTTTACTCAACTACTCATATACTCCGCTCTTTTTTCTGCTATCTGCAATCTGCCGTCTGCATTCTGAGCTCTACCGCACCAGCATCATTTTTTTACTTTCCACAAACGCGCCCGCAACAAAGCGATAAAAATACACTCCCGTAGATAGCCCTGCTCCATCGAACTGCGTAAAGTGTTCCCCTGCACCGACGACGCCATCCACCAGAACCTTTACTTCTCGCCCAAGCACATCATACACACGCAAGGAAATTTTTTGCTCGGAGGGAACCTTGAACGAAATAATCGTAGAAGGATTGAACGGATTCGGATAATTTTGATACAAGATGAACGAAGCGGGCGGGAGAATCTCGCGCTCAACACTCACCACCGGACCCAAAATGGAAGTAGGAGCGCTTTCATTCTGGTTCTTATCAAGCGAGGTTACAGCATAGTAGTATGCAGTGCCGGGTGGAGGTAAAGGAAATTCGATAAAGCCTCTTGCTGTTCCCATCGTACGGACATTGCGCATATCGTTGAAATCAATCGAGGGAGAAGTAGATCGGTACAAAATATATTGCTGGGGGATCTCTCCATCTGAAGCGGGCGGTGGAGTTTTCCAGGAAATTGAAGCATACGAAGGCCACCGCTGTATTTGAAGACTATCCGGCGTGTTCGGTGGAATCGTATCTTTCCATGTCATGCGCGGCACAAGCGTGCGCGTCGTATAGACTGTGCTAAGAAGGGAATCGTTCAAGGATTTTGCATTTGCACGAAAATACTTCGCGCTAAAATGAATGCTCCCTTTGATGTTGGTAAGCGTGCGATTTAAAATAATTTGATTCACAATTTCTTGGATAGGCCATTTTTGCCCGTTCGGATCAACTTGGTGCACGGCGTGACCGACAAACACCTGTCGCGAATAACTGTTTGCATTCCACCATGGAGCAAGGACGTCATACGCGGCAGGAGCGTATCCAAATCGCCAATAAATCTGGGGGGCGATGTAATCAATCAACGCATCTTGAAGCCATTTTCTTGAATCCGCATAAATATCGCTGTATGATTCAAGCCCGGCGGTAGCAGAGCCTGATTGATCATTCACCTTATTTCTCCAAATGCCAAATGGGCTTATGCCAAATTTCACACGTGGCTTTACGGCTTTGATGCTATCCGAAATCATTTTAATAAGCTTGTTGACGTTGTCTCTGCGCCAATCTCCCAGCGGGAGTCCCCCACCGTATGTATTGTAGGTGGCGGCATCAGGAAAAGAAAGTCCGCTTACAGGATACGGATAGAAATAATCATCAAAATGCACGGCATCAATGTCATATCGCCGTACGACATCCATAATAACGGAAGTAACATAGGTTCTCGTCTCCGGCTCGCCGGGATCGAGCACTTTAATAGGCGTACTGCCGGACATATAGTCCCGTATAAGTTGAGGCTTTGTCTTCGTAACATGATTGTCAGCAATGGTAGATGTATTAGCATTAACAACCGCTCTATATGGATTAAACCACGCGTGAAGCTCCATTCCTCTTGCGCGGCAGGCATCAATAGCAAGCTGAAGGGGATCATAATTTGGATCTGAAGGAGCCTGTCCCTGAGTGCCGGTAAGCCACTCGGACCACGGCTCGATGGATGATTTATAAAACGCATCGCACGACGGTCGGATTTGAAACATCACTGCATTGATCCCAACTCGTTTCAACGAATCGAGCAGTGTCAGCAAGTCTGTTTGCTGCTCCCCGGGTGTTTTTGCTGTGCCATTGGAATTCCTCAGTGGCCAATCTATATTAGTGACGGTAGCAATCCACGCACCGCGAAGCTCTCGCTTGGGAGGAATTTGTCCGAACGAAAAGCTAATACAAAAAAACAATACTATTGCTATTTCTAAAAGATAATAGTGTTTGTTCGCGTAGAAGGACGACCCCCTGTTCCGATACCGTTCAACGGTATCGGAACGTCCCCCTTGGTAAGGGGGACAAAGTACTTTCCCCTCCTTTTTAAGGAGGGGTCGTCTTGACTCGTCCTGTTTCAGGGGACGAGTCAAGACGGGGGTGGTTATTTTTTTTTTGATAATTTGGAAGAAAACTTTATACCAATATCTCATCTAACATTACACCTTTATCGTAACAACATCATGTTCTTTGCTTAACCGAATGCATCTCATCAAGCCTTCTTTTTCTCTCTACCAAGAATGTACTTAAGCGATGCGCGAATGAGCGCGG
>JACQBK010000053.1 GCA_016194505.1 Ignavibacteriales bacterium | reverse complement strand
TTCGCTTCATGACTTCGCATCCGCAAGATATGTCTGAGAAGCTCATCCGCACCATTGCCGAGCATGAGAACATCTGCAAATACATTCATCTTCCCGTGCAATCCGGTTCGAACAGGATTCTTGAATTGATGAACCGCACGTACACACGGGAACATTATCTCAATCTCGTGAACAAGATTAAAGCTATTATTCCCGATGTCAGTCTCTCCACTGATTTTATAGCCGGGTTCCCCACTGAAACGGACGATGACCATGCGATGACGTTGGATGTCATTCACGAAGTTGAATACGATGGGGCGTATACATTCAAATATTCGCCGCGAGAAAACACCAAGGCGTGGCACATGGGCGATGATGTTCCTGAAGAAAAGAAAGTCGAACGGCTGAATGAGATTATTGATCTCCAACGTGAGATATCATTTCGCAAGAACCAAGAGTCGGTCGGACAAGCGGTTGAGATCCTCGTCGAGGGAGAAAGCAAAAAATCCAGCAGTGATTTTTGCGGGCGCACGGATTCCAATAAAATGGTTGTGTTCCCCAAAGGCGATGCGGTCGTAGGCGAGTATCTTCGCATTACGGTCGAGCGGGCAAACTCTGCAACGCTGTTTGGAGCTGTGGCGGCGCGAAGCTACGAAAACGATATTCCTTTAGCAGTGAACGGATAAACCCTGAACGATCCTTCGGGGAAAGGGATGAGGATATGAAAACAACAGTAAAATCATTTGAAATACCTGAAAAATTAAATTTTTATGTCCTTGCGAAGCGTTTTCTGCTGAAGTCCCGCTGTACGGGATCCCGTAAAGCGGGACAATCCCATTATTTCTTTGATTTATGGGATTGCCCGCCTGACCGTCGGGCAGGCTTCGTCGTCCCTTTGGGACTCCTCGCAAAGACGCGTATCTATATCCTGATAGCCATAACCCTTGGCGTTGTTTCCTTTGCCCCGCTAGCATTTTCACAGTCGTCAAAAAGCGGTGAGCCTGATATTCAACGCCGCCTCCAAATGATCGAACGGGGTCAGGCGGAAGCCGTCAAAGCCGAGCTTCCTATGCTGATGACAAATTTCCAAAACCACCCCGGCGTGCTGTATTTACAGGGTGTTTTGACCACAGATGGGACTGAAGCGGTGAAAATTTATCAAAGCATTGTTGATAATTTTCCCCAAAGCGAATGGGCGGATGATGCGCTCTATAAGCTTTACCAGTATTATTATTCCATCGGTCTTTACAAAACAGCCGACCAAAAACTTGCACAGCTTAAAAAAGATTACCCGTTTTCAACCTATGCGGCTGACCAATTGGTAGCGGAAGAAACAAAAGCCGCTCCCCACGAAATTCCTGCCGTCGTTAAACAACCGGGAAAGGTTGAAAAATTCACAACGCTGTTCACCGTTCAAGTTGGGACTTTTTCGGTGATGCAGAATGCGGAAGAGTTAAAGCAAAAATTCGAGAAAGAAGGATACTCTTCCACCATATTCACCGTTGTCACGAACGGGAAGAAACTGCACAAAGTGTGGGTGGGAGAATTTCAGAAACCTGAAGAGGCGAAGCGATTTTCTGCAACCATCAAAAAGAAATTTAACGTGGACTCGATCGTTGTTTCTCGTTGACGCGCGGAGCTGAAGGCGTATGGATCGAGCATTATTCCAAAAAGAACATGGCATCATCGGCACTTCTCTTGAAATTCAAGAGATCGTTGACGTTGTCCGGCAGGTTGCGCCAACCGATATAACGGTGCTCATTACCGGCGAAAGCGGAACCGGTAAAGAAGTGATTGCGCGCGCGTTGCACGCTGCAAGCCGCCGGGCGAAGAAGCCGATCGTCACGGTGAACTGCGGCGCAATTCCCGAAGGACTGATCGAAAGCGAGCTCTTCGGCCATGAAAAAGGATCGTTCACAAGCGCAGTCGAGACCCGCAAGGGCTATTTTGAAATAGCCGATGGTGGCACGATCTTTCTTGATGAAATCGGCGAGATGCCGCTGGCAACACAAGTGAAGCTTCTTCGTGTTCTGGAAAATGGAGAGTATACGCGCGTGGGCGCTTCGCTTTCACGCACTGCCGATGTCCGGGTGGTCGCGGCAACCAATAAAGACCTCGAATACGAGGTTCAGCACAAACGGTTCCGACCGGATTTGTATTTCAGGCTTCGCTCGGTGAATATCGTCGTTCCACCGCTGCGAACGCGGAAGGAAGACATCCCGGCGCTTGTTGAGCAGTTCGTTAAAGATTTTGCCGAAAAGAACAAGTTGAAGTTCGAAGGCTTTACGGACGATGCGACAGAATTGATGATGGCGTATCATTGGCCAGGCAATGTCCGTGAATTAAAAAATGTTATCGAGAGCATGTTAGTGTTGGAAAACGGAAAAAAAATCAATAGCGACGACGTGCGAAAGTATTTGAAGGATTACCGCGCGCCTATGCAAGAGCGCAATCTGCCCGTTGTGGTCAATAGAACGGTGGAACAGGCGGAGCGAGAGCTGATTTACAGGGCGCTGGTTGATTTAAAAAGCGAAATTCTTGAGCTGAAAGAAATCATCGGGCATACGCATGCTGTCGCCGAACATTCGGCACAGGCGGATGCTGAACGCTCGCATGGTAACGGCTCTATGAGCCTAGACGTGATGGAGCGGCGTATGATTACCAACGCCCTCGAACGCTACAAAGGAAATCGCAGGCTTGCTGCAAAGGAACTCAATATCAGCGAGCGGACATTGTATAGGAAAATTAAAGAGTTTGGGCTTCATGAGTAAGAGAACGCAGATTATAAAAAGCGATTTTTTCATTTTTACCTTGTACCTTTTACTTGGCTTATCCGGATGTGCGGGCTGTCCCTATTCATTTACCGGAGCTTCTGTTCCGCCGCACCTGAAAACAATCGCAATCCCGATTGTGGAAGATCAAAGCGGCTACGGCGATCCAACGTTACGGAACGAGTTTTCCCGCGAACTCCTCAAGCGGTTCGTGAACGATAACACATTGCAGACGGCGGATCGCGGCTCGGCAGATTCGATGTTGGAGGGGGTTATCACCAATGTAAAAGACGCCCCCATTGTTATTCAAGGCGGCGATCAGGTTGCAAAGCGCCGCATTACCGTTACCGTGCGGGTAACGTTTCAAGACCTGAAATTACGCAAGAAAGTTTGGGAAAAGGAATTCAGCAACTGGGGAGATTATGAGTCGGGCGGCGGAGCTACGCAACGCAACGACGGCATCAAAGAGGCGATACGGAAAATAACAGAAGATATTCTTAACGAAACAGTAGCAGGATGGTAAATTCATTATGACGATTGCAACATTTTTCTTCCGGCAGGAGATTCTGCAAAATAACTATCTTGCAGACATCGTCCTGTATCTTTATTTTTTCTCACTTCTTATCCTCTTCACATTCGGGGCGCATGGTTTTGTGATGGTGTATCACTACCTCAGAAACCGGAGCAAGGAGGAAGAAACGCCGGCGCTTGGGCGGGAGCCTGTCGTTACCATTCAGCTTCCTGTGTTCAACGAATTCTATGTCGTTGAGCGGCTCATCACCTCCGTCTGCAGTATAGAGTATCCGAAGGAGAAATTGGAAGTCCAGGTTCTGGATGATTCAACGGACGAGACCTATCAAATTATAGACAACATCGTTCGGACGTACCAACAACTTGGATTCGATATTAAGCATATTCATCGAATCAATCGTTCAGGCTACAAAGCGGGCGCGTTGCGCAACGGGTTGGTTACTGCTCGGGGCGAGTTTGTGGCAATCTTCGATGCGGATTTCGTTCCAAAGAAAGATTTCTTGCTGGAGACGCTCCCCTATTTCTTCCAGGATGAAAAAATAGGATTGGTACAGACACGCTGGGAACATCTCAATAGCGATTACTCGCTCTTGACACGAACGCAGGCGATGGCGTTAGATGGGCATTTTGTCATGGAACAGCAAGTCCGCAACCAAGTCGGGTTCTTCATCAACTTCAACGGCACGGGCGGCATCTGGCGAAAGACGTGCATCGAGGATGCCGGCAACTGGCAATCCGATACACTAACCGAAGACCTCGACTTAAGCTATCGCGCTCAACTGAAAGGTTGGAAATTCAAATATTTGAACGATTTCACCTCTCCCGCAGAATTACCGGCAGGAGTCAATGCGCTGAAATCGCAACAGTTCCGATGGACAAAAGGCGCTATCGAAACAGCGCGGAAAATGCTGCCCGCGGTATGGAAAGCGAAAATCCCTTTGCGGGTCAAAATCCACTCGACGTTTCATCTTACGAACAATATCGTTTTCCCCTTTATCCTGCTGGCAGGATTACTGAACGTGCCACTTATCTTTATTAAACAGCAAGGAGGACACGAAGCGTATTTTGCGCTGATGTCCGTATTTGTTCTGGCGTTTATCGGCTCATTTCTTTTCTATATGCTCTCCCAAAAGGCAGTATATCCCGATTGGCGCAGGCGGCTGTTGTTATTCCCTCTTTTTATGGCGGGCAGTATGGGGTTTGCAGTAAATAATTCCCGCGCTGTCTTCGAGGGATTGTTTAAGAAGAAAAGCGAGTTCGTCCGCACGCCGAAATATATGATCGAAGGGAAAAAAGACTCCTGGATCGGAAAGAAATACGTGCCGTTAAAGCTGGATTGGGTCGTGTTTGTTGAGTTTGGTCTTGCAATTTATTGTTTCTTCGGGTTAATTTCTTCATTATATTACTTGCAGATTGCGGCGGTACCGTTCCAGTTGTTGTACTTTTCGGGATTTGCATTCGTTTCCGCGCTTTCAATCAAGCACGCGCTCGAAGCCCGTAGGTTAAAAAAGGAAGCCTTTGCCGCTTCACAACAGCAATAACACTCATGGCTGATTTACTTCAAGAACGCATCACCACGCTCGAAAAGCGACTTGCCGCACAGCCAAAATCCCCTGTGTTTGCTTGGCTTGCCGGATACTATCTCCAAACCGGCAAAGCGGAACAAGCCCTGCGCCTGTGTGATGAAGGTCTTGCTCACCATCCCTATTATTCGACCGCCCATTTGATCAAAGGGAAAGCGCTCCTCGCGCTCCAAATGCTGGCGGAGGCGAAACATGAGTTTAACGTGGTGCAGGAGTTTCTTCCGACAAACGAAACCGTCGCCCGTCTCTCTGCAAACATCGATCTCAGCGCCGCGCCTGCAGTGAAATTTCCTTCGGAAACCGTTGCAACAGAAGAGACGATCTTACAAGAAGAGATTGCAGTTGAAGAACCTCAGCCGGTGCAAATGGAAGAGCCTGTTGCTGAAGAACCCGTTCCGACTTTTGAAGCTGAAGCGCCGTTCCAAGCAGAAAAGTTAGCTCAACCGGAGCAATCGGATTTTGGAGCTACCGTTTCTTCTGAACCTACACCCGAAGCAGAAACCACACCGACGGCTTTTGAGGCTGAACAACCTCAGCCTGAAACGATATCCGGTTTTGGAGATACGGGGTTCGGCGAGCCGGCGAGGGAAACACCCCAAGCAACAGAAGAAGTTGACCCACTCGCCGCGTTAAGAACAGAGACACAAGAAGAGCCTGCGGCTGACCCATTCGGGTTTGGCGCAACAACTGAAACTCCAACGGCAGAACCATCAACTGCCGAAACAGAGCAAGGCTCATCGTTATTGGATATGTTCGGTCAGGCAGAAGAGCCGACGCCGCAAACTTCCGAACCTGCCGTCACCGACGATGGGTTCAGCGGACTTGAAGCACTCACAGCAATGAGCACACAGGCGGAAACACCCGAAACGCCTGCCGACAACACCGGCTATGACCAATTCGCATCAACGATACAGAATGAGCTTGCGGGCACGGAAAATACGATGACGCTGGAAGAGTTTTTCGCCGGCAACTCTGACCCGGCTTCCCCTGAACCCAATCAAATCGAAGAGCTTGCTGAGAAGCTAAAGACTCCGAAGAAGATCACACCGGTAATAAATTTTTCGCAGAAAGAAACCCGCACTGCCAGCGAAGCAGATACTGCGGCGGGAAGCGGCTTTGTTACGCCAACGCTCGCCGAGATTTATGTGAAGCAAGGATGGTTTGATGATGCTATTAAAGCGTATCGAACGTTAGCACTCAACAAGCCTGCCGAGCGGGAAAAATTTGAGGCTCGCATTGCCGAGTTAGAAGAGATGAAGAAACAGCAGGGGTAAAACGGTTGCGCGCTTTTTGCGTCCCGATGTTTTGTATCGGGATAGGTTGTAGGTTGAAAGTTGAATGTTGTAGGTTTTAAGTTCAAGAATAAATCTGTCTTCATGTCACTCCCGTCCCGACAAGTCGGGAGGAGTCCAGTTTTGCTTAAATTTCCGAATCCCGGTTGAAGTTTATTCCGCAAAGCGGGACGGGAATAACATTAAAAAACCCTGAACACTGTACGTGCTCAGGGTTTTCTTTTTAAACCTGTACAATTGCAGATTACTTAAGTGCGTTAACGAGCTTCGTCAGCTTAGACTTTTGGTTGGCGGCTCTGTTCTTGTGGATCACGCCTTTTCCCGCAAGCTGGTCGAGAGTCTTGACCGCTATTTTGAGAGCGGCGGCAGCTTTGTCCTTCTCTTTCACCGTACGGACGTTCTTAACCAACGTCTTAATCTTAGAAAGATTTGCCTTATTGCGGGTATGCCGTCTGGCGCTTTGACGAACTCGTTTTTCTGCTGATTTATGTTGTGGCATCCTTTTCTCCGTTAGTAACGAACTTTTTTCATTGTTGTGGCACTCAAGATACAAAAAAATCCCAAAAATACAAAGGGAATTTTTTGGAAAAATCAAATAAGGCGAATTTTTCCAAAGGAATCCCCTCGGGACAATTTGCCTTTTCTCGATACGCAGAGCGCAGGAAAGTCTCAATACCCTTAATAAATGCAATTGCATCACGGTTACAGTTTGTCGAACTAAAGTTCGACCTACATATCGCTCCTCTACCGCAATGCCCGGAGAAACGCCCGAATGATGGCGGCTGTAGCGCCCCACACTTCGTGTGAGTCGTACTTATAAAAGTAAACATCAAGGAGAACGCCGTTGCGATACCGTTGCTCCACTCGCTCGTTCTTTTTATCCAAAAAAAATGAGACAGGGATTTTGAGGATTTCCGCCACTTCCTCTTTATTAGGATTCAAAGAAGGCATTGCCGGCAAAAATGCAACGACGGGGGTAATGACAAAGCCGGATGGGACCCATTGATCATCGAACAATCCGAACACCTGCACGAGGTCTTTCTTCAACCCTATCTCTTCTTCTGTTTCCCGTAAGGCAGTAGCGATAATATCATCGTCCCCGGCATCAACCGAGCCTCCCGGAAAGGAAATTTGCCCTTTATGATGCTCAACGTCTTCCGTGCGCTTGGTGAGTAGAAAATGAAGGATGCCTTGTTCTTCAAATAGCAACAGCAAAATGCCCGCCCGCTTCAGCGCGGAGTCTGAGATTTCCTTGCGGTGGTACGTCGAGAAAAATTTTTGGATGCCTTGGGCGGAAAGGTTTATCATTGTGACTTTGCTAAAATATGCCCTTGCAGAGGTAGTAGGAATAATTCTAATGCTTTTGTAGTGTTGCGATAAGCGGAGAAAGCAAGCTTACTGCCGTCAGGTGCTATTGCATAATCAAAAATTAGACCCGGCGAAAATGTCAATTGTTTTACCGGTTGACCGGTGATATCAAACAAAGCAAGTTGAATCTCACCAACCTCAATAACATCAAAAGAAATATTTTGAAATGTGAACGAGCCTAAAACTGAGAAACGATCAGCCAATAAATTTCTCGGGTAAAAATTGTAAGAATAGTATACCCTTGACGTTGCTTGATTTGATATTGAAAAGAACAGGATGTCCATAAAATTCATATGGAAAACAATTTTATCGTTACTTCCTTGAACCCAACCCGTGATAGTTTGATAACTCGGCAACGACGTGGGATTCACTTGTTTGAGTGAGGCATCCGTTCTATCAAACAACCACATAGAAATTGCGTATGCTACATGACCCGTTGGCATTGTTGTAAAAGCGATTGTTTTTCCGTTAGCGGAGCAACTCGCTGATGTGACAATGAGACTATCGCGAGCCGGAATAAGGGTAGCCATTGTTCGCGATGTTAAATCGAACAAATAGATATTTGACGGCTGGGCGTTATTATCAGCCAAAAGCAAATATTTTCCATCAGGGGTTTCCTCAAAGGCTCTCAACAGCATATTGGGGGGTGTGATCTCATCAATTGAAGACGTAGTGAGGGAATAGAAACAGACAATTTCGCTTTCATTTCGACTAATATGAAAATAAAATCCACTCCCATTCCTCGCCCAAAATATATCACCCGTCCTTACGCTTTGATTACTCCGAAGTGGGATATTTAGTATCCCAGGCTCCGGGTTTCCCTCCCATTTGCAAAACGCTTTGATATTTAAATCCACAACTTCGGTTGAGGTTATATTTAGATCATTAACACGAAGCTTAAGTTGGATTTTCTTCAACGGTTTGTTCGTAAAAGGAAGGACGTTTTTAAGAGTATCATTGATGATAATGGAATCAAGTTGACCATATGATTTTGACTTTCCGCTGACATCTAAGGGCTTGGCAGAAAACGAATATTGCAACTTAACAGAGAGTAGAGCCACAGATTCTATTTCTACCCGATACAGAATTTTCCCTCGCACTATCACCGTTGGTTTGTCTGAACCGTTATGCAATGAAGCCGTGATAGTAAGCGATGAATCAAGAATGGAAATAAATTTCTTTTGAGTAGGCTCTGAGGTTGTAGAAACACCTGAATCATTACACGCTGAAAGTGTAATGACTAGTATCATAATTCCCAATACGATTGTTTTCATACGGACTCTCCCTTGTTCTAGTCTGTATTTAGACACAATTTAAAATTTTGATACTACCACATCTTAAAGAACTTCTTTTATAAGTCAATATAACAAGAAACAGCGAACCACACAAAAGGTTATTAAGAATCATTGCTTCAAACTATCCTTGTTACCATATAGTTGTTTTAGCAATTTTTAATACATCCCCGTCTCGTTTCCTGCAAAATTTCAACTCTCAGTAAGACACGGCGCGCACCTCTATCCTTACCGCTGTTTTTTCTTCCATAATTTATTCAACCGCTCGCGAATCTCTTTCTCTTTGCCAATGTCCGTGGGCTTATAATAAATCTTATCCTTCAGGTTATCGGGAAGATATTGCTGTTCCACAAAATGGTCGTCGTAATTGTGGCTGTACTTATAATCCTTCCCATAGTTTAAATCCTCCATAAGCTTGGTGGGGGCATTGCGAATGTGCAGCGGAACGGGAAGGTTCGGCTCAGTGCGGACGTCCTTCCATGCTTCCTCCACCGCCATATACGACGCGTTGCTCTTCGGCGCAGAGGCAAGGTACGCGGCAGTTTGAGAGAGGATGATGCGCGCTTCCGGCATGCCGACATAGTCAATGGCGGTAAAGCACGAGGTGGCAAGCACCAGCGCTTGCGGGTCTGCGTTACCCACATCCTCCGATGCAAGCACAACCATCCTGCGGGCGATAAATTTCGGGTCTTCCCCGCCGTCTAACATCCGCGCCATCCAGTATATCGCGGCGTCGGGGTCGCTGCCGCGCAAGCTTTTAATGAACGCGGAGATCGTATCGTAATGCTGCTCGCCGCCCTTATCGTACAGCGTATATTTTCGCTGGAACGCTTCCTCGATCTTCTGTTTTGTGATGATGGCGCTGTTGTGAGGACCCGGTTTCGTCAAGCGCAGTGCTGTTTCAAGTCCGTTCAGAAGTTTTCGGGCATCGCCGCCGGAAAGAAGCATCAGAAATTCCCGATCTTCAATTTCAATCCTTCGTTTGGAGAGAATGGGATCGTTCTTGAGCGCTTGATTGAGAATGGCATCCAGTTCCTCTTTTCCCAACGGCTCCATAACATAAACGCGACAGCGGGAAAGAAGCGGCGAAATGACTTCAAACGAAGGATTTTCCGTCGTTGCGCCAATCAAGGTGATGACGCCTTCCTCTACGCTGTGCAGGAGCGCATCCTGCTGCGCCTTGTTGAAGCGATGAATCTCGTCAATAAAAAGAATCGTGCGCTTGTTTTGAAACTTCCGATTTTTCTCGGCGCCTGCAATCACGTCGCGGACTTCTTTCACTCCTGATGAAACTGCATTGAGCTGAAAAAATTCCGCTGTGATATGGTGAGCGATCAAACGGGCAAGAGTCGTTTTCCCTACACCGGGTGGTCCCCAGAGAATCATAGAGCCGATCTCACCTTGCTCGATCATGACACGCAGGGGCTTGCCCTCTCCGATCAAATGGCTTTGACCGATAAACGCATCAAGCGTTTGCGGACGGACGCGCTCGGCAAGCGGCGTCGCTTCCGAAATATCTCGCTTCTTCGAGGGCGGTTCGTTTGAAAACAAGTCAGACACGATTTGATTGCGGATTATAGATTGATGATTGGGGATTCTTTTTAAACTTAAAAACCAACATCATTATTTGGTGCTTGATGTTGGCTCGCTTATCACTACTACCAGTTCTAAAAAGTAATCTTGTGTTTTATGACCCCCTCTTAATCTCCCCCCTGAAGGGGGAGAAAAAATTCCTTCCCCTTTAGGGGAAGGTTAGTGCCGAAGGCATCCCTTCGGGAGATGGGGTCAGTTTTTGCTTTTGTATCTGTTCAAACCACAAATTTATTTATTTGAAATAGTTCTATTAATACATTGGGCAATCTGATTTTACTCGGCTTTCTTTACTTTATAAACCGTTTCTCCTTGACGCGCCATGCCGTATTTTTCGCGGGCAACTTTCTCGATTGTTTTCTTATCGCCATCGAGGGCTTTAAGATAGGATTGCAAACGCTTGTTCTCTTCATCCGCAGCGCGGACTTTCTCGATCATCTCCTTGCGCTGATGTTCAAGCTTTATGCGGGTTATTACTCCCCGATTATTGAATAACACATACGGGATAACAATAACTCCCGCAATAACTAGTACTGCGCGGCGTTTTGTTTTGAACAGTTTTTTTGTAATACCGTTCAACCACTGCCGCTTGGGGGTTTTTCTTAAAAATTGTCCTTCCATGATTTCAAAGGTAGCCTTATTTTTTGGGTTTTGCAAATGAGTTGATTTTACAGATTACGCCGATTGGGACGTCCGCCTGCCGTGCCTGCGGCAGGCAGGCGTCGGGCAGGCAGATTTTAGCAGAATTATACAATGTCTCATTTCCCAAACTGGCGTGACAACCTTAGAACATTGAACATATCGCTCCTATGGAGCTTTATTGTTCTTTTAAACAATCTATAAACACTCGGCTCCTACGGAGCCGGTGATCATAAAACCAATAAGGAGTTGAAATAGTACAAGTCCCGTAGGGACGTTATGTTATTAGCACAATTTAAAAAGAATAAAGGCAAGCTCCGTCAGGAGCGATACGTAAAGATATGTGCTCTCTTAACCTTTGTACCAATCCTTCTTGGGCGTATAAGAAGTTTTTAGCTTTTTCTTTGCTTCATGCCGGTCTATCGCAAGCTCAATCAGCTTATCCAGCAATGCGGGATACGAAAGCCCCGATGCCTGCCATAGCTTGGGATACATGCTGATGGGCGTAAACCCCGGGATAGTGTTAATCTCATTGAGGAAAATGGTATTGGTCTTTTTCGTAACGAGAAAATCCACGCGCGCCATGCCTTCGCAACTGAGAGCTTTGAACGCGCTGACGGCATACTCTTGAATTTTCTTCGTTACTAACTTCAATAACTTAGCGGGGATTACCGCGGCGGATTTGCCGTCAACATATTTTGCATCGTAGTCGTAGAACTCGTTCGATGGTATAATTTCCCCCGGTACCGACGCGACCGGATCGTCGTTGCCCAAGACACTGCATTCGATTTCGCGCGCTTGCTCTATTCCCTTCTCAACCAGGATTTTCCTGTCAAACTCGCCGGCAAGGAATATCGCATCAATCAATTCGGTTCTCGTATGCGCCTTGCTGATCCCCACGCTTGATCCCATGTTCGCGGGTTTCACAAAACAAGGATACCGGAGCTTCTTTTCAATTTGACCGATTATTTTTTTTCGATGAGTTTCAAATTCGGGGAACAAAAACCATACAGCGGGAGCAACCGGGATTTTCGCTTGTTG
Organism: Ignavibacteriales bacterium; assembly: GCA_016194505.1. GTDB lineage: Bacteria > Bacteroidota > Ignavibacteria > UBA10030 > UBA10030 > JACQBK01. The sequence continues at coordinate 26,043 of JACQBK010000053.1, read as the reverse complement.
CAGAAGATGTTTCTGAATGACTTTGTCCATGCCAACCGCGGAGCCGAGAACACCCGCGCCGACATACGGAACATTTGCAAGCTCGAACAATCCCTGGATGGTGCCGTCTTCGCCGTACGTGCCATGCAGCACGGGGAAAAAAACATCCACCTGACGAGCGTCATCCGTTGCCGAAGCCTTGTGAAGCAACACAAGTCCCCGTTTGCGGGGGTCGGGCACGAGAATATGCTCCGGAATATCATCAACCGCGCTCTTCTCTTTCAACAACTTCAGCGCCTCGTGGGTGCTGAGCCAGCGCCCCTCCGGCGTTATGCCGATGGGCAACACTTCGTACTTTTCTTTATCGAGCGCTTTGATGACCGAAGCCGCCGAGACAAGCGACACTTCATGCTCGGCAGAGCGACCGCCAAAAATCACACCGACACGAATTTTTTGTGGCATTGTGGCTGGTTAGTAAGTAGTGAATGGTTTGCGCCATAGGCGCATCCGCCTTTGGCGGACATTAGTGAGTGAATTCTATCCCCACCTTCATACATTTTTTCCGTACGTGGAGCCGCTAAGTTTCTTCAGTTTTTCTTTATCAACCGCGCTTATTTGTCGTTCGCCGCCGAGCATCCTTGCAACGAACGCGATATGAGCCACGTGTTCGACTTTTTCCATTTTAAAATATGCGTCATCAACATCACTGCCATACGTAACGACTCCGTGATTGGCAAGCAGAATGGCGCTTGCCGTTTTCACAAATGGTCTTAACGATTCCGCAAGCTCTTTTGTTGATGGAGTTCCGTATTGCGCAAGCGGTATTGTGCCCAGACTGACGATCACTTCGGGAAGAATATTTTCAGGCAGTGTCCTCCTCGCTACGGCGAAGCCCGAGGCGTATGTGGGATGCGCATGGACAACAGCATGCACATCGCTCCGCTGCGCGTAAATGAAGAGATGCATGCCAAGCTCCGTCGAGACCTTGCGATTGCCGATAACGGATTCTCCTGTCATCGTTACTTCGATTAAATCGTCTTCGGTAACGTTTCCTTTATTGAGCGACGAGGGGGTGACGAGAAAATTGCCGTTGGGAAGACGCGCGCTCACATTCCCATCCATCGCCGTTACAAATCCATGCTCATACAAGCGATGGCAAACGGAAACGATTCTATTAGCAATATCTACCGGGTTATTCATTCAATAGGATGTCCTGTACAACCAAAATAGAGAAAAGAGAGGTGAGGTTCAAGGAGGGAAAAACGTTGTTTAAAAATGCAGCAAAGATTAATAAGATGGGAGAAAAAAGAGAGCTAATTATTTAATTCTATTCTGAGCCTTTAATTTTGCTATATATTCTTCATACTTCAATTCACAGTCAATAAATTGACGTAACTCTAGCATTGTCAATCCCATCTGCTTTTTTACCAAATCTAAAAGCGAATCACTGTACTCTTTATATTTTGAACCATGTGAAATTTTTGTAAAGACAGATGTTTTTTTACCATCCTTATACAAAATATAAAAGGTGTGATCACCTTCTTTTGGTCGAAAACCTTTTGATTTCAATGAACCTACAATCTGATCTCTTTCGGCAGGCATTTACTTGTTTAAAGCTCTGCTAAGCAAGAATTTTCTAAATTCTTTGGCATCTTCCGAAAGATTTTCGTCCGATTCATAAATATACTCATCACAAACTTCCGCCACTAATTGCGCCGCATTTCCCATTGCTTCAAATAAAGAGGAACCAGATGAAGACAAGGAAGGCCATTGTGAATTTGATAAAACAAACAGCCCCTCTGTCTCTGATACCGAAAATGGAATCCCTTCTATATTTACAGAAGGCTGGAAATAAACTGTCTTTTTGGGAACGTAACTAGGATTAAATAAAAACTCTTCAACATAAGTGTGGGTTATAAAAATACGCTCATATTGGTAAGCACTTCGAGTCGTTCCTACATCTAAATTACTATTCATGCTTCCCCCTCTCAACTTGATTAACTATATCCATCAACCATTTAGCTGTTTTCCTTGCCTCGTCAATAGAAATAAAAAGCGCGCCGAACAACTCCCTCTCAATGTTTCCTACTTGAGCTATCTGATCAATTTTGGTCATATCAACTTTGCCATCCGGCCCAACTGAATGCTGAACATAGTTTGGAGTCGGGACATGATCCACCCCAAAATTCATGACAATACCTGCGCCATCTGGAGATGGACCACCCCAAATCACTTGAGCTGGATAAGTCCTAAAGTCAGGGGCTTTCTTGTAAACTATTACAAATTTCTTTTCTTCCATTTAATTATAGGCTCTGAAAATAGGCTATTATGACGGAAACTCCGGCGTGGGTTTTAGTCATTATCATGACTACATAATGTTACTTAAGTATACAATGAATTGCAATAGCAATTTAACAAGAAGCTCGATAATGAGAATGTTGACATTATTAACATTAATATAACAATTGCCGTTCCAATAAAGAGCCTCAATTTTACTTAAAATTTCAAGACTCCGCGAATCAAGCCTGCAATAAGCCAGAAATTAGCAAAACTGTGATTTTTTGAGGCTGTGATATAACTTCTCGGGGGTGTCTGCCGCAAATGCTAAACATACCCTACTCAGAAAGCAACACATAGGCAAGAATGGCGAAGCTGATTTGGGAAATCACAAGCGTAATCGAAGCCCAACGATCAAGCCGATGGGTGGAAGAAAGAAGCCCGGGGTCGTTTGATTGCAGAAAGCCATCGAAATCACGGTTTGCCTTATCTTTAAAATAAGCCGAAAGCACGCCCGAAACAATCATTGAAGCGCCGGAGGTATAGGTAAGCCAGTGATTTGAGACCCCCATGCCATGATCACCGGAAAGCACGTCAGCAGGAATGACACCTTCTCCAAATTGTTTTGGCTGCAAGCGCACTACAAGAGGGGTCGTTGCCTGAGCATTCAATGCGACACGTTCTTCGTTGTAGCCTTCCTTTTGAACAAGAAGCTCACCGTTGAAACGAGAAGGGCTTCGCACATACAACGGCGTTGTTCCCAACTCCGAACCTTGATAGGTCACTCTCCCACCCGGTGGAACGGAATTAACGGCTAACAAGCCGCCCAGCTCAAAAAATTTTTCGGTTGAGCCGACGAGCGACACCTGAACCGTTTCCACTTTGACAAGAGAGTTCCATGCAAAGATGGATGGGTAGAAAACCTTGACCACATACCTTCCTTCACTCAACGCCAGACCGCGGAGAGGTGTTTTCCCAACGAACGCGGAATCAATAAGCACGTCCGCGCCGGAAGGTTCGCTCAAAATATTCATCTGCCCAAATGCTATGGAAGCAAACAACACAGAGCATAGAAAAAATAATTTCATATTCATGATTACTCCTGCGGGCGTAACGCTGAGACGAATTTATCTTCGTACGTGAGCAGTAATGTTGTTCCCCAAATAACGGGGGAGACTCTGATTCTCCCCGGTGCGGCATATTGCCAAATCTCTTCTCCGGTATCAACCTTAAGCGCATAGAGCGTGCGGTCAAGCGAACCGAGGTACAAAATAGTTCCGGCAACAAGCGGCGCACTGTTCAGGACACTTTTTGCCGAGAACGTCCACACCGCAGCACCGGAACTGCTCTTCACGGCGTGACAGCGCCCGTCGGCTGACCCGACAAAAATCAAATTCTTGTTAGCTGAAGCCGCTCCGAAAATTTTCGAGCCGGTATCGTACTTCCATCTGAGCGTTCCATCACTTGCACGAAGAGCAACCAAGAGACCGTTCGTTGATCCTACGACGACGTTTCCCTCGTTGATGATAGGCGTTGCAACAATACTGCCGCCGATGTGATATTTCCATCGAAGTTGTCCGCTCAACCGATCAACCGCATAGACGCTTCCGTCATCGGAACCGAAGACAATAGTGTTTCCATCAGTGGCGGGAGACGAATGAACGGGTTTACCTTTCTCTTTTGGGGCGGACGTAAACTTCCAAATTTCAGCGGCGTCCTTTTTGTTGAGGCAGTACAAGGTGCCCTCAAGTGTGACAACATACAAAAGGTCTCCCACCAACAAAGGTGACGACTCTATCGGCCCAAGCTGAGCAACCCATTTGCGCTCGGACTCTTCAATACCAATACAAGCGAGCGTCTCCGTACCGTGCGCGCTTGGAACATATACATACGTTCCATCCCATGCGGGGGTAGCCGCCACGGCAGATTCCAGCACGATGTAGCCGAGACGCTTCCCATTGCTAAGATTGACCGCTTGCAACTCGCCATGCAACGTTCCAACGATCATCACACTATCGCTCACGAGCGGTGTGGCAGCAATGCCGGCAAGAGCATTGTATTCCCAGACCTGATGCAAAGGCGGGGTAACAACCGCGAGGCTTTGATTGACTCGTGTTGCTGTTCCGCCGTACATAAGCCAATCGTTAGGTCGTTGCTTAAGGGGACGCCCGATGCGGATTCCCGCACAACCCGTGAGGAATATCCCCAAAATAAGCATTGCATATATGTAACGCCTGCAGAGCATATTCTTAGAAATTAAAAAGTCAAGTCTTCGATGGTCGGGGCTAAAGCCCGGGTCCGTTTTAGGGTTTTTCAACCCCGACCTATCCCGTTTTACGGGATGCTGAAAAGCGCAAAGGTCGGGGTTATTAACCACGTCCTTTAGGACGTGGTTAGAGTGGTGTTTATTACTTTAGGGTTTTAACCCTCACAAAACATCTATGGAAAAAACGTTAAAAGTCCCACCCGAAGAAGAACTGTTGAAAGAGCCCTTCCTGAAATCTGCTAAGATTATTTTCGAGCCTTTTGCCTATATCATAACGCAGGACGATAACGCCTCCTAAGTTGAGGCGGATGCCGCCGCCCATGCTTCCTTTCGTTTCGGTATATTTGTCATCCCACGCCGCGCCAAAATCCGAAAAAAGTGCGCCACGAATGGCGCCAAACGAAAGTCCGCCGAATGGAAAGCGAATGCCAAGCTGGTCAATGAACGGGAAGCGAAGCTCCTCGCTCACAAACCATATTTTTTTACCGCGGATAGACCACCTGTCCCAACCGCGCAAATCCCAACTGCCGCCCATAAAGAACCGGCGGGCTTCTTTGCCTTCGTTGTACCACAGGTTGACCCTCGATGCCAACGCGCTGCGCGTGGAAAGCCGCAGGTAGTTCCGGTAATCAGCAATGATGGTATAATAACTGACATTGGAGTGGACAACATCGGTGGTATAGGCAAGCTCAAGCTTCACGCGGCTGCCATCCAACGGACCGCTGGGACCCCACAGCGAGTTATCGCTTACAAAAGAAAAAGAGCTCGAGACCAATAACGCCTTACGCGGCAGGTTCGCATCAAAAATATCTTTGTCGGAGTTACTCACTGTGATGCCGGACTCAATGCGGCGAAATTTGGATAACGGATAGCTTAATACAAAATAACCACCGAACGCGCGCTCATAATAGAAAAGATCGGGATCGGTCAAATCGTACCGATTGCCTGCAAAATGGAAAATGCCATAGGCATAATTTGCTCTCTTGCCGAGTGAAATGCGCGAGATCGCAACGTTGAAGCTTTCCAAAAACTCCGAGCGCGTTTGCGCGGTGTTGTAGATGAGAAAATAATACTGATCGTTCCCGAGAACATCGCTCATAGCAAGGGCAGCGCCGCCAGCCGTGCCAAAAATCGGGTCAGTAGAAATCTGACTTTGCGCAAAATCGAGTTTGTAATCTTTCGTATAGCGAAAATCTGCAAGCACCGAGGGACTTTCAATTTTATGTGCCTGCCACGGCTCACCGACAAGATCGTATTGAAACGTATGCGAAACCTTTGAAGAATCTCCAAGCGCTTGAACATCATCAACCTTCTTAATCTGGAAACTGAAATTCTCGAACGCCGTAAAGATAAGCTCGTTCCCTTCGCCCCAGCTTGGATCGAACGCCGCCGTAGAAAACGACGTGAGTTTTTTCATAGAGCGCCGGGCGGACGATGAGGATTCCCCTTGCTGCACATCCGTCATCCAAACATTCTGTGCGCCGTCAATATCGGAGGTGAATAAGAGTTGTTTCCCGTCAGCAGACCATGAGGGGGAATTATAATCCTCATTTCCTATCGTCAGGTATTCGATGGAAGCATCGGCAAGACGATAGAGGAAAAGATTATGCTTGCCGCTTTTGCCGTAAGGATTGCGGTCGGAACTGAACGCTATCACCTTCCCATCGGGCGACCACGCGGGGTCGCGATCATCATAAAAATCATTGGTGAGCCGGGTCAACGAGCGGTTTTTAAGCTCAAGAATGTACAAGTCGTTGTTGCCTCCTCTGTCAATCGAAGCAAAGACGATCTTCTTCCCATCAGGGGACCAGGATGGAGAGCCGAGCACGACAAGATTCTTAAAACGGAACGTCTCCTGAAGCTTATCCTCGGCAATATTGTACACATGCAATGCGTCCGTTTCGCCGCTCTTCGTTACAAACGCCAGCAATCCTTCTTTCGATATATCGAGCTTGCTTTGGAAAAGATGGAACGCTTCAAATTCATCCGTCTTTTCGCCTTCGATAACTACTTGCGGCTCAGGTTTTTCAGCATCGAGATCGGCGCGATAAATGTTCGTATAGCCGATGTGATTGCCGATAAAATAGACTTCCCTTTTACCATTGTGCTTGTAGAACACCGGCTTTGCATTGAAACCGACGCTCACAATGTTTTTCGCAACACCGCTCGGCAAATCCTGCTGTCCCATAACCGGATAGTAACGCTTCTTCAGATAGTACAGCCAATCCTCGTCGAACTCTTTATAATTTCTTCCGATGGTCAATTTCATCACTTCGCTGAATGATGTGGCTTTCCAAAAATTTTCCATCAACAATAACGTTTTTTCGGCTCCGTAGCGTTCTTCAACGAAACGGAGAAGGTTCTCACCTTCTTTGTACATAAGAAATGAGCCGTAAATCCGGTCCATATCATTCAACGGGACGACGTAATTGTTCAGCACGGCATCGCGCATAACCATCTCGGCTTGCGTATCCCCTTGGGTTGACCAGCACTCCGCCAACCCTTCCGTAAACCATAACGGCGCAGTGCGATCCTGTGATTGGCGATGATCCAACAAAACACGATTCAACTTGCTGTGCATAAAGACGTGAACAAGCTCGTGGCGAATAACATGAGCGAACCGCTCCATCGTGCCGTCGAAAGGAATAACAACGCGTCCTTTCAAAAACTCAAAGAACCCGCCGACTCCTTCCGGGATAAATCCGGGCGTTGTGTTGGTCTGTTCAAAATGAAGATGAGAGCTATAAAAAATAAGCGGAATACGATTAGCGACGTTGTGGTTAAATTTCTGCTCGAGGGCTTTGTAGCTTTCCTCTGCAAGAAAGGCTCCTCGCTCCGCCAGTTCTTTCATCTCCGTATAATAATAGATGTCGAAATGCTCTGTGCGAAGCACCTTCCACTCGAACTCCGTGTAATGCACTTTGTTTCGGCCAAAGTAATAGAATTGCGCCGAAGCACTGTATGTACACAGAAGAACGAGAAGAAGATATTTTAGGGATGCTCGCATAACCATTGTTGGTACCAAGCTGCAAGTGTAAGCCATCTCAAAAATGGTGTTGAAGCTTGCGTCACCCTGAGCGCAGTCCCGATGTTTTGTATCGGGACGAAGTCGAAGGGTCCACAAGGGAGTCTTCGACTTCACTCATCCCGACAAGTCGGGATTCGTTGCGCTCAGACTGACGGCTTTTTTCTTTATTTTTGAGAGAACTTTTTGTTAAACCGGCACACTTGAAATTTATACTTTCGCCAATTCGCCTTTCAAATAATCAATGACCTTCACGGGCGTGGGATCTTCGTTATTCAAGATAGCTAAATAGCAAGTCACCCAATCGCCAAAATGGATGAGCGAGAACAATCGCGCAAGGAGCGAGTTTCCTTCGCTCCACACTTCTGTAACGTGTGAGGCATATTGCTGAATGACTCCCTTCGTAATGTCTTCCCTTACTGCCACGCGCTTGTGGGTCCCTTTGTCTCGTAAGAAAATCACTTCCATCTGTTTCATCCACTCCGAGCCGACCTTCCAGCCTACAAGCTCGTTGTGATTCATTTCGGGCAATACATGTCCGAAGGCAAGCTGTTTGGAGTTTTCAGCCGTTTGTCCCCGCCAGCGAACATTAATTGTATCGAAATGTTCCGTTGCAGAATAAATAATGGGCAAATGTCCTTTGAGTTGCTGTGCTAAACGAAGCGGCGCGTTGTCGGGAGCATTCAGGTCGCTGTAGATCGCCGCCTTAGCTTTTACCAACGCAATCGTTTCTTGAATTTCCTTTGTCTTCGATTTTATAATGCCAAGCCGCGAAAGAACCACGAGAAGCGGGAAGAAAGAATATCCTAAAGCCGCGCGTGGCGAAAGTCCCGGCGGAATTTTAACAACGGCATGCTTGTATTTCATCGCCATCTTCTCCGTTTCGCCGCCTGTGGTGATGCAAAGGATTCGCGCTTTCCGTTTGATCGCATCCATGTGCGCGGAGTTGGTTTCTTCCGTGTTACCGGAATAGCTCGAAACGATCACCAAGCTATTTTTATCAACAAACTTGGGGAGCACATAGTGCCTGTTCACAAGAAACGGAACGGATAAATCATTGGAAAGATAGGAGCGCAGTAAATCCCCGCCAATGGCAGAGCCGCCTAATCCTGTGAGTACAATGTTGCGTATGCCTTTTACGTTCAGCTTAATTTTTGCCGATTTGCCAATCCGTACTGCATCATCCACCTGCTTGTGGAAATCGGCTATAGCTTGATACATTCCCTTTGGGTCAATGCGTTTGATATCGTCAAGTGTCATAGAATACCTCTTTTATTTAGTATGTAAGCGGTCAGCACTCAGCCATCAGCGGTCAGTCATTATGACTTTAGTTTAAATTCTAAATCCAAAACTCTAAATACGAAACTTGGAATATATACATTTTTTTTCTGCATCCCGTACAACAAAACACCATACAACTTACAACCTTCAACATATCCCGATATAAAGCATCGGGACGCACAAAACGCGCAACATGCAACCGTTGTATTATTCAATCGGAATATCCGGAAATTTCTTTTTCATCACAGCCCGCAAATAATCCTTCACTTCATCTTCGGTTTCCAACGCTAATACGTCTTTGGCAAGTTTTTTGGCTTCTTTATATTTAACCGCGCGGATAATTTTTTTGATTTCCGGAAGCACATTGGGGACAACGCTAAACTCGTTCAGACCGAGGCCCAACAATAACATCGTCGCCATTGGGTCGCCTGCCATCTCTCCGCACATCCCCACCCATACATCGCTCTTTTGCCCACGCTCGATGATGCGCCGCAAGAAACGGATAACGGCAGGATGAAACTCCTGGTATAAATCCGCAACAACATCATTGCCGCGATCAACCGCGATCAAGTATTGAATAAGGTCGTTCGTGCCGATGCTGAGGAAGCTCACTTCTTTTGCAAGGTCTTCCGCAATAACGGCGGCGGCGGGGACTTCAATCATAACACCGATTTTTAATTTGTCGTCAAACGGCTTGTGTTCTGCTTCCAGTTGCCGTTTCGCATCTTCAATAAGTTTTTTCGCATTGCGGACTTCCTTAATGTTCGAAACCATCGGAAACATAATGCTCACATTTTTCCGCGTGCTTGCACGAAGGATGGCGCGCAATTGTTCAAGGAATAACTCCGGCCGGTCGAGCATCACGCGAATACCGCGCCAGCCGAGAAAGGGATTGCTCTCTTTCACGGGGTGCGCCATAAACTTATCGCCCCCAATATCGAACGTGCGGATGATGACGGGTTTAGGATAGACGGTATCGGCGATAAGTTTATATTGTTGGAATTGCTCTTCTTCAGAGGGGAACACTTCTTTTCCAATCAACAGCATTTCGGAGCGATACAAGCCAATGCCGTCTGCTCCCTGAAGATGAACAAACTCCAGTTCCTGCTCGAACTCCAAGTTTGCCGAAAGCTCCACACGGTGACCATCCAGCGTTTCAGCCGGAAGCTCGCGCAAGCCTGCAAGTTTTTTCTCAAACTCAAGATACAGGGCGCGCTTCGCTTCATATTTTTTTATGGTTTCATTCGACGGATTGAGAATGACTGTGCCGCCGTACCCATCGAGAATGATGTTGTCGGCGTCGTGAACGATAGCAGAAATGTTGCGCAACCCAACCACGGCGGGAATCTTCAAAGCCCGCGCAAGCAGCGCAGTGTGCGACGTGACACCGCCAATATCGGTGGCGTACGCAAGAACATCGTTCCGGCTCAGAATAAGCGTATCGGCGGCTGTGAGATTTTGTGAAACGATGACAGAGGAGCCTTCGAGCCGCGAAATAAGTTTTTGTTCCTGAAGATTGCGGAGAATGCGATTACGAACATCTTCAACGTCATTGGCGCGCTCGCGCGTATATTCATCTTTGGATGCAACCATCATGCGATGATACTTGCCGATTTCATCTTCTACGACAAACTCGGCGTTTTTCAATTCTTTTCGGACTCTACCATAAATGGAATCGAACAGCACCGTGTCTTCAAGAATCATTAACTGCGCCTCGAAGATTTTTGCCGTGTCATCGCCAAGTTTCTGCTGTGCAAACTCGAGAATCTTGCCAAGCTCTTTCTGCGACCGTGCAACAGCCTGCTCCAGCCGCTCGACCTCACGTTTGGTTTCTTCTTCGCCGATGGATTTTTCGAAAATGGTAGGCGCATGCTTTTGAAAAAGGAATGCGGGACCAATAGCAATCCCCGGTGATGCAGGAATGCCTTTCACCACAATTTCAACTTTTTTTGTGAGAGCTTCTTCCATTAGGGTTCTCCAAATCCGCTTTCGAATAATTCAAGAATAGCCTTACAAGCTTCTTCTTCGTCTTCACCGGAAAATCGCAACAGTAACTTCGAACCTTGGTCGGCGGCAAGCGTCATGACACCGATGATACTTTTGGCATTGATTTCAAACCCGTCTTTATCTATAAAGAAATCCGATTTAAATTTTGCCGCCAATTTCACCAGCGATGCCGCCGGGCGCGTGTGCAAGCCGGCTCTGTTTTTAATCGTTATTTCCCTTTCAATCATGCTGGTGGAAATTCTCCCGATCAATACGTTCTGTGAAGCAACATATCGGTCAACCAAACGAGCATTGTCCTTGCATTGGAAGCCGGAAGTCGCTGCAACTCTGATTTAGCGTTGGCAATATCCCGTTCAACAAAGCGACGGGCGGCGCCTATTGCATCCGTTCTATAATAGATACGCCGATAGGCGGGGACTTCCCTCTTGGGAATCCCGCCGTTCTTCATCACACGGCTCAGCAACATTTTATCCACACCTTGTGCGCGTCGAAATCCCTCAAGCAGTAAAAATGTTTTCTTGCCTTCAACCAAATCACCGCCAATGGCTTTGCCGAACTCTTTTTCATCGGCGATAATATCGAGAAGATCATCTTGAATCTGAAACGCGCGACCGACGTATTCCCCGTAACGTCTGAGCGCAGAGAGATGCTTCTTCTTTGCATTGCCGATCAACGCGCCTATTTCGGTAGCAACCGCTACCATTTTTCCTGTTTTCTTTCTGATCATCAGCAGGTATTCCTGCACACTGACATTAGGACGGGTTTCGAATTCCTTGTCATACCCTTGTCCCTCGCAGACTTCCACAACTCCCTCGGTGAATGCTTTCGTTATTTCTTGAATGTGTGGAGACTTTGTTTTCAACAACGCGCGGTATGCAAGGGCAAGGAGCTCGTCACCCACAAGAATTGCAACATTCTCATCCCATCGCGTGTGAATCGTGGCTCTGCCGCGCCGCGAAGAGGCATGATCCATAATATCGTCATGGACGAGCGTGAAGTTGTGCAGAATCTCGACTCCCGCGCTCGCATGCAAAGCATCCCGCATCTTCCCGCCGACTGCTTCACACGAGAGCAACACAAGCAACGGACGAATCCGCTTGCCGCCACCCGCTAACACATATTGAATGGGCTGATACACCGACTTCGGCTTGGTTTCTTTGACACACTCTTTGAGATACTCATCAACAAGAGATTTATACCGGACGTACTGCTGTTTGAAATTCATGAATGGTTATTTTTCAAAGATTCTGACAAAATGTGACAGACAAGTAAATGCCACCTCTTAGGTGGACTCCACTTTTACCCCCTACAAAAAAACCTCGTATGCGATGACTCCACGATCAAATCTGCGGTAGGGGTGAGGCATGCCTCACCCTACAGAATAATTCAAAATTACGCTTTCAAAACCAATTGCTGTCGTTGAAGCTCGGCGATTGTCCGCGAGCCGGTCAGGAACATTGCGCCCTTCAATTCCATCTCCCAGTTTTGAATCTGAGCTAAAAGCGCTTTCGTGCCGCCATGCTCCAACGCCTTGAGCATAGGGCGAGCAGAACCGGCAATATCCGCACCAAAGGCAACGGACTTTGCAACATCCATGCCGCTATTGATGCCCCCAGAAGAAATGACCGTCAGCCCGGGGACTTGGGTTTTGAGACTACACACTTGCCGAAGCGCATCCGCAGTGGGAACGCCCCAATCCCAAAACGTTGAGGCGAACGATGGCTGTTTCCCCTTAGGAGATTTGCTTTTGCTTCGCCGGATGATTTCCACGCCCGCCCAGCTTGTCCCACCTGCTCCTGCGACATCAATAATCCGAACACCGACATCGGTGAGGTGCTTGGCTACTTGCATCGAAATCCCCGCTCCAATTTCTTTAACAATAATCGGAATCGAAAGCTCCTTCACAAGCAACTCGATTCCTTTGAGCACGCCGCGAAAATCGGGGTTCCCCTCCGGCTGTAAAAATTCTTGAAGCGGATTAAGATGAACCGCAAACGCATCGGCATGAATTAAATCGGCAAGCCGTTCCATGGTTGAGACATCCTTCATCTTCGCAACTTCGGTGGCTCCTATGTTGCCGAAGATTGGGATACTTGCCGCAACTTCCCGGACAACACTAAACGTCCGGTGGAACGTTGAATCCTCCATCGCTTGGCGTTGGCTTCCTACCCCCATGGCAAGTTTTTTTTCGGCGCACACTTCCGCAAGCTGGCGGTTAATGCGCCCGGCATCCTGATAGCCCCCCGTCATGCTGGAAATAATAAGCGGGAGCGAGATTTTTTTCCCGAGAAATGTTACTGATGGATTAACTTCGGAAAAATTTATTTCCGGCAGCGCATTATGAAGAAACTCATAACGTTCAAAACCCGTTGCCTTTCCTCGGAAAGACACGTCTTCTGAGGTAATAATTTCCACATGCTGTTGTTTGCGAGAAGACGTTTTTGTCTGTTTCATTGTAAGAAATTTTTTAGAATAATACTGAAATGACGTGCGATAATCAAGGTAAGGTTGATACTACCTCCGGAGTTTCGATATACCTCTTTGTTTTCAGGCAATCATTTCATATCTTAGCTGCACTTTTTCCATTCGGAAAACTAAACAATTTATGCGAGCAATTATTCCCGTCGCAGGCATCGGAAGCCGACTACGACCACATACATATACAGTCCCTAAGGTATTATTGAACGTTGGCGGCAAGCCCATCATCGGTCATATTATGGACCGCGTAATCGAGAACGGCTTTGATGAAGCGACAATCGTTATCGGTTATCTGGGCGAGAAAATTAAAGACTATATCCTGAAGAATTATTCCCTTAAAGTTGATTTCGTCGAACAGGAAGAACGGTTAGGGTTAGCGCACGCGATTTATCTTTCACGGCATACTATTTCCCGCGACCCGATTTTGATAATCCTCGGCGACACGATTTTCGATGTGAAGCTGAAAGAACTGATCGGGAGCGAACATTCCGTCCTGGGCGTAAAACATGTTGAAGACCCGCGGCGATTCGGCGTTGCCGAACTATCAGACGGCTTCATTACCAAACTTGTTGAGAAACCCGAACAACCCAAGAGTAACCTCGCCGTTGTCGGCATTTATTACATTAAACAGCCGCACCTCCTTGTTGAGTCTATTAAAGAGATAATAAAAGCGAACGTGCGGACGAAAGGCGAGTTCCAACTGACCGATGCGCTTCAACGCATGATTGACCAGGGCGAACGGATGAAGCCCTTCACCGTTGAAGGATGGTATGATTGTGGCAAACCGGAAACGCTGCTCAACACAAACCGGTACCTGCTAGAGCGCCAACCGACGCCACATGCGCGGCACGACCTTGTTATTCAGCCGCCTGTGTACATTTCGCCAAAGGCGAATGTAAAAAATTCCATCATCGGACCGTATGCAACTGTTGCAGAGGGCGTGACGCTGGAACATTCCATTATCCGTAATTCGATCATCAGCGAGGGCGCAACAGTCGTCAACGCCTTGCTGGAAGATTCAATCATTGGCAACAATGCCGTCATTCGAGGAAATTACAAACGAATTAACATCGGAGATTCGTCCGAGTTAGAATTTAATTAAAACACTAACGTTACAGTATCGCTAAGCCTACGATTTTAGCATGTTGGGGCTTATGAAAAATTGAAAGTTTACGTCATTGCGATCCCGACTTTAGTCGGGAGAAGCAATCCCATTTTTTTGAATTATTAGTGATCAACATTTGACATAATTTTTTATAGGAGAAGAGCATGAAGTATCTTTTTACATCGGAATCCGTTTCGGAGGGACACCCGGATAAAATCTGCGACCAAATTTCGGATGCGGTGCTTGACGCATTGCTTGCGCAAGACAAAACATCCCGCGTAGCGTGCGAAAGCTTCGTCACGACAGGCTTGGCGCTTGTTGGCGGCGAAATCACAACGAAGGGATATATTGAAGTGCAAGAAATCGTGCGCAACGTGATTCGAGATATCGGTTACACGAAAGCGGAATATAGGTTCGATGCGGATTCATGCTCGGTCATCTCGGCAATTCATTCTCAATCTCCCGATATCGCGAGGGGTGTTGATACGGGCGGTGCCGGCGACCAGGGGATGATGTTCGGTTATGCGAACAACGAAACCCCGGAGCTTATGCCGATGCCTATTATGTACGCTCATAAGCTCGTCCGGAAACTTTCCGAAATCCGAAAAAAACACAATCGTCTGATGCCCTACCTCCGCCCCGACGCAAAATCCCAAGTAACGGTTGAGTACGAAGGAAAAAAACCAAGGCGCGTGGATACCGTCGTTGTTTCGACTCAACATGATCCGGATGTGTCGCAAAAGAAAATCAGAGAAGACGTGATCGAGCATGTTATTAAGAAAGTAATTCCCAAACATTTATTGGATTCCAAGACCCGCTACTTCGTCAATCCTACGGGTCGCTTTGAGATCGGCGGACCCCACGGCGACACCGGCTTGACGGGGCGTAAAATTATCGTGGATACATACGGCGGGCGCGCTCCGCATGGCGGCGGCGCATTTTCCGGCAAAGACCCGACAAAAGTTGACCGGAGCGCCGCGTATGCCGCACGGCATCTTGCCAAAAACATTGTCGGCGCCGGGCTTGCAACGGAATGCCAAATTCAGGTAGCGTATGCCATCGGTGTCGCAGAGCCGGTTTCCATTAACGCGCAGACGTTTGGAACGGGCGTTATTCCCGACCACGAGATTGCAAGAATTTTGATGAAAGAAGTTGATATGACCCCGCGGGGCATCATCAATCGCCTCGATCTTCGCCGCCCCATTTATCGCAAAACTGCCGCGTACGGGCACTTCGGACGCAACGAGAAAGATTTCACGTGGGAAAAATTAGATTTGGTGAAAACGTTCCAGAAGGCAATCAGGTAATTAGTGAATAGTTTGCGCCGGAGGCGCATCCGCCTTTGGCGGAAATTGGTGAGTGGTTAATTGGTGATTTCATTATGCAAGAACCGCAAACAAATACCAAAGGCAGTTACAGCTTTGAAGATTTAGAAGTTTATAAAGCCGCAAGGGAGTTTAGAAAGAAAATATTCGATTTAATTAAGAGTCTGCCGTCGGAGGAAAAATTTAATTTAGCAAGTCAAATGAGAAGAGCTGCAACATCCGTCACGAACAATGTTGCAGAAGGTCATGGGCGTTACCATTACCAAGAAAACATACAGTTCTTGCGTCAGGCAAGGGGATCGCTGGAAGAGTTAATTGACGATCTTAACATTTGCCTTGACGAAAAATATTTTCCAGAAGATAGACTTAATCAGCTAAAAGAGGAGGGCTTCAATTTGCTGCATCGCATCAACGGATACATTGCGTATCTTCGCAAGAAAAAACAAGAAAATTCGGAATTAACTCGTTGATTGGCATAATCACCACTCACCAATTAACCACTCACCAATTCACTACTCACCAATTAACCACTCACCAATTAACTACTCACAAAAGACAATGGACGAGAAAAAAGGACACTACAAAATAAAAGACCTCTCACTTGCAAAAGCGGGGAAAATGCGAATCGAATGGGCGGAATCGCGTATGCCCGTGTTAATGGCGCTTCGTGAAAAATACAGAAAAACGAAACCGCTGAAAGGCTTCAAAATTGCCGGATGCCTGCACGTGACCAAAGAAACAGCCGTGCTGGTGAAAACATTCGTCGAGGTAGGAGCGGAAGTCAGTTGGAGCGGCTGTAATCCGCTTTCAACGCAGGATGATGTTACGGCGGCGCTCGCGGCAGATGGAGTTTCCATCTTCGCGTGGCATGGCATGAACGTGGATGAATTCTACTGGTGCATCGAGGAGACGCTGAAATTCAAGCCGAACCTGACGCTCGATGACGGCGCGGATTTGATTTTCACCGTTCACAATAAGCATCAGGAACTGATTCCTCATGTCATCGGCGGAACGGAAGAAACAACCACCGGCGTTCATCGTTTGCGCGCTATGGCAAAGGACGGCGCATTGAAATATCCCGTGATCGCCGTGAACGATGCCGAAACAAAATGGGATTTCGATAACGTGTACGGCACGGGGCAATCTACGCTCGATGGCGTTCTTCGCGCAACAAGCGTGCTCCTCGCAGGGAAGAATGTGGTGGTGGCAGGATTCGGACATTGCGGCAAAGGCGTTGCGATCCGCGCGAAGGGTCTCGGCGCAAACGTTATCGTTACGGAAGTGAAATCCACAGCCGCTCTCAAAGCGACGCTGGAAGGCTTCCGCGTGATGAAAATGGATGAAGCGGCAAAGATTGGCGATATCTTCATCACCGCCACAGGAGTAAAAGACGTTATCGTTGATCGGCATTTAAAAGTGATGAAAGATGGCGCTATCGTATGCAACACGGGACATTATGATTGCGAAATCAATCTGACACATCTCGACAAGTTAAAAAAGAGCGTGCGCGAAGTGCGTGCCAATAATGAAGAATATGTTTTGAAAAACGGTCGCCGCATTTATGTATTGGCAAAAGGACGTTTAGTGAATCTCGCTGCCGCGGAAGGACATCCTTCAGAAGTGATGGATATGTCATTCGCCAATCAGTTTATGTCCCAGCTTCGACTTGCCGAGCTTTACAAAAAAGGAAAGAAGCTGGAGAACAAAGTGTACGATATTTCTCCCGAACAGGATCAGGAAATAGCAGGCGTGAAGCTCGCCACGATGGGTTACAAGATTGATAAGCTGACTCCCGAGCAAGTCAAATATCAATCCGATTATTCGGCTGGGACGTAATTAAAAGCTTTTACAAAAAAACATAACACACCCCGTTGGACGGGGCAGGAAGACCACAGAGAAAACAAAAAAGATTTTTATCCTCGAAGAGCACGAAGGAAAAATTCAAAGTAGGGGCGTATTGTCCCAAAGGGATTCCGTTGGAACAATACGCCCCTACAAAAAGAATCTTTTCAATCTCCGTGTTCTCTGTGAAAAGTTTTTTAGTATCAACCATCACGCGTTTTTTTAGATAGGTTTCAACTGCTTTTGCAATTCAATAAAGGAATAATGAATGATCGGACGCATTTGGCACGGTTGGACTACCATAGGCAACGCTGATACCTATGAAAAACTGTTGAGGTCAAAAATCCTTCCCGAGATTCATCGTATTGCCGGATACAAAGGAGCCTATTTACTCCGTAGGAATTCACACAACAGCGTCGAGTTCATTACGTTAACGTTTTTTGAATCAATGGAAGCAGTTCGAGCGTTCGCCGGCGAGGATTACGAGGTTGCTGTTGTGCCGCCGGAGGCGAGAACACTTCTTTCTAAATTCGACGAGCGGTCGGTGCATTTTGAAGTCCTTATGCAGCCGGAATAATAATAGTTGAACAATAAACAACATCAAGTTTGGTTTGATAAAGCATCCTGCAAACAGCGGGATGCTTTTTGTTTGACTAAAAAATATCGAACAATCTTCCAGCGGTTTAAAACTTTGTACGTAGAGCGAACTTTAGTTCGCTAACCCATGTGGCGAGCTGAAGCTCGCCCTACAAATAGAACCCCTTTATAGCTTAAAAATGGGATATTGTTTATCTTTAACTATACTTATAGTGCCATCGTAAGGAGGAATTTTATGAACACCAAGGCTCTGGTCGCAGAATTTATCGGAACATTTGCGCTTGTTTTCGTTGGAATAGGGGCAATTGCCGCAAACGCCGGTTTAACGGGCATTGCGCTGGCCCATGGGTTAACCATTGCAGTGATGGTCAGTGCAGTTGGGTTCATTAGTGGCGGGCAGTTTAACCCTGCCGTTACCATTGGGGCGCTTCTCGCAAAGAAAATTGACGTTAATAATGCTATTGGTTATATTATTGTTCAATGTTTAGGCGCTATAACGGCAGCGGCGCTTATCAAATTGGCTGTGCCCGAACAAGCGCTTCAGGCGGTTGGAATGGGAACTCCTGCGCTCGGCGCAGGTATTACGACGACGCAAGCTCTTGTCGCCGAAATTATTTTGACCTTCTTTTTGATGTTTGTCATTTATGGAACTGCGATAGATAGGCGCGCCCCGAAAATGGGCGGGTTATTTATTGGGTTAGTCATCACCGCAAACATTTTTATGGGCGGACCAATTAGCGGCGCGGCAATGAACCCTGCGCGGCATTTAGGCCCCGCACTCCTTGGCGGCGGGCTTGACAATATCTGGATTTATTGGGTGGGACCAATCATCGGCTCTTCGTTGGCGGCGTTGCTTTATCACAATGTGTTAGAAGAAAAATAAGAATCTACACAAAACATATATATAGTGAGGAAAGAGTATTGAAAAATTATTACCACACCTTTCATATTCCGGTGATGGGGACGGGGCATTCCATTGACACGCCCATACGCGTCGCTCATTTAGGAATTTCCTCGGTCATCTCCATTGTTGACGATCTTCTCGTTGAGAGAATCCGCAAACATTACGCCGAAAAATTTGGCATCCCTCATTTCACAATCCCCCGTTATGTAGAGGATGGCCGCGCGAAACGGATCACTGCATACCTTGAAGTTGTGCAGGAAATTGTTCGCACCAAAATGGAGGCTGTCAAAAAACTTCCTTTCTTCCAAGATAATGACAAAGCGAAGTACTTCGAGCTGTTGCCCGATACATGCTTGCTCAAAAAAGCCTACCAAAAACTTCTCAACATGCAAGCGGGACCCGAGCGGGATTCCATGGAACAAGAGCTGACGGATAAAATGGTGCCCGGCTCCATTGGCGTGAATATCATGGTCAAGCTTGATAGGTTTAACTTTAACAAGCAAGGCGTTCCCTTAAGCGAGGAGTTTTCGGATGCGAAGGCGTCGCTGCGAGGATTTGCCAATAGCAGTTTGCATTCTATGCTTATTCTTTCCGCCGGTATCAACCAAAGCTTGTTCGGCTACATGACCCGCTTCAAGGATTTTTATCGAAGCACGACCGGGGAAATAAAAAAGAAAATTGTCCTTAAGGTCAGCGATTTCCGCTCGGCGATGATTCAAGGAAAAGTGCTTGCCAAAAAGGGGCTGGAAGTATTCGAGTTTCGCATCGAATCGGGATTGAACTGCGGCGGCCATGCGTTTGCTTCCAACGGGCTTTTGCTCCCGACACTCTTAAAAGAGTTTAAAGAAAAACGCGATGAGCTTGTTGCCGAATTCCACCCGATGATTTTGCGGTATTACGAGATGATGGGCTGGGAATATCCCAAAGAGGCATTACAGGAACGGCCACTCATTACCGTGCAGGGCGGTATCGGCACGCACGGCGAGGTGCGGCGATTAATGGAAGACTTCGGGATGAACCTTACCGGTTGGGCAAGCCCGTTCCTCCTCGTTCCCGAAGCAACCGCCGTTGATAACGCTACGCGAGAGCTCTTGCGCCAAGCAACGGAAGATGACCTGTATTTAAGCGATGTTTCTCCGCTTGGTGTTCCATTCAATAATGTCCGCCGCTCAGGCTCCGAGCGCTGGACGAAAAAGAATGCGGATGATGGAAAACCCGGCTCACCATGCCCCAAGGGCTTTCTTGTCTCAAACACGGAATTTTCGCAGAAACCAATTTGCCTTGCTTCCACTGAATTTCAAGAACAGAAGCTTGCTCAGTTGGAATCGTTAGATCTGCCTGCGAGCGATAAGGCAACAATGCGGGCGATGATTGTACAGAAAACATGCCTCTGCGAGCATTTGGGCAATGGCGCGCTCATTGCATTGGGAATTATAAAGGAAGAAAATCATCCTCAAGCCATTTGTCCGGGACCGAACATCGCATGGTTCGACAAAATCTATACATTGAGAGAAATGGTTGACCATATTTACGGCAGAGGACCCTCCCTCGTGCCCCCGGAACGACCCCACATGTTCGCGAAAGAAATTGTCATGTATGTGGATTATTTTGAAAAACTCGTTCAGCAATGTGGATACACACAGCGAGAAATTAAAACACTCAACGAGTATAACGCCAATCTCGAATCCGGCATGCAATATTGCCTCGAGATCGCTTCAAGAAAACCGTACGAGAACGAAAACCTCGATTCCATTCCTCCCTGCGTAGAAAAGCAGAGAAGCCGCTTGCATAGGGTCTTTGCGGAGTTTCAAAAACAAGCTGAACTAAGCGTTGGCGAAACAGTAGGCGCACTCAGCGAATCATAACACCATCACCCCCGGAGTTCTTATGAGCAACAAACGGATAATGACCTTATCCTCTCTATTATTTTTTGTTCTCATCTCTTGGCTTCCCGCACAGACTCCTGCCGATACTTCCGGCGGCTACGACCGTCAGGATATATTGATCACGATGCGCGATGGCGTTCGATTGAACACTGTTATCTGGACCCCGCACTCGTTCAAGGCGGGCAAACAGCAAACCGAGCGTTATCCGTTTATACTCTTGCGCACACCGTACGGCGTGAGCGGCGCTGCCGCTCCTCATCTGCGGGCATACCTGAAAGACCTTGCCAGCGACGGCTACATCTTTGCCTACCAAGATATTCGCGGCAGATATAAATCGGAAGGCAAGTTTGAGATGCAGCGTTTCAATCGCGATAAGAGCAAGCCAAAATCCATAGACGAGAGCACCGACACCTACGATACGATTGAGTGGCTTCTCAACAATATCCCCAACAACAACGGGCGCGCAGGCATGCTGGGTATTTCGTACGACGGCTGGCTGACGGTGATGGCAATGCTCGATCCTCATCCCGCGCTCAAAGCCGTTTCGGAGCAAGCCACGCCCGCCGATATGTTTTTGGGAGACGATTTTCACCATAACGGCGCATTCCGCTTGAGCTACGGATTCGAGTATGCCTTCGAGCTTGAAGCCGCTAAAATTGATACCGCATTTCATTTCGATACCTACGATACGTTCGAATGGTATCTGAAACTCGGGGCGCTTTCCAATGCCAATGCAAAATATTTCCACGGAAAAATTCCGACTTGGAACGATTATGTGGAGCATCCTAATTATGACTCTTTCTGGCAAAAACAGGGGCTCGCGTACCGTTTGAGCCATCCGACTATTCCAACCCTACACGTAGGAGGCTGGTGGGACCAAGAGGATTTTTACGGACCGCTCAAGACATACGAGATTTTGGAGAAGAACGATCCGAACCATCTGAACTACTTAGTCGTCGGACCTTGGAATCACGGCGGCTGGGGAAGAGGCGAGGGGCGTTCGCTGGGCAATGTTAATTTTGATACGGCAACGGCGCAGTATTTCCGCGAAAGCATTCAGGCACCATGGTTTGCACACTTTCTGAAAGATAAGGGAACGTTTAATTTTTCGGAGGCAATGACATTTCAAACAGGGTCGAATGAATGGAAATCCTACGATGCGTGGCCCCCACGCAAGGGTGTGAACGACCGGAAACTGTACGTTCGCGAAAACGGCAGGCTCTCATTTGAATCGCCGTCAAAAGAAAGCGACATGGAATTTGACAGCTACGTGTCTGACCCCTTCCATCCTGTCCCCTACCGAGCGCGACCTATCGAGCCGACATACGGTCCGGGTTCGCGGTGGTACACGTGGCTTGTGGAAGACCAACGATTCGTTCACCTGCGCCCCGACGTGTTGAGCTGGGAGACCGAGCCGCTCACGGAAGATGTCACGGTTTCGGGTGATATTGTCGCCCATCTGTTTGTGTCAACCTCCGGCACGGACAGCGATTGGATCGTGAAACTGATTGACGTGTACCCGGAATCATATCCCAAGGAACCAAAAATGGGCGGCTATCAACTGATGGTGGCAAATGACGTACTGCGGGGGAGATTTCGCAAGAGCTTTGAGAAGCCTGAACCGGTGAACCCAAACGAAATAAACGAGTATATGATTGATCTCCATACCAACGACCATCGTTTTCTGAAGGGGCATAAGATCATGGTGCAGGTTCAGAGCACATGGTTCCCCATCATTGATCGGAATCCGCAAAGGTATGTTGAGAATATCTACAAAGCGACCGATGCCGATTTCCAAGTTGCAACCCAGCGGGTGTTTCGCTCACAGAAATTCCCTACCTACATCTTGCTCCCTATCGCATCGCACTAAGAGCAACGATGAATATTGTAACTATTCTCTTGAAACCTACACAGAGGGGTCGCAACCTTGGCATGAGCCGTAATCTATAATCATACCAAAACAATTTCTCCAACTTATAAGGATACCCAATATGAAGCTCCGATTTTTCTTTGTTGTTGCATGGACAATAATGTTACTCATAGGCTCCGTGTCGTCAGGCGGATGCCAGACCAAAACAAAAAACCCGCAGGTTCTGTTTTCAACATCCCTGGGCGATATTACTATCGAGCTTTTTGCGGACAAAGCTCCGATCACTGTGAAAAATTTTCTCGCCTATGTTGATAGCGGATTTTACAACGGAACGACCTTTCATCGAGTCATTCCCGGCTTCGTGATTCAAGGCGGCGGCTTCACAAGCGGCATGGTCCAAAAAAAGACTTTTCCTCCCATTAAAAACGAAGCGGATAATGGCCTCAAAAACTTACGCGGCACGCTTTCTATGGCAAGAACAAGCGATATCAACAGCGCTACGTCGCAGTTCTTCGTCAACCTTAAAGATAACGCCATGTTAGATAACAATCCGAACAGTTTCGGTTACGCCGTGTTCGGCAAGGTCGCTGCCGGCATGGAAGTAGTAGATAAAATTACGCAGGTTCCAACCGGTAATCGGCAAATCTATCAAAACGTTCCTCTGACTGATGTCGTAGTTAAATCAGCTAAGAGAAAATAATATACGCTGACTTTGCCAAATGAATACACCTGAGAAGCAAGCCGCAATTCTTACGACAGAAGGCAAAGAGCAGCCATGGTTTGTTCCTCCGGTCATCCGTGATATTGGCGCGTTCCTTGGCAGTTTAGCCCTGGCATATTTCTCGGGCTGGTCCACCAAGGACTTAGTATGGAGTTTATGGCTTTCGAGCCTTGTTTCAGGATTCCTGTATTTTCTGATAGGGTATGCCTCCCCCGTGCTTGAGCAAGGGCAAACAATCATGGAGCGCGTGATGAAAGTTATCGGGGGTGTTTTGGGACTTGCTTATTTCTGTGTTCATTTCGGGGCGTTTCATTATGTCCACGGCAGTATTTTAGATTTGTTTATGCCGCTTACAGAACAACCAAACCGTGTCTATCTCGGCAATTTAACGTGGCGTGGTGCGACACCCTTTTCCTTTTTTGGCACGGTCGCTCTCGCGTTTCGAAGCTATTGGTCGTTCGCCCTTTTAAATCTCATCTACGATTATAAGACGGTTCTTTCAGGCACAGAAAAATTGGAGCACTTCAAAGCATATAAGAATGTCTTAAAGATGCATTTTCTCCTGTTTGCGCTGGCGGGGTTATTTGCCATTGGGCTTGAGTCCTTCCTCACGTTTGCCCTGGTATTTGCCGTGTATTTCATGCCGACTTCCGTTTGGAGTATGCTCTTTCGACGGAAGAACGAATCATCTTAAAAAATTATTTGCTCATCTCTTTTATGGAATAGAAGATTGCTATTCATGTTTAGAAAGTTTATCACTATTGCTTGTGTGAGCCTTGCGATTACATTCGTTGAATCGTGTGGTGCAAGCAAGAACAGCACACGCGTTTCTTCGCGCCCACATGCACCGACACAATCAATAAGTCCCGGCACTCTAAAGCTGGGACTAGCTGATAATCGCGATGGATTGGTGTTTGTACCGTCAAACTATGATTCCGCAAAAGCGATGCCGTTGCTCGTGTTGCTTCATGGCGCCGGTCAAAGCGCTGAAGAAATGACGCGGTTTTTTTCACTTGCTGAAAAAATGGGTGTCATCATTATAGTACCGGATTCGCGTGCCCGCACGTGGGATGCCGTGCTCTCCGATTTTGGAGAAGACGTCTCCTTCCTTGATAAAGCTCTTGCATATATATTTGACCACTGTCGTATTGATCCAAAATGAATCGGCTTGGGCGGATTTTCCGACGGTGCCAGTTATGCACTCTCGCTGGGTCTTTACAACAGCGATCTGTTCACACATATCATAGCGTTTTCTCCCGGCTTTATTATCGGACCGAAAAGGCTGGGACCTGCCCGCATCTTTGTGGCGCACGGAACAAAAGACCAAATTCTGCCGTTCGAATCAACAAGCAAAGTCATTGTACCAACGCTTGAGCAATGGGGTTATGATGTGCGCTTTCGCGAATTCGATGGACGGCATACAATTTCGAAAGAAGTCGCTCGCGAAGCATTTGAATGGTTTGTGAAGTAAATCTCTCTGCAAAACTCGAATACAATGATTTTTTTCGATAAAATATTAGGTCAACAACTGGAATCTGCCGAAGCGCTCAACCAAGTTGAATTTGTCCGTACTCACAATGAAATTTTTCAGCAATCGACAGCGGCTTATCGGAGCATCGGAAGCGGCTTTGCGATCTACGCAGGAATTGACTCGCCGCTCACGCAATCATTCGGACTGGGATTCAACGGCGCGGTTAAAGAACAGGAAATACTTGAGCTTGAAGAATTTTTCGGAGAACGCAACGCTCCCGTGAACATCGAGGTATCACATTTGGCGGATATAAGCTTAACCCATCTTCTTATGGAGCGGGAATATAAAATATTAGAATATTCTAACGTGCTCTTTAAACAATTAGAAAGTAGCCCTACGCCGTCAACAAAGAACGAAATCCGGCAAGCAGCAGAACATGAAATTGACTCCATTGCTACCATGATTGCCACAGGCTTTTTAGAAGGCAAAGAGATACCAGCATTACTGCTGGAGGCATTAAAAGCATCGTTTCTTCAATCCAATGCTGCATGTTTCATTACAATTCGAAATCAAGAATTGGCGGGCGGGGGAACGGTGTTCATTCAAAATGGTATCGCAATCTTAGGCGGGGCGAGCACACTGCAGCAGTACAGAAATTTGGGAATTCACACTGAATTGCTTGCACACAGGTTAAATCATGCGTACGCTAAACAATGCAAGCTTGCAATGGTGACAACCTTGCCGGGAAGCATTTCTCAACGAAATGCGGAAAAACATGGATTTCGTCTTGCCTATGCTCGCACGAAATTTTCAAAACAAACCCAACTGGCATGAAAAAAGAATACCTCAGTCCAAAAACATTGTCCGGCTGGCATCAATTAAAACCTGCCGTTCATAGAAATTGGCTCATCGCCTTAGGCGGACTTATGTGGACCGGAGTCGGCGTTATGCTGTGCCGGTTTGCATTTATCTGGTTGACTGCAGATGAAAAGAATCCTTTGTTGTTAGA
>JACQBK010000052.1 GCA_016194505.1 Ignavibacteriales bacterium | reverse complement strand
CGGCGAATACTCTGCACTTGTCCATGCGGGTGCGCTCACGTTCGAAGATGGTCTCAAGCTTGTTCGTCTGCGCGGCGAGTTGATGCAACGAGCCGGCATCGAACAGCCGGGCACGATGGCGGCAGTCGTTGGACTTGACCCCAAGGCGGTGGAAGAAGTTTGCAGTAACGCATCCGAGGCTGGAGTTGTGCAAGCGGCAAATTTCAATTCTCCCGGTCAGATTGTCATCTCCGGCTCCGTTACAGGCGTGCGTAAAGCTATGGAGTTGGCAAAAGGGCGCGGAGCAAAATTAGTAAAAGAACTTCCCGTCAGCGGCGCGTTTCACTCGCCTTTGATGGAATCAGCCTGCGAGGGCTTGAAGTCGGCGTTGGATAAAACGTATATTGCCGCACCGGCAATTCCTGTTTATGCAAATGTAACTGCCAAGCCGGTTCAACAAGCAAATGAGATTAGAGATTTGTTATATAGACAGCTAACGAGTCCGGTGCGGTGGGAAGAAACCATCGTCAACATGGCTTCCGACGGAGCAACGGTGTTTGTAGAAGTTGGTCCCGGTAAAGTTCTGCAAGGACTTGTGAAAAGGATAAATCCAAGTGTCGTGATACAAGGTGTGGAAAAATTTTCTGACTTTGCAAGTTGAATACTGTCATAAGAAAAAGAAATGGATTTTAGATTCTCTAAACATGCCCGAGAGATGCTTTTTGAAAGAAAAATTGAAGAAGAATGGGTCTACCGCGCACTCGAAGAACCTGAACAAAAAATGAAGAGAAGCGATGGAAATATTCATTATTTTAAAAATATTTCTGAACACGAGGACCGCATTCTTCATGTTATCGTAAACCCAGCAAGTGAAATTCACACAATTGTGACAGTATTTTTTGATAGAGGAATCAGGAGGGAAAAATGAGACTCAAAGTTGACAAAGAGCAAGATGCTCTTTATTTCCGCTTAGACGAAGCTGCTGTTATAGAATCAGAAGAAGTAGAGCCGGGCGTAGTGTTGGATTTTAATAAGGATGGAAGGGTCGTGGGGATTGAAATTCTGAATCTGAGTAAAAGGATGAGTTCAGACCAAATGAAAATTTTGCAGTACGAAACGACCTAATTTCAAGTACGTACATTGAGAATTTTTCAAAGTAAAGTTGCATTAATCACCGGCGGTTCCCGCGGTATCGGGAAAGCAATTGCGTTGGCATTTGCCGAGCAAGGCGCGAACGTGGCGTTCACATACCGAAGTGCCGGCGCTGCGGCAGAGAGTGTTGTAAAGGAAATCGAAGCGAAGGGATGCAAAGCTGCAGGCTATCAATCCGATGCAAGGAGCTTCGATGATACCCACAAGGTTGTTGACGCTGTAATAAAAGATTTTGGCAGGATTGATATTCTTGTCAACAACGCAGGCATCACAAAAGATACCTTGCTCATGAGAATGACCGAGCAGGATTGGGATGACGTGATAGATACCAATTTGAAGGGCGCTTTCAATTTTTGCAAGGCGGTAAGCCGACAAATGATAAGCCAAAGGGAGGGTAAAATCGTCAATATTAGCTCAATTGCGGGGGTCATTGGCAACCCGGGGCAAACTAACTACTCTGCATCAAAAGCAGGAATGATCGGCATAACGAAAACACTTGCAAAAGAACTTGCTTCTCGCAACATTCAAGTAAATGCCGTTGCTCCCGGCTTCGTTGATACTGATATGACGGAAAAGCTAACAGCTCAACAAAAAGAAGCGTTGCTGAATATGATCCCTATGAAACGCACGGCGAAACCCGAAGAAATTGCAAGCGTTGTTCTCTTTCTCGCGTCGCCCGCATCGAGCTATATGACGGGTCAGGTGGTATGTGTGGATGGTGGAATTGTAATGTAAAACAATCAGAATACTCAGATCAATCACTTATTCTTGAAAGGAGCCTTGTATGGCCGATATAGATAAAAAAGTTAAAGAGATCATCGTTGCAAAATTGGGAGTTGATGAAGGACAGATTACTTCGGAAGCGTCCTTCACAAATGACTTAGGCGCAGACTCGCTCGATACGGTGGAGCTTGTGATGGAGTTCGAGAAAGCGTTTAATGTCCAAATTCCCGATGAGGATGCTGAGAAAATTGCCACCGTTGGTGATGCAATTAAGTATCTAAGGTCTAAGGCTTCTTAAGTATTTGATTTCTGCAGTAGCGTTGTGCAGATGAAAACTGTTGTGTGTCTTTGAGACCTGCGGTTTGTTTTGTAAGTCTCAAGCACCACGGCAGTACATTTCGATTGTAAAGGATTCTTTTATGGGGTTCAACGGGAAGCAACGAAGAGTGGTCGTTACCGGCATGGGAGCTGTCACGCCCATCGGCAATACCGTGCAGGAGTATTGGGCAAATTTACTCGCCGGTAAAAGCGGAGCGGGAGCCATTACGTATTTCGATGTCTCGGACTACGACACAAAGTTCGCCGCACAGGTGAAAAATTTTGATCCTCTCAAGTATATGGATCGAAAAATGGTACAGCGGTGCGACCTCTTCACTCAATATGCGTTAGCGGGGGCAGATATGGCCCTTGCGGATTCCGCTCTGAAACTTGAGACGGAAAACCGCGAACGTATCGGTGTCGTCGTCGGTTCCGGGATTGGCGGCATGTGGACGTATCATCGTCAGCAGGAAACAATGTTCGAAACGAAGGGACCGCATCGCATTAGCCCGTTTTTTATCCCGATGCTGATTTCCGATATAGCGCCCGGCCGTATATCAATGAGATACGGCCTCAAAGGCCCCAACTACGCGACAACCTCTGCGTGTGCAACGTCATCTCATGCAATTGGTGATGCGTTCATGCTCATTCAACGCGATGATGCCGATGTAATGGTGACCGGAGGAGCGGAGGCGTCCATCTGCCCTATGGGTATCGGTGGATTTAATGCTATGAAGGCGCTTTCTACCCGTAATGATGCACCGGAAAAAGCAAGCCGTCCTTTCGATCAAGGTCGTGATGGATTTGTCATGGGCGAAGGCTCCGGTATATTGGTCATCGAAGAGTTAGAACATGCTTTGAAGCGTGGAGCAAAAATTTATGCAGAGCTTGGAGGTATCGGCTTTACTGCGGATGCGCACCACATTACCGAACCTGCGCCCGGCGGCGAAGGTGCTATGCGCTCCATGCGGATGGCGATGAAGGATGCCGGCGTATCGCCCGAAGAAGTAGACCATGTTAATACTCATGGCACTTCAACCCCCCCAGGCGATAAGGCGGAGACAGCAGCTATTAAAGCGGTATTTGGAGACCATGCATATAAACTTGCGGTAAATTCGACGAAGTCAATGATAGGGCATTTATTAGGAGCGGCGGGAGCAGTCGAGGCTGTAGCGACGGTCATGTCTGTATATTCAAATAAAGTTCACCCGACAATTAACTATGAAACTCCTGATCCTGAGTGCGACCTCAACTATATTCCCAATCAGGCAAAAGATTGGGAGGTTAAGGTGGCAATCAGCAACACATTCGGATTTGGCGGCCACAACGCTTCTCTTTTGTTCAAAAAATATCAATCGTAATACGCCTGTGCGTTGGGAAGGGTTGCAGTGTTGACGCGAACCCTTGGAACGTTCTTTGCGCGGTTGTTTCCCTCCCTCAGCCGTAATCGTTATCTCTCCCCGGATGTTGAAGCGTTAGCCTCGACACTCTTTGGAAAAGAGTTTAACTATGCCCGGTTCGAGCAAACCATCGGTTACAAGCCGAGGAACTGGAATCTTTTTTTTGAATCGCTTCTTCATCGTTCCTACCTGCAATATGTTGATAACAAGCTGAAATCGAATGAGCGCCTCGAATTTCTTGGTGATGCCGTTCTCAATTGCCTTGTTGCGGAGTATTTGTATACTTCCTATCCAGCGATGGAAGAAGGGGATTTAACGAAAATCCGCTCGCGCCTTGTTAACCGCAAGACGCTTGCCCAGCGTGCGAAGGATATTCAGCTTTCCGATTTTATGCTCTTAAGCGCCAGCGCGGTTCAATCCATTGATAGTGGCTCGGAATCTATTCTTTCTGACGCGTTTGAAGCGGTGATCGGGGCAATTTATTTGGACGGAGGGATCGACAGCGCAAGGAAATTTGTTCATCGAACCCTGATTTCCAATGCCGTTGTGTTTAATTCCGCTTTAACGGACGATAACTATAAGAGCGCGTTATTGGAATATTCTCAAGCGCGCTCATTGGGTGTCCCACGCTATACGGTGTTGAAGGAAGATGGACCGGATCACGATCGAAGATGGACCGGATCACGATCGCCGCTTTACGGTAGAAGTGTTTCTTGGCTCCGAAAGTTTTGGTGTAGGCGCTGGTCGCAGCAAGAAAGATGCCGAGCAAGCTGCTGCCGCCCAAGCGTTAGAAAAAATCAATATTGCGGTTGCGCCGGTTCAAATAAGTGGAGCCAGCGGCACACAATGAAATGATACAAGCAAACTTGTATTTTAAATAAAGACAAAACAAAAAATGATCCCATCCTAACCTTCCCCTAAAGGGGAAGGGATCGGTCCCCTCTCCTTCAGGAGAGGGACAGGGTGAGGTCATAAAAATGCAAAATGGTTTTTTAAAACAGTCCTAAAATTTGCTGAAAATAATTTTCAATCGAGACACATTGGTCCTAACGAAAACGAGCTTCGCTCCATGCTCAATGTGATTGGCGTTGATTCTCTTGATACGCTGATCAATGAAACGGTACCCTCAACCATTCGATTAAAGGGTGAGCTCAACGTTGCTCCTGCGCTAAGTGAGCATAGATTTCGCGAAACATTAAAAACCGTTGCGCGCAAAAACAAAGTTCTTACATCATATCTTGGGCAGGGATATTACAACTGCATAACACCGGCGGTGATCCAGCGGAATATTTTTGAAAATCCAGGTTGGTACACGCAATACACGCCCTATCAACCTGAGGTTTCGCAGGGAAGGCTTGAGGCGCTGTTGAATTTCCAGACGATGGTGATGGATTTAACCGCCATGGAAGTCGCGAACGCCTCGCTCCTCGATGAAGGAACCGCCGCCGCCGAGGCTATGACGATGGCGCACGGCATCGTCAATAGAACGATGGACGGCAGCCCGGCGAATAAATTTTTCGTGTCGAACCGGTGTTTCGTTCAGACCATTGACGTTATAAAGACACGGGCGTTGCCTTTGGGCATTGAAGTAGTCGTTGGAGATTATGCGAGCATCGCGTTGGATAAATCGTTCTTCGGCGCGATTGTTCAATATCCTGCTGAAGACGGTGCTGTGTACGACTACCGCGAGTTTACCCAGAAGGCTCATGCATCCGGATTGCTGGTGATTGTTGCTTCCGATTTGCTCAGTTTAGCGCTTCTTACGCCGCCCGGGGAGCTTGGCGCGGATATTGTCGTTGGAAATTCCCAGAGGTTCGGCATTCCGTTAGGATACGGTGGACCTCACGCCGCGTTCTTTGCAACGAAGAACGAATATATCCGTTCGATGCCGGGGCGCATTATCGGCGTTTCCATTGACAATGACAACAACAAAGCGTTCCGGATGACGTTGCAGACCCGCGAGCAGCACATCCGCCGGGAAAAAGCAACCTCGAATATCTGCACGGCGCAAGCGTTGTTAGCAATTATGGCGGGGATGTATGCCGCGTATCATGGCCCGGAAGGAATGAAGCAAATCGCAACCCGTGTCCATGCCTTTGCGAAGGTTCTCGAATCCGAGTTGAAGGAATTAGGATATTCCCAGCTTAACAAAGTTTATTTTGATACTCTTAAAATACAAGTGGGCGATGGCGCTCTCGTAACTAAAGTTCTTGCACGTGCCGTTGAAGCGGGTTATAACGTGCGCAAGATTGATGAGAAGCATATCGGCATCTCGTTAGATGAGACGACGCAAGCAGAGGATATTGAAGCGCTCAAGAGCGTTTTCGCGCGCGCCAAAGGCGCGGCTGTTCAGCCTGTCAATCTTCAATCAAAGTATTCCGGACTTCAAGTGCAATTGCCGGAGTTGTTCCAGCGGAAAAGCGCATATCTTCAACATCCTGTCTTCAATAAGCATCATTCCGAATCGGAAATGATGCGCTACATCAAAAGCTTGGAGAACAAAGACCTCTCGCTTGCGCATTCCATGATCCCGCTCGGCTCCTGCACGATGAAACTTAACGCAGCCTCTGAGTTAATGCCAGTCAGTTGGCACGAGTTTGCGAACGTCCATCCATTTGTTCCTATAGATCAAACCGAAGGCTATCAACAAGTGTTCAAAGAACTGGAACATACTCTCTGTGAAGTTACCGGCTTCGCCGCTTGCTCACTCCAGCCGAATTCCGGCGCGCAAGGTGAGTTTGCCGGACTGCTGGTGATTCGGGCTTATCATGCGGATCGTGGCAACGGTCATCGCACTGTCGCTCTTATACCGTCTTCAGCACACGGCACAAACCCCGCAAGCGCGGTCATGGCTGGCATGAAGGTCGTCGTGGTCGCATGTGATGCGATGGGCAACATCGAGCTTGACGATCTGCGGGCAAAAGCGCAATTGCACAAAGATTCACTTGCCGCGTTGATGGTTACGTATCCTTCGACGCATGGTGTGTTCGAGGAACGGATTAAGGAAATTTGCGAAATTATCCACCAGTGTGGCGGATTAGTGTACATGGATGGTGCGAATATGAATGCCCAGGTCGGCCTGACGAGTCCGGCGAACATCGGTGCGGACGTTTGCCACATCAACCTGCACAAGACGTTTGCGATTCCTCATGGCGGCGGCGGACCCGGCATGGGTCCCATTTGCGTTGCAAAACATCTTGCGCAATATTTACCCGGACATCCATTAATGAATGTTGGCGGGCAAAAAGCGATTTACGCCGTTTCCTCTGCGCCGTGGGCAAGCGCAAGCATTATGTTGATCTCGTACGCTTATATTAAAATGTTGGGGAGCCAAGGTCTTACCGATGCAACCAAGTATGCGATCCTGAACGCAAATTATCTCAAAGCGCGTCTTGAAAAACATTACCCTGTTCTGTATCAAGGCAAGAACGGAAGAGTTGCGCACGAATTTATCCTAAACATGAAACAGTTCAAAGAGCAAGCGCATATCGAAGTGGAAGACATCGCAAAGCGGCTCATGGATTACGGATTCCATGCGCCGACGGTTTCATTTCCCGTTGCCGGAACGTTGATGATCGAGCCGACGGAAAGCGAGCCGAAAGCGGAGTTAGATCGTTTTGCAGACGCGCTGATTAGCATCAAGAGCGAAATACAAGAAATCAGTGAAGGTAAAGCCGACCCCAACGATAATGTGTTGAAAAATTCCCCCCACACAATCCAAGTAGTGATAAGCGATGAATGGACGCATCCATATTCTCGCGCAAAGGCGGCATATCCCCTGCCTTATTTGAAACAACGCAAATTCTGGCCCTCCACAGGACGCATTAACAGCACGTATGGAGACAGGAACATTGTTTGTTCTTGCCCGCCCATTGAAGAATACGCGGCTGAAGCGGTGTAAGGACAAGAATATTTGATGCCAATCGAAAACGACGACATACTGAAAAACATCCTGAAAACATCCAAGACGATTGCCGTGGTTGGTGCTTCGCCAAAACCGTGGCGCGATAGCGGAAACATTGCCCAGTTTTTGATGAAGAAGGGATACAAGGTTTTTCCCGTAAACCCGGCGTACCAAGAAGTTCTTGGAGAGGTATGCTATCCGGATTTACAATCGGTGCCCGAAAAGATTGACATTGTGGATGTGTTCCGTAATTCCGACGCAGTGGATGGCATCGTATCAGAAGCGATTGAAGTCGGAGCCAAGGTGGTGTGGATGCAATTGGATGTTGTGAACCCCGAAGCGGCTCAACGAGCCGAGCAAGCCGGACTTCACGTCGTTATGGATCGTTGCATTGCGGTGGACCATCGCAGATTAATTCGATAATTTTCCGATAAAAGCATTTCCCTTTGACATGGGGGGAAATTTCTCCCCCTTTTTTAAGGGGGAGTGTCCCGCCTGCCACAGGCTGGCGGGACGAGGGGGTCAAAAATAGCTTTCACCTTTGCGGTGTTAATTTATTCTTATAATAAACGTTATCGTATGATGTAGAGAACATGGCATTTCAACATAAAATATTGCTTCTGTTCGGATTATTAAGCGTTGGCTACTGTGGTTTATTTGCCCTCGAACCAGCTGATTCGATATTGTATGTCAAGCGCATAGAGGTCTATGGTAACGAGACGACGAAAGAATATATCATCCTGCGCGAAATGTCCGTGAAAGTGGGCGATAAGCTTACTGCCGAAGCGCTTCAACAAGACCAGAAACGAATCTACAGCCTCCAGCTCTTTAACAAGGTGGACGTAAATTATACCGTCGAAGATGATGGAGCAACAATCTTTGTGCTTGTATATGAACGTTGGTACTTCTTTCCATTTCCCGTCCTGGGATTTAAATACAGTGATACTGATAAATTTTTCTATGGCGCAGGTGTGATGCACCAGAATTTCCGCGGGCGCAACGAAAAATTATTCGCCTCGTTCGCTCTCGGGTTTGATCGCTGGGTTGAGCTAACGTACCAAAATCCCAAGATAACGGATGATGACGATTTGTTTTTTGGCGGCTCGGTCGGTCTCCAAGACGTTCACAACCTCAATACGGATGATGGGTTCTATACCCAGACGCGGTTTGCCGCAAATACTACCTTTGGCAAGCGGTTTGGATTGTATCAAACAGTGCTCGGTTCTGTAGGATATGAACAATGGGATATTGACGACCCGCGTCGGAGTAGAACAGCCTCCTCCACCGGCAAGGACGCATTTATTACGTTTGGTTTTAGTTATACATATGACTCAAGAGATATTAGGGAATATTCTAGTTCCGGTTATTCACTCACTCTATCGGCAAGCAAGCTCGGTGTGGGGAACTCCGAGCTTAATATGTTCCGATATGGCTACGATCTCCGTGGCTTCGTGCCTACAGCGGATGGATGGGTATTCGGCGGAAGGACATTTGGAAAATTTGTCGGCGGCGGCGCCATTCCCCCGTACCTTCACAACTATTTTGGATACGATGAACGCATACGGGGATATTTCCGCACAGTGCTGGAAGGGGAAAACAGCTTGGGCACGAGCGTAGAGCTTCGCATCCCAATTCTTACGCCGCGGTATTTTACGGCTGTAACATTTCTTCCGCCGGAGTTTAGTGTCTGGCGGTACGGGCTTTATGTAGGCATTTTTGCGGATGCGGGCACAACATGGCATCGTTATCAGCCGTTCAGCGATGTACGATGGTATGCAGGGTATGGCGTCGGCTTGCAGTTTCTGCTTCCTTATAGCTTGGTCGTCCGCACTGAGTATGCCCTGAATGATCTCCGCAAAGGAGAGTTCGTTTTGGATTTTGGCGCGTCGTTTTAAAAGCAATAGATTCTTATAGAAATTTCAATTCGATAACATTGATTTTATTTGAAAAAGAATCACCCCTTAGTCCCGTCTCCCAAAGGGATCCCTTCGGGACTTGGTAAGGTGGGGGGAAAAAAAACGCGGATCAAGTAGGCTTTTCGTCTCCCTCTCACGAGGGGGACGTCCCAATGACCCCGACTTGTCGGGGGCATCGGGAGAGGGGGTGTTGCTTTCCGTTGGCGTGTAACAATTACTCTAGAAGTAGCAGCAGGTAATATGGATTATTTCTTTGTAGACCCGAAAGATGTTCACGGGCAAATATTGATCATCCGCGGCGACGAATACAAACATCTCTCGCGAGTGCTTCGCAAAAAGACGGGTGATCATATTGTGGCAACGGATGGGAATGACAACTGTTACGAGGTGGTCATTCAATCGTTTGACCGCGCCGGCGCAGAGTGCGAAATTCTTGACGTCAAACAAATGGTGAATGAGCCGAAAATAGATGTAACACTTGCAGTATCGCTTCTAAAAAATCCAGCCCGCTTGGATTTTTTGGTGGAGAAGGCAACGGAATTGGGTGTGAGGACAATCGTCCCGATGAACTGTGAACGGACGATCCCCAAGCACGAAAAACACACGCGTCTCGAAAAAATTGCGCTTGCCGCAATGAAACAATGCAGCCGCTCGTATCTTCCGAAAATATCCGTGCTCACGAACTTTGATGCGCTTGTAACCCATGCGGATGAATATGATTTACGCCTTATTCCGCATGAGAAAACCGAACAGTCTCAATTTATTGGAGCGGTGTTGCGGCATCACCCGAAGGCGAAATCAATTTTGATTATGATTGGACCGGAAGGGGGCTTTAGCGATGAAGAGCTTGCCGAGGCTTCCAACAATCGCTTTATACCTATTTCGCTGGGACCTCGCCGGCTTAGGTCGGAGACAGCAGGGATATCTGCGATTGGATGGGCTGTTGGCGGGTGGTAAATGACATGGCGCCAGTTTTTAAAATTTATTTTTCACTAGAGAGGACATAAGGATCACAAAGGTATTGAAATTTTAAACGTAGGGGCGTATTGCGATACGCCCCCACACAAAGCCTCCGCGTTCTCAGCCTGCCGCAGGCAGGCGATCTCCGCGGTTAATTTTTAAAAGACATTTCTTCTCTGTCTACCCTAACGATTTTTCCACTTGTTCAAGGGTCGCTCGGCTCAACATTTCAACGTTCCCAAGAATTTTTTTAAACGAAACAGAAGTTTCCCTCACAAACGCTTGATCCTCAAGCGAGCCAAGATTAATCCTCACATTTAATGCCGCCCCTGCGCACGCGGATTGAAGCATCAACACGGCGACCCCCGCATCTGAAACAGAATTTTTATTTCCCTTTTCCGCAGTCGTTTTTGCAAGGTGAAGAGCTTGTTCGCAAAGCTGCATAACATTCAAAGGAACGAGGGTTGCTTTTTTTGTCGCTTCTTGAATTGTGGCACTGCGCTTTCGTTGTTCCTCTTCCGATGATTTAGGAAGGCTCAATGCCGCCATCACTTCATTAAACGCAGCGGTATCTTCATCAAGGAGTTTGGAAAACTTTCCTCTCAGCTCTTCTGATTTTTTTACAACATCTTCCATTGTGGCTTGAACATCGGCATATTTTTTCTTTCCGATCGTCAAGCGACCAACCATAGATATCAACGCCGCCCCGATTGCGCCAGAAAGAGCGGCAACGCTTCCGCCGCCGGGGGCAGGGGAGTTGGAAGCGAGTTCGTCAAGAAATTCATTTACCGGTTTTGTGATGAGCATGGCATTATTTGGTTTAGGTGTACTATAAATTAAAAATAACCACCCCTTTAATCCCCTCTCCCAAAGGGATCCCTTCGGGACTTAAAAAGGAGGGGAAATAAAACGCCTATGATATGTTTTTTTGTCCCCCTCTCCGAGGGGGACGTCCCGATGTTTTTCATCGGGACAGGGGGTGTTGTCTTCATCGAATTCTACAACATGTATTCAATGATTTTTTTGTTGGGATCGAATGGATCAAGTTGGCTTAAGCCGAGGCTTTGGATTGCCACATTGATGAATTCCTTCTCCGGCAGACTATTTTGGTTCGAGTAATATTTACCAGCCATAAGAAGCGCGGCTCGCGGTGTCAGCCCGACGATTTCGCTTCCCGTTGCATCCGAGCCGAGCGTGCGCGCTTGTTTCTTTACCTCTTCAAATGCAATGTGCGGAGGTGTTACCTCGTAATCCACAAGGTTGATTGACACTTGCGCGATCTTAAATCGCTGCAGGAATACACCCATTGCCTTGACGGCTTTCAGCGTTCCCGGAATCTTCAGCGGTTCTCCCTTTTCGTTTTTTTCCACTTCCCCCGCGGCGTTTTTTTTCGGTCTGCCGCTTTCACGGATACGCATGGAAATTTCATGAGCAACAGCCGAGTCCGCCGTATTAAGATTGACGTTATATGCGATGAGGAATTTGCGCGCGCCGGTCACCGTTGCCCCCGATGTGCGATTCATTTCAGCGGGACCGTAATCCGGTTTCCAATTTGCATCTTTTAATTTCTCCGGAAGGCCCTCATATTCGCCCTTGCGGATGTTGGCGAGGTTCTTTCGCTCGGGTTTTGTTGCGGCCGCTTCGTACAGATATATCGGAAGGTTGAAATCTTTCGCTGCGCGTTTTCCGTACTCATTGGCAAGTCGCACGCATTCCTCCATCGTGATGCCGGATATTGGCACGAAGGGGAGAACATCCAGCGCACCTATACGGGGGTGTTCGCCTTTGTGATGCTGCATATCAATGCGTTCAACGGCAACCTTCGTTGATTGGTATGCCGCTTCCAGCACCGGTTGTGGTTCGCCGACAAACGTTACCACGGTACGATTATAATCTTTATCCGGTTCAACGCCGAGCAATTGTACTCCTGCAACGTTTCTGATGCTTGCGGCAATAGCTTCAATTGTTTCGGTGTTTTTGCCTTCACTGAAATTAGGGACGCATTCGACAAGTTGTTTCATAGACCATCCTTCTTGCTTGGCTTTCTCTTTTTTCACATCATTTGATCATGGAAATTCAAGTATCACTCCCTTTTTGATCACCGTGCTGACGAGATTCGTTCCAAAATGATATGCAAGATAACGATAATCTGGAATATCATAAAGTATAATATCCGCCTGCTTGCCAACTTCGATACTTCCGACAGTTTGCGAAAGCCCCAATGCCGCAGCGCCATTCAGCGTGCATGCAGTAATAGCTTCTTCAGGCGTAAGGGACATTTGCGTGCAGGCAATGGTCATCATCAGAGGCATGGAAAACGACATGCATGAACCGGGGTTAAAATCGGAAGCAATCGCAAGCGGAATTCCCGCATCAATCAGTTTGCGCGCGGGTGCGTAAGGGTTATGTAAAAAAAACGACACACCGGGAAGGACCACAGCGACAGTACGGCTTTGCTGGAGTTTTAGTATCCCTTCGTCGTTAATGTGTTCGAGATGGTCAACGGAGACGGCTTGTAATTCCGCGGCGAGCGATGAGCCGCCGATGGAAGTAAATTCATCGGTATGGAGTTTAAGCTGCAGACCAAGCGACTGAGCGCATTGCAAGATTTGCCTGGATTCTTCCGCAGAAAAATACCCTGTTTCACAAAACACATCACAGAAGCGGGCTAACTTCCGCTTTGCTACGTATGGCATCATCGTATTGCAGATGAGTTTTATGTACTCTTCCTTGCGGTCGTTAAACTCCGGCGGGGCGGCATGGGCGCCGAGAAATGTCGGAACAATCGTCATAAAATGCTCTTCCGCTAATTCCACGATTGCTTCGAGCATTTTAATCTCGGCATCCGCATCCAATCCGTATCCCGATTTTATTTCAGCAGTCGTCGTGCCGTGCTTCATCATCGCATCGAGGCGCTTGCTTGCAAGTTTCTTCAGTTCTTTTTTTGTCGCGGTCCGAGTGGCTTTTACCGTGCTCAAAATCCCCCCGCCTTGCGAGGCAATTTCTTGATAAGTTTTTCCTTCGGTGCGCAGTGCAAATTCGTTTTCTCTGCTCCCTGCGAACACAAGATGAGTATGTGCATCCACAAAACCGGGCAATGCGACGAACGACGAAGCCTCCACGACCTCGGCATCCTCTTGAAGCGGTAGTGCGAATGTCTTGTCCTCTCCAACCCATTGAATTATGCCATTATCAATGAGAACGGAAGCGTTTGCGATAATCCCGAGGTCGCGCATGGAGGAGCCTGACTTACATGGTTTCCCATTGCTATGAACCGTTACGAGTTGTTGTATGTTTTTAAGGAACAGTTGCATGAAAAAGTTTTAGATTACAAGTTTCGAGTTATTTGAGCCGAGCTTCCATGAAAAAATATGCTCCCCGGCTCAAATGAAGTTTCGTCAAAAGGGTGTCCGCCTTGCGGAACATTTTTCCGGTAGAATATTTTAATTCGCCGGAGAGCTTAACCTTTGCGGCAAAATAATACCAAAATGGATTGAATGTAAAGGACTCCACGACCGCAAATCGTTTTTGAATTTCCGTGATGATAGAGCGCTGGGAAATTTCCTCAAACGGCGACTCCTGATGGAGCATGGAGGCAGAGCCGCGTTCAACGTCCTTTCGTTTCTTTTGCTCGCTTGCGAGGAATGCCGGCAGTCTTTGCCGTAGATTCCATTTAGCTTTGTATGGTTGATACGTTGGCAGCATGGCATAGAGCACTGCCGCGGTGATTTTCCTCAACGTGCCCATGCCGATAAAATCTATTGTGATGAATCTCCCTCCGGGCTTCAGAGTTTTTTGTACTTCATCCAATAATCGTTCCAGCATCAAAATATGATGAAGCGAATCGTGAGCAACCACGCAATCAAACTTCTGTGGCTCGAGGTTGATTGTATTGAGATCCCCGACAAGAAATATGGGCTGCAACGGGGCTTGTATCTGCTCCGCTTTGTGTTTTGCCCGGTCAATGCGCTCGGCACTGAGGTCAATTGCGGTAACGTCGAGTCCATTTTGAACAAGTTCCAACGCAAGATTACCCTCGCCACAACCGAGTTCCAGCACTCTTGGGCCGTTGGCAACTGTGCGCTCGACAAGATGGCGATATTCCTTGCCGAAGAAAATTTCAAAGAGCTTGGGATCGTGCCAAATTTGAGGATTTGCCGGATCAGGACGAACCTCACCCCAGTGCCTTGCCTCTTGCTCTATAAGTTGGTTATACCGATTATCTTCAATCACGTAATGTTTTTCGCATTAAAATACGGAAAAAGAAACAAACTCCAAAGGAGTCCCTTTGGGAGAAGTGCCAAAAGAAGCAAGGCAAGATTATGAAGCGGAAATGTCTCGGTTTGTTTGCCCGTGTTGCTCAAAGCCAGTGCAGGAGAGAACCGGCAGGCGCGGATATTTGAGAAAGCGGTCATCGGTCTTTGAACGCTCGCAAAGATAAAATACGCTTTCTTTCGCGCTTTTGACAATGCTTGAGTGCCGGCATTGCTCGCATAAGCCGATTCTTGGATTAAGTGAAGATGACTCCGGCACGTTCATCCTCGCTTCTTTTTTCTTTTGGATTTTATCGCGTGCGTTTTTGATTTTGCCGATGCAGATTTTTTCACGACTTGCTTCCGTGTGCTTTGCTTTTCTTCCCGCGTTGCGGACGAAAGTTTTTGAAGATGCAGTACATG
Organism: Ignavibacteriales bacterium; assembly: GCA_016194505.1. Classification (GTDB taxonomy): domain Bacteria; phylum Bacteroidota; class Ignavibacteria; order UBA10030; family UBA10030; genus JACQBK01. The sequence goes on along the minus strand of JACQBK010000052.1, from coordinate 13,440 downwards.
ATGAGGGAGCAGTGCGGCATACATTGCCCGATTGATAGGTATTGGAATGCCAAGTTCACGTCCGTACCGAACGAGCGTGCCGGAAAGAGCTTCGATCTCCAATGGCTTCCCATTAACGAGGTCGTGATACATTGATGTGTACGCGGTATTTTCGAATTTTTTTAGACTCTCGAGTTGTTGTTCAACTAAATCCGGCTCAATGTTAATTCCCTTCGCACGTGCAATGGCAACAGCTTCCTTCATCGCATCCTGAAACAACGTTCGGCTTTCCTCAACGGCAAGAACATTGGCAAGAGGAAGTCTCGCCGCTGTCATGACGCCGCCTCCTGCGGCGATGAAGATAAATTTTTTCCACAAAAGGGTTTTAATATCGGCGGAAAGCTCCACGTTTATGCCCGCATTGCGCATCATGTTGTGGATTTCCTCCGCTCGTTTTGTGATTATGCCGTCCAAAGGTCCGAATGCTATCTTTTTTGGTCCGTTCCATTCGGTAACAACTCCCGGTGCGGTAATGTTCGCGTAAATATAAGCAACACCGCCGTACACGGTTCCCGCTTTGATGTTGTTTTGAATGACGGTCTCAGCGTCCAAGCCGTTTTCTAAACTGATGATAACGGAGTGTTCAGAAAGAATCGGGCTTAGTTGCCGGGCGGCGGCTTCAAGGTCGTATGTCTTGACACAAAGAAGGACGACATCCGGTGTGCCGATTTTGGTAATATCATCGGTCATTGTTCCGGGAGGAATGGTGAAGTTACCTTCCGAGGAACGCACGCGCAAGCCGTGAGCTTTCATTGTTTTCAAATGGTTGCCGCGCGCAAGAAACCAGACATCGAGTCCGGCTTTTGCGAGCTTTGCGCCGAAGAATCCACCGACACCGCCAACGCCAAAAATTAAAAACCGCATCTATACCTCCTTTTTATCATCCACGAAGGTCACGAAGGAAAAGAAAATTAAAAGAAAAACTACAAATTGAATCTTTGCTTTATCGATATTTTATATGTTTTTCTTTGTGTTCTTAGTGGATAAATTCTTTATTGTTTTTTCACAAATCTAACGAACAAATCTTTTCCATTCTAAAGTAGTAGGGCTACCGAAATTGATTAAGAGGCCTAACTTCATATCAGTCGCTTTGAGATAATTAAGAATTTGGGATTCCTCTTTTGACGAAAGTTTATCGAGAGCTTTTAATTCAACGATTATCTTCTCATAACAAATAAAATCAGCAATATATTCTTTTTGTAGGTAATTGCCCTTGTACGTGATCGCTAAAATATGTTGAGATTTGAAAGGAATATTTTTATTCTTTAATTCAATTTCCAAAGCCTCTTGATAAACGGCCTCAAGGAAACCACATCCAAGTTCTTTATGTACCTCAATCGCCGCTCCAATAATAGTAAAAGCTTCATCTTTGTATAAAAGTTCCAAAATATTTTTATTCTTTCTCTATTTTTTCTTCGTGCCCTTCGTGGATGAAAAGGTTTTTCCTTGTGCTCTTAGTGGATCACTTCATCATCGGTATTTTCACATCCCAGCTTCTCGCATTGTTGATCGCCCGCTCGTAGCCTGCATCGGCGTGGCGGATGATACCCATGCCGGGGTCGTAGGTCAGGACTCGTTCGATGCGGGCTTCGGCTTCTTTCGTCCCGTCGCATACAACAACCATTCCCGCGTGAATGGAAAGGCCAATCCCGACACCGCCTCCGTGATGGACGCTTACCCAACTGGCTCCGCCCGTCGCATTGAGCAGTGCGTTCAGAATGGGCCAATCGGCAATGGCGTCGCTGCCGTCTTTCATTTTTTCCGTCTCGCGGTTGGGCGATGCAACACTGCCGCAATCGAGATGATCTCTGCCGATGACAATGGGAGCTTGTACTTCTCCGCGCGCCACGAGGTCATTAAAAATTTTCCCCATCGTTGCACGTTCTCCATAACCAAGCCAGCAAATGCGCGCGGGCAATCCCTGAAACTCAACTTGATCCTGCGCCTTCCGAATCCAATTGCACAACTGTTTGTTTTCGGGAAATGTTTCCATCACCGCTTGGTCGGTGCGATAAAGATCTTCCGGGTCGCCGGAAAGCGCCGCCCACCGGAACGGTCCCTTGCCGTCACAGAAGAGAGGACGAATGTATTCCGGCACGAACCCTGGAATATCGAAAGCCTTTTTCAATCCGTTTGCCGATGCCTCGCCCCGGATATTATTGCCGTAATCAAAAACAATCGCTCCTCGTTTCTGAAGCTTTAAAAGTCCTTGAACGTGCTCGACAATCGAAGCCTTTGCAAGCGCGCTGTACTTTTTTGGATTTTTCTTTCGGAGTTCAAGAGCTTTGGCATATGGCATTCCGGTGGGGACGTAGCCATTGAGTGTATCGTGGGCAGAAGTTTGATCTGTTACGATATCCGGCAAAAATTTTCCCGCGGCGATTTTCGGGATAATCTCCGCCGCATTGCCAAGCAATCCAACGGAAAGAGGCAGTTTCTTTTCCTTTGCTGCACGGATTTGCACGAGAGCATCGTCAAGATTTTCCGCCCTTGTATCAAGGTAGCCGGTTTTTAATCGGCGCTGGATTCGTTCAGGATCAGCTTCCACAACGAGACACGCTGCGCCGTTCATGGTTGCGGCGAGCGGCTGAGCTCCGCCCATTCCGCCGAGACCCGCCGTAAGCAAAAACTTGCCTGCAAGCGTTCCTTTAAAATGCTGTGTGGCGCATGCGCCGAATGTTTCGTATGTGCCCTGCAGAATTCCCTGCGTGCCGATATAAATCCAGCTTCCTGCCGTCATTTGTCCGTACATCGTAAGCCCGAGAGCTTCGAGGCGGCGGAATTCATCCCATGTCGCCCATTGCGGCACGAGCATCGCATTGCTGATGAGAACACGCGGTGCATCGAGATGAGTCTTAAACACGCCAACCGGTTTACCGGATTGGACGAGTAATGTCTCATCGTTTTCAAGTTGCTTGAGACTAGCAATGATTGCATCATAACAATCCCAATTGCGGGCGGCTTTTCCCGTTCCTCCATAGACGATAAGGTCTTGGGGCTTTTCGGCAACTTCGGGGTCGAGGTTGTTCATTAACATGCGCATGGCTGCCTCTTGCAACCAGCCCTTGCAAGAAAGTTGCGTGCCGCGTGGGGCTTGTACTAATCGCTTCTTCATTTGATTTTTCCGTTCAATTTTTTTTGAAGATTTTTCAAATGCTCTTCAAATGCCGGTAAGTGCCGGTCAGAATTTTCTTTTGCTTTATTGCATGCAAGCTCATAGTTTATCTTTGCAAGTTCTAGTTGATTGTTTTTTTCATAAGCATCTCCCAGACCGTCATAGACATCCGGCGATTCGGGATATTCTTCAATATTGAGTTTAAGGAGTTCAATGGCTTCATGAATCCGATTTTTCTGAAGATAGAGTAGTTCAAACCCAACCTCACTGATTGTACCCATTGGAATTTTAATATTAAATCCATACTCCGCACTAAGTTTTGTGTAATAGTCTCTTACCGCATGCGTACCTTTAACAGCAACATCAATCGGTATCGTCCAATCGGAATACAAAAATTCTAATCCGGCGTACAAACCTTTCGCCAAGACTGCACTATGATTTTCCCCTTCCATAACCGTACATTTCCATTTCAGTCCATCAAGAGGAGTAGTTTCGAGCAACTTGGTAAGACGTTTGAGGCCCTCGACACGAACTGGCGTAACCCCTTCTGTATTTGCGAAAAGTCGTTTGTTACGAAACGAGTTTTTGTTGAGCGTTTGCTTCCATGTATCGTATGTCTGTTGTGAAATTCCTGTCCCGGAGGCAATATAGTTGTTGAATAACCCCGGTTTTGTTACAAACGTTCGCAGACAGAAAACAGATCCGCTGGACCAACCGTAAAGAACCCGATGTGGAAGAGTTTGATATTTTGAATCTATAGAAGGGATAAGCTCTTCTTCGATGAATTTGGAAAATGGTTCTTGTTGATAATACAAATCTCTTTCTCTGTTTGTGTTCGGAATACCGACAACTATCATTTCGGGCATTCGGCCGCTTACATCGCCGGAGAGAAATTCCATTGCACCCACGGCAAAAGTGAAAATCCATTCTCCATCCAAGACGTACAGTACCGGGTACCTTTTATCTGCGCTTCCATAGTCGTTCGGTAGGTGAACAAAGATATCCCTTGTTTCATTCAAGGCTTTGGATTGAATCGCTATTGTATGATCGCCGGTACCTTTTTCTGATCCATGCAGGCTACAGTTAGCAAAAATCACAAATACAATAGTCAACGGAACAATTGTTCTAGGGTAAGTTTTCATTTTTTTCTTGTTTCAATTCTTTTGGCATCAGTCCTTTGATAATTCCAGCCTCGACCCACACTAAATCTTAATAAAAGCTATCTCAAAAATAGATAAAATTGTCATTGCGAAGCGTTTTTTGCTGAAGCCTGTCCGCCGACAGGCGGGCAATCTCGTTTTCGTTCTGATTTACCCCGTTGAACGGGGTGAAGGGGATTGCTTCGTCGCTCGCAAAGACAACTGTTTCTATTTTTCAGACGTCTCTACTTATATCTGCCTGCTGCTATCTGTCATCTGCAATCTGATGCTACAACTTATACCCGATTTTCCTTAAGAATTCTTTCCGCACTTTAATGTCCGCTTCTGTTTCAATACCTTTTGTCCTGATGCCGTCAATTATGCCTAGAATGCCGCGACCTTGTTCCGTTTCCGCAACAATCACCTCAACAGAGTTTGCCGTGGCGCAGTAAATGTTGCAAACTTCCGGGATATTTTTGATGGTGTTGAGGATGTTCACGGGGAAGCCATTTTCCATGAACACAATAAAGCAATGCCCGCAAGAGAGGGCGATGGCGTTGTTCTTTGCCAGCTCGATCAGTCCGGCATCGTTGCCACTCCAACGCACAAGCGCCGGTCCTGATGACTCGCAAAAGCCAAGCCCAAATTTCATCTGCGAATTTGTTTGCACGATTGCTTCATGAATATCTTCTACTGTTTTGATAAAATGCGATTGGCCGAGGATGAAGTTTGTCGCCTCGGGCTTTTCGATTTTGACGGTTTTGAGTTCCATGGTGTATTCTCCACTCATTTTTTTCTGGGCGCGATGCGCGCTTTTTTATAAATGTTCCGGCCCTTCTTCTGTTCGACTGTTCTTGTCATAAGCTGCTCAAGGAAAAACATTGCCAAATCAACTTCGTCCTCGGCCATGCCAAAATAGCAACAACTAATCTTACGAGCTTTATCGCACGGAATCAACTGGTTTTCGGGGTCGTTGTAATCTTCTTTAAACCCACCCATCATGATTGTAACGCTCAAAGGTTTTCCAGTCATCTTTGGGCGGTGGAAGCGGCGTGCGCTCGTGCAAATATGAAAACCGGAGGAATGAGCGGACGTAAATTTTGCCATATCCTCATCAGCATCAAGAAGAAAAGGGATATGAAGGGTTACGATACGCCTCCAGAATTCAAAGAGCGTTCCCTCGATGCCTGTTGAGGAAGTTCGTATGAACTCTTTGAACGTTTTTTCAAAATTCGGAAGCCGTTTTTCGAAGGCTTTCTTGTCGATATTTTGCTCAATGAGATGAGCGTTCCTGTTCATAGAGTCAATGCCATCTGATTTGCCGTAACCAGCCATCGGAGCGATCCGACTCCTTTGCCGATGGGTTTACCAACTTCGATGCACGCGAGACTGTTTTTTTTCATTTCGATTCTTGCCAGTCCATTGCCAGAAATAAGAAGAGAAATCGTTGTGCTGACGTGCGGCTCATGTCCGACAAGAAGAATTGCATCATTGCGGAACTTGTTCAGTTCTTCCACTATTTGGCGTGGGTCGCCTGAGGGGGTAAGGAATTCGGAAATCTGTGGAGGGGCAGTACCAAGCTCTTGCTGAACCGCTTCCGCTGTCTGTACCGCTCTTAACAGCGGACTACAGAGTATCATGCTCGGTTGCTGTTGCAACGAATGAAGAAATTTGCCCGCCGCGGTCGCCTGTTGTTTTCCCAAATCGCTTAAGGGACGCTCGCTATCGTGCAACGTTCTGCTTTCAACAGCATCGCCGTGTCGAAGAATATAGATGATCATAACCGGATTTCGCGAAATGGATGAAGGTTCATGATTGGCAAGGGTAACGCCTTCTTGAAATGCAATACCAATCCTTTAGAGTATCAATACGGTGACGCGAGTTATGAAGCGTTTGGAGCGAGCCTTTAATCTTTCGAAAGGTTGTATTGCTGGATTTTCGTATAGAGAGTTTTCAAACTAATGCCGAGAATTTTTGCCGCAACGTTCTTGTTCCAGTTTACGGTTTTCAAAACTCCTTTCATGTGAGCTTTTTCAATTTCGACCATCGGAACTGCGCTGCCGATTTGAGTTCCTTCTCCCGACGACAATCCGAATGGCTCAATAAGCGACCGTGTGCCGATAGGCAAGGCAAGATCGTCAACGCGGATGACATTATCCAAGCATAAGATTGCGGCTCGCTCGATAACGTTTTCCAATTCCCGCACGTTGCCGGGCCAATCATATTTCATTAAAATTTCAAGAGCTTGTTCGGCAACTTGTCTAGGTTCTTTTCCTCGAAGGCGATTTTTGAGGAAATAGTCTACAAGGATTGGAATATCATCTTTTCGTTCGCGGAGCGAGGGCAATCCCAGCGTGATGACGTTAAGACGATACAGTAAATCTTCGCGGAATCGTCCGGCGGCAACTTCTTTGCGCAGGTCTTTATTGGTAGCGGAGACGAGCCGCACATCCGCCTTCATATTTTTATTGCCGCCCACTCTGCGGAACTCACCCGTTTGCAGAAATCGCAAAAGCTTCGGCTGGACCATCAGGCTGATTTCCGCTACTTCATCGAGAAAGAGCGTGCCGCCATTGGCGATTTCCACCAATCCTTGTTTTGCCACCACCGCGTCGGTAAATGCGCCCTTCTCATGCCCGAACAATTCACTTTCAATGAGCGTTTCGGGAATCGAAGCGCAGTTCAGCGCCATAAATGGCTGTTCTTTTCTGAGGCTGTTATTATGGAGAAAGCTGGCAACCAATTCTTTTCCCGTGCCGCTTGCGCCTTGAATAAGTACTGAAGAATCTGTCGGAGCAACACGCGATGCAAGGTTCAGTACTTCAAGAAAGGGCTTGCTTTGTCCGACAATGTGAGAGGAAAGCGCATGCCGGGCAAGCTCGGACTTTAGAGCCTTATTTTGAGTGACGAGTCGTTTGCGCTCGAACGCGCGGTCAATAACTGCGAGAAGCTCGGTAGATGAATAGGGCTTCGTAATATAATAATACGCGCCAAGCTGCATGCATTCCACTGCAAGCTTCACATCGCTGACACCGGTGAGCATGATAACCTGCGTATCGAAAAAATGGTCTTTGATAAACTTTAACACCTCTACGCCGTCAACCCGCGGCATTTTAAGATCGAGCAGAACGAGATCGAAGGGAAGCGTTTGGAGAACATTGATCGCCGCAACGCCGTCGTTCGCGGTGTTGACGTAAAACCCCTCCTCTTCGAGCAAACTCTTTAGTAATTCAAGAAAAGGTTCTTCGTCATCTACAGCGAGTATGGAAATATTTTGTTTAGCCATGGGGATGCACTAAGGATTGGTTAGCGTATAGGGAGAGCAAAAAAGAACGTTGCGCCTTTGTTCGGTTCCGATTCAACCCAGATTTTTCCGTTGTGCGCTTCTATAATGCGCTGGCAAATGATAAGCCCCAACCCCGTGGGTTTTTTGTCGGATTTTCCCGAGAGAACATTCCGGTACCGATCAAAGATAAGCGATATCTCTTCTTTGGGGATTCCAGTGCCGCTGTTAAACACGGAGACCAATATAAAATCGGAGGGCTGTTGCCCCTCTTCCAAAACGAGCGCAACTTTAACAACTTGTACAACAACCGCTCCTTGCGCAGGCGTATGCTTCAAAGCGTTGCTTAAAAAATTCTGCACCACCTGCTCGATCTTTTGTTGATCGAATTCGATAGGAGGGAGGTCCGCTTCCACATGGACATCGAGCGTAATTTTATTTGATTGGATGGGAACGCGAAACTCCTGCGTGACTTTGGTTACGATATCAGCCACATTGCTAATGCCTTTGTTCAGGCGCACGCGCCCGCCTTCAAGCTTTGTTAAATCCATCATGCCGTTCAGCAAGCCGATGACTTTGTCAATCGAATTCGTCATGTACCCGAGCAATTCTTTTTGCTGGTCGCTAACGGATCCCGCCATGCCTTTGAGCAAATAACCGATGCTTTGTTTCAGACCCGAGATGGGGTTGTGCAAGTCATAGAGAAGCCGTGACGTATGCTCCGCTTGAAGTTGGCGGATGCGTTCTTCTGCGTCCCGTTTTTTGAGCAAGGAGCGAAGCTGCGGGACAAGCTGCTCCATGTCCACCGGCTTGGTAAGGTATTCTCGCGCGCCAAGTTTCATTGCTTCGACTGCCATGCTCACATCGCTCATACCAGTCATCATTACTACTTCTGTGGGCGAGGAATTTTTTTTGATATAGCGGAGAACTTCCAAGCCGTTCGCGCCCGGCATTTTAATATCGAGCAGTGCAATATCAAAATCATTAGATTGAACTATTTTTATGGCATCAAGTCCATTATCCACTTGCTGGACTTCGAATCCTTCATCACCCAGCCATGCGGAAATGGTCATACGAAGGCTGTCCTCGTCATCGGCGACAAGCACATTAATTTTCTCTGAATCCATAGAATTTGGAGTAAATTTCTTGTAATGATTTCGCCGTGAATACAGTGCAAGCGCGCGTTCTTAAGAACGGGAAACCCGCTTGGATCGTAAGAAATAATAAAGAGATTCGCCTGAAAAGTCAATCTCTTTCTCCTTGCCGAAATCATCGGTTGAATTTCACAACACCCTGCGCTACATTGGAGCATAAAAACACTGCCCACCTTTAGCCAATGGGCATGGTTTTGTTAATAAATAAGTAAGGACTATGAAAACGTATTTTCTTGACGGAAATTCACTTTCTATTCATGCTGTTCAAGATGTTGTGAGCCACTTTGCTCCGGTGAAGCTCTCGCCTGCGGCAAGAAAACAAATTACTGCCGCCCGTAATCTTGTTGAATCGTGGATGAAAAGCGGAGAGACGATTTACGGTGTAACGACGGGCTTTGGTGAGTTCAGTAATGTTCGCATCAGCCATGAAAATATTGAACAGCTTCAAGAAAACCTTATCCTGAGTCATGCCGCGGGAGCGGGAGAGCCACTGCCTCGCGAAATCGTCAGGGCGATGATGCTTCTTCGCATCAATGCGCTTGCGAAAGGATTTTCCGGCATCCGGCTTGAGACGGTGGAATTGCTGGTGGGAATGTTGAATAAGGATATTATTCCGGTTATTCCGTCGCAAGGCTCGGTTGGTTCAAGCGGGGATTTGGTGCAGCTCGCTCATCTCGTTCTTGCTATGATAGGAAAAGGAACAGTATGGGAAACTCGCGGCAAGAAAAAAAATGACAACGGGCACATAGTTGATTCGCGCGTCGCGCTGCGCAATCATAATCTCAAACCGATAAAACTCACAGCGAAAGAAGGGCTTGCCCTCATCAATGGCACGCAGATGATGACGGCGTACGCAGTGTTGGCTGTTCATCAGGCTATTGCGTTATCCAAGCTGGCGGATATTGCCGCCGCGATGAGCGTTGAGGCGCTGCGCGGGAGCGATACGCAATTCGATGAGCGGATCCACAAACTGCGGCCCTATCAAGGGCAGCTTACGGCGGCGAAGAACCTGCGGCGATTGATGAAAGGAAGTGAAATTCGAGAATCTCACCGCTTCAATGATCCGCGCGTGCAAGATGCGTATTCAATCCGGTGTATTCCGCAGGTGCACGGCGCATCCCGCGATGCCATCGAATACGTTCGTAGCGTTGTCAGTGTAGAAATTAATTCCGCAAATGATAATCCGCTTATTTTTCCCAAAGACCGCGTCCATCTCGAAGGAGGAAACTTCCACGGTCAGCCGATTGCGCTCGCGATGGATTTTCTTGCTATCGCTCTTGCGGAGCTTGCTAATATCTCCGAGCGCCGTATCGAGCGGCTTGTGAACGGCTCGCTGAGCGGCTTACCGAGATTTTTAACGGCGAACGGCGGATTGAACTCCGGCTTGATGATTGCCCAATATACCGCCGCCTCGATTGTATCGGAAAACAAAGTGCTGTGTCATCCCGGCAGCGTTGATTCGATACCGACCTCCGCTAACCAGGAAGACCACAATAGTATGGGTTCGATCAGCGCACAGAAGGCATGGAGAGTGTTGAAAAACGTGCAGACCGTTCTTGCTATCGAGCTTTTGTGTGCCGCCCAGGGATTGGATTTTACAAAGAAGCTTAATGGCGAGAAAGCGATGAAAGCAGGCGCCGGCGTAGAAGCGGCTTATCTCTGTGTTCGGCACCATATTAAGCATCTGGACAGAGATAAAGTGCTTCATACGGAAATTCAAAAAGCATTGGCATTAGTTCTTCATTCAAGCTTGTTGGAAAGTGTTGAAACAATGACAGGAAAACTTGGATGAATGTAGTTCCATGAAATCAATTGAGACAAAGGAATTTTTATGAAATTAAAAAAAGAGTTTTTACGCTCGCTTCCCAAAGTGTTATTGCATGACCATCTCGATGGCGGCGTCCGACCGCAAACGGTGATTGATTTGGCAAAGGAATATCATTATACAAAATTGCCGACAACGAATGCGAACGGGCTTGCCGAGTGGTTTCATCGGGGCGCAACGCGGGGCAGTTTGCCGCTGTTCCTTGAAGGGTTCGAGCATACCTGCGGGGTCATGCAAACGGAGCATGCACTTGAGCGCGTAGCGTATGAGATGATGGAGGACATGAGCAAGGATGGCGTGGTGTATGTGGAAACCCGATTTGCGCCGATCTTCCATACATTGAAAGGATTGCATTGCGAAACGGTCGTTAAGGCGGTTCTTAAAGGGCTTGAGCGCGGAAAAAAAGACTTTGGCGTTGAGTACGGCCTTATTCTCTGTGCTATGCGAAATATGAAGCCCGCGCTCTCCCAAGAAATTGCAGAGTTAGCGGTGGATTTCCGAAACTCCGGTGTCGTAGGATTCGACCTTGCCGGTGAAGAAGGAGGTTATCCCCCGAAGAAGCATGTTGATGCGTTCCATTATATCCAGCGCGAAAATTTTAATATCACTATTCATGCGGGCGAAGCGTTCGGCAAAGAGTCCATTTGGCAGGCGATCCAATGGTGCGGGGCGCATCGTATTGGCCATGCAACGAGACTCATCGAAGATATGAAGGTGAAAGACGGCGGCGTGCTCAATATGGGAACCCTTGCACAGTACGTGTTGGATAAGCGCATCCCGCTTGAAATCTGCCTTACAAGCAATGTTCATACCGGTGCGGTGAAGAATTTGGAGGAACATCCGTTTGGCATTCTCTATCATTACAAATTCAGGGTCACGCTCAATACCGATGACCGTTTGATGAGCAACATTACACTGACGGATGAATATTACACCGCCGCAGAGGTGTTTCATCTGAAACTTGAAGATTTAGAAAAGCTAACTATCAATGCAATGAAAAGCGCGTTTCTACCGTACAAGAAACGTATGGTTTTAATCTACGATGTTATTAAACTGGGCTATGCAAAAACTCGGGAACAGCATAAAAAATAGATCACTCTGTTATTTACTTGAGAGGTGAAAGGATGAGCTATGAACCATCAACACATACACTGGTTGGGGCATGCGTCATTCCGCATCGAAGATGGCGCAACGCAAATCTACATTGATCCGTGGAAACTCCCTCCCAATTCACCCAAAGCCGATATTATTTTTATCACCCACGCCCACTACGACCATTTTTCCATAGAAGATATAGCGAAAATTAGGAAGGACGGAACGGCGTTTTTCGTCCCGAAGGATGTAGCATATCAACTTAAAGGCACGGTTATTTCCGTCGCCCCAGGACAAACGTATAACGTTGGCGACCTAAAAATTAAAACCGTTGCCGCCTACAATATAGGCAAGCAATTTCACCCGAAACAAAATAATTGGGTGGGATACATCATTTCGCTCTCCACGGAGCAAAAAATTTACCATAGCGGCGATACCGACTCTACCCCGGACATGCGAACTGTTGTAACAGATTTTGCGTTACTTCCATGTGGGGGTACGTATACGATGACTGGCAAAGAAGCCGGCGAAGCGGCAAACATATTTAAGCCGCACACGGTCATTCCTATGCACTGGGGAGATATTGTGGGGACACAAGAAGATGCTGAAGAAGTGAAGAAAACATTCAAAGGCGAAACGATTATAAAAAAACCTGAACGAGCCTGAATGAAATGGTGGGCGTTGGAACTTGCAGTCGTGCTGTTAATTGTTTCGTGTAGAAGCACGTATCCTTATCTTGTCACGTCGGAGAATTGCAACTGCGAGAGTTATGTTTTCAAGGATGGAAAACATAACATCGAGATTGAGATAAGGGCAACATATCACGTAGGAGAGCGTGTTACCTCCACAGTTCAGATAACGTTCCGCAATAAAAATAAAACCGCTCTGAGTTTACAACAAGCGTACATCAAAGGCACTTCGACCAACGTGCGCTATCAATTTAACGACCGCTATCAACCACTGCCGTATGTAACCATCGCTCCCGGAACGAGCTACACTATACTTTTTGAAGGCAGTGACACAGAACTTGTTGATGAGCCATGGCATAAAATTGCGGGCGAGCACATAACACTTGAACTCAAAGGCTTAATGATGGGCTTACAAGTGGTGCATCCAATCGTTATTACGATGATTCCGGTAAATCCCAAGCTTAATTAATGATTGCGCTGATTTCGCAGATTTATCGCAGATTGCAGATTTTGCTGATTTACTTTTTCGAGACTACTTTACGCTTTATTTGTACACTTGTGCCGAAGTTGAGCAATAGGCCGACTTCTAAGCCGGAGGTCTTGAGGTAATTGAGAAGCTGATCTTCAAACGATTTATCCAACACACGCACTGCCTTTAATTCAACAACAACACTTTCTTCGACTAACAAATCCACTATAAAATCTCCAACGGGATTTCCACCATAAATTACTTGTAAACGCTTTTGTTGCTCAGCCTTTAACCCCTTCGATTCTAACTCCTTTACCAAAGCGTTTTCGTATATCTTTTCCGCAAAGCCAGCACCTAAACGGTTATGCACAGTGAAAGCCGCGTTGATGATTTTTTCAGTCAAATCCTTCTTTGGATAATCCTTTTCAGAAAAACCTTTCATCCAGGGTTCCTTTCATCAGCGAAATCTGTAATCTGCGACCAATCTGCGTAATCTGGGCAATCAACAATCATTTACCGATGAGCGCTTCGAGCCGCGCGCGTTCTTTTCTCCTTATCCGCATTTTCATGACGACATTATTATCCTCGTACGTTCGCTCCAGCACCTCACCGATCGAATGAAGTTGAGAAATGAG
>JACQBK010000051.1 GCA_016194505.1 Ignavibacteriales bacterium | reverse complement strand
TCTTGTTTTCCGCCCGGAGCCGCGGCGTTTCAATCGCCCGAAAATTTCATGCTCCGTGAAAAGGGCAATCTTCGCCGGCTGATAAATGAATCCCGAATGAATCGCCTCAAACACGAATTGATAATCGGTTGGCAGTTGCGAGGTTTGAATGATGGGGGTTTCAAGATTGTTTTCGGTGAGCACATCGGTTGAGAGGTCGTTCGAAGGACCATCATCATCGTTTTGCGCAATGGATTGCTCAGGTTCTGGGCCCGTTAGTTCTTCCTCGACCAATTCTTTGAGCCGACTTCCTTCTTCTTTTGTGTCGCAGGCGAGATAGAGCTTGTAGTCTTGTTTTGCAAGTTCTTTAAGATGCCGCACCAACACTTTAATACTGCCATTGATAGGCGGCTGAGGTGCGCTGAGAAAATTAATGAGTGGTGAATGGTTACTCTCAAATGTCGAATGAATGATGCGTGGAAACTTATTTGACAATTGTTCCAATGCGGACCACTCGAAAATATTTTGTGCGCCCTCATGGAATAACTCATCAATTTCTTTTTGTATCAACGCTGGCTCGTCAAAGAACAGCAACGCGTCCTCCTTAAGGTAATCGAACAGAGATGCCTTTAAATCTGCGCCATCTGCAATCTGCGCTGAATCTGCGAAATCTGAGCAATCATTGGTGAGGCTGGCAACGATATTGGCAGTTTGCAATTCTCGTATCGAGCGTTGAGAAAGAACATCGAACTCTCGTATAGATTCCACCGAATCGCCCCAAAATTCCATCCGCACGGGATGGTTGCCGACAAAAGGATAGATATCCAAAATGCCGCCCCGCACTGCAAAGTCCCCGTACTCTTCAACAAAATCTTTTCGCTCGAATCCGAGTTCGGCAAGTTTTTTCAACAAGCCTTCGAATGATTGCTCCATGCCAACGCTGATTTCAAAGCTCCGTTGCTGAAAAGTGCTTGGCGCAAGCACCCGCTGAACCAATCCCTCCGCGGAAGTAATCACCAAAATATTTTCTGACCGCGAAAGCGAACGCAAGGTTTCCACTTGTGCGATGGGGCTTGTCATGTCAAGCAATGTAGCCCGCGTGTCCGCCCCGCGTGTACATAAACGAACATTCTGTTCTCCTACGAGGAGGGAACAATCGTCACGGAGTTTTTCTGCGCGGTCGCTTTCCGGCACGACAAGCACGACCTGACGTTTGCCTTCTTCATACAGGAGCGAAGCCGCAAATGCCATCAAGGAGCCGCTCAAGCCGCGAACCTGGGCTTTATCTCCAATCTTCAAACCAGCGGCATTGTCCGCTAATCGAACAAATGGCGCTGATTCAAAAATCTTCTTTTTTATCGTTTCAATCATATCGTCAAACGCTTTTCAATTCGTCCCGCTATAAAACAGCGGGATGTCCCGCTTCCAAGGATTCCGCCCAAGAGCCTGCCGCAGGCATGGCGGGATTCAAAAAGCGGAACAAAAAACGCAAAATTGCGCAAAAGGTCTGTGCGGAGAAAAAACACCTCACCCCGACCATCACGAGTTTTTCGCGACAATCAGGGTGCCAACCAATTCCCCGGCATCTTTAAGATGCCGGGGAATTGCGTACACATAATAATCAAAAATGCGTGGAGTTGCAATTATGATAGGATTCATTTACTATTGACGGTGAACAAAGGCGTTGACTGAAGTTAACGCCTTGCAACAACAAAACCCCGCAGGGGTTTCGTGCTGAGACAGCCATCCGATTTATCGGATGGCTACAAGACAATAACAAAGTATGGTTACAAAACACCGCCAAAGAACCCATAGTGAGTTATTTTATCATTATATTTGGACGACAAAAAATCGTATACCAATGATTGATAATGAAATAGAGACCGCCCTTCATAAAGTGTTATTTTCTAAAGCCAAAGAACTTGAGATCGAAATTCTCGCAGTCAATGGTACTGAAGACCATATTCACATTTTAATTGAATCTCATCCCTCAATTGCTCCGGCGGATATTGTGAAACATCTTAAAGATTCCTCATCTCATTTTGTTAATCACGTTACGTTGAAAAACGATAAGACTCGTGTTTTGTACTGGCAAGATGGCTATGGGATTATTTCCGTCAGTCCAAAGGCCGTTAAGACAGTGTGTCAATATATTGCCAATCAAAAAGAACATCACAAAGCAAAGGATTTGAAGGAAGAACTCGAAATTTCCTCGTTATAAGATAAATTGTGTTCATATCAACATTTCGGGCGTTGATTAAAGTCAACGCCTTGTAACAACAAAACCCCGCAGAGGTTTTGTGTTGAGATAGCTGTCTGATTTATCCCGATAACGGGGTCTATCGGATGGCTGTGACGCACAATACTTGCCACTGGTTTGATATTGTGTATATTGTCCCGAACAAATTGCACAACCTTGCCTCACAACTATAAAGGGACCCTATGAAACATTTTTCATCGTTGCTCTTATTTTTCTTCCTGGCGAGCGCAGTCTATGCGCGGCAAAATCAACAGAACCAGCAAACTTCCGGGCAAGACAAAGATCTTCAACAAATTTTGCAGATTCTTTCAAGCGATGCTGCAAAAAAATACGTTGGGCCGATTGTTTCCGGCTTTGGATCGGATCTCAACGGCGGCTGGTTTCACCGCGCACCGAGCGCCTCCGTCTTCGGTTTTGATTTGGAGTTTGGTGTTGTTGCCATGGGAACGCTCTTTAACGATGAGAACAAACGGTTCAGCTCATCGGGCATTTTTCAGTTCGATTCTTCTCAGGCGAATTATTTAATCTCCAGCGTAAACGATCCCAATTATAATAGTCTTCCCCCTGCGCAAAAGGAGCAGGTGCGCCGCGATCTTATCAACCAGATACGCGGAAAAGATTTTTCTGTCGACATTTCGGGTCCGACCGTTATCGGGGATGAGCGAGATAGCATGAAAATCAAATTTCAGGGCGGGCAGTTTACAGTCAATACGCCCGGGGGACCTCAAACGATCAACGTTCCGTCAACCAACGTCACCCTTCCCGTTACCGGACTTCTTGGTGATAAAAAGATTTTGGGGAAAAACATGGTCCCGCTTGCAACACCGCAACTTAGTATCGGGACAATATTCGGCACGCAGGTAACACTTCGTTATCTTCCGGAAGTTGAAATCAGCAGTGAGATGGGGAAAGTAAAATATTTTGGCTTCGGTCTTCAGCACAATCCGGCAGTATGGTTTGGCGGCGAACTGCCGATTGATATTTCGGCAAGCTTTTTTACGCAAAAACTCGAAACAGGAAGTGTCTTTGAAGCGAAAACAACCGCGTTCGGTGTCAATGCAAGCAAGCGCTTAGGATGGGGATTCCTCAATCTTACGCCGTATGTGGGATACATGGTGGAAAGTTCTACGCTGACCTTCACATACGATTACATGCTTGACACGGTACATTCAACTCATTTACCGCTGGGGTGATGGTTATTATTTAAACACTCTTTGTTTTCTGCTGAAATTTTCGTATCTTTGTAATGCCTCAACTGCACTAAGCGGGACGAGGCATTTTTATTCTGTAGGCGCGTGTGCCACGTGTTTGGCGCAACTTGCCCCGTTCAACGGGGTCCGCCTTCCTGCCTGCCGCAGGCATGGTGGCGGAGATACTCACAGATACTCGCCGATGAACGCGGATAAAAAGATAGGAAACAAGCAGGAAAGCTGGAAAGTAGTATATGAAGCGTAGAGACGATATTCGAAATATTGCCATTATTGCCCACGTTGACCATGGAAAGACCACGTTGGTAGATTACATGCTCCGCCAGACGGGAACGTTCCGCGCTAATCAAGAAATGGTTACGCGCGTGATGGACTCCAATGACCTTGAGCGTGAACGGGGCATTACCATCCTTGCCAAAAACACCGCAGTATTTTACAAAAACGGCTCGACAACCATTAAAATCAACATTGTTGATACGCCGGGTCACGCGGATTTTGCGGGCGAAGTCGAACGCACCCTCAAAATGGTTGATGGTGTATTGCTGTTGGTAGATGCCGCCGAGGGACCGTTGCCGGGCACAAAATTTGTCCTCAAAAAATCGCTTGAGTTGAATCTCCAGCCCATTGTCGTCATCAACAAGATTGATAGGAAAGACGCTCGCCCCCACGAAGTGCTCGATGAAGTGTTTGAGCTATTCCTTTCGCTTGGCGCCAATGACCAGCAGCTTGATTTTCCGACCATCTATTGCATTGCAAAACAAGGAATTGCCAAGACCGAGCTGGAGGACCAAGGCGAAAACCTTCAACCGTTATTCGATGCTATCATCAATAAGGTTCCGCCGCCGCCCGGTGAAAAGGATTTGCCGTTCCAAATGCTGGTAACAACGATTGATTACAACGATTATTTAGGGCGACTCGGCATCGGGAGAATTTCCCGTGGCACAATCAAACTCGGCTCTCCCATGAAAATCGTTCACCGCGACGGCAAAGTGGAAGATGCAAAAGTAACGAAAATTTATACGTTCGAAGGCTTAAAGCGCATGGAAGTAACAGAGGCAAGCGCCGGCGATATCATCGCTCTCGCAGGCATGGAGGATGTGGAGATCGGCGAAACAATTGCCGATGCCGCCGATCCGACGCCCCTTCCGTTCGTCTCTATTGAAGAGCCGACGCTTTCGATGAATTTCATCGTCAACAATTCTCCGTTTGCAGGGCAGGAAGGGAAGTACGTTACCACGCGCAATTTGGGCGAGCGATTAGCAAAAGAATTACGCTCCAATGTAGCGCTGCGCGTTGAGCTAACCGACTCACCCGATGTTTTCAAAGTAAGCGGACGCGGTGAGCTTCATTTGGCAATTCTCATTGAGACGATGCGGCGCGAGGGATATGAATTTCAAGTTTCGCGGCCCGAAGTAATCTATAAACGGATTGATGATGTTCATTGCGAGCCGATGGAACATGTTATCATTGATGTTCCGGATGAATTTGTCGGTGTTACCATCGAAAACCTTGGTCAGCGCAAGGGCGAGATGAAAAACATGGTGCAGGTGCAAGGGAATACGCGGCTGGAGTTCATTGTACCCGCGCGCGGGCTTATCGGCTTCCGCTCGGAATTTATGACGCAAACCAAGGGAACCGGCATTCTCCATCACAATTTTCATGGCTATGAACCGTTTAAAGGAGAGCTTGCGCACCGCACCAAAGGAGCGTTGATTGTGTTGGAAGAAGGCATGGCTGTTGCCTATGGAATGTGGAAGCTCTCGGAACGCTCTACGTTTTTCATTGAGCCGGGAACACGGGTATATGCCGGTATGATCGTCGGAGAAAATGCCCGCGAACATGACATGGTTGTCAATGTGTGCAAAACGAAGCAGCTTACGAACATGCGCGCCTCCGGTTCGGACGAAGCCGTTCGCCTGGAACCACCGCATATTTTGACGCTCGAGCAGGCAATCGAATGGATCGGCGATGACGAGTATGTTGAGGTGACTCCGCAATCCATCCGTCTCCGTAAAAAATATCTCGAGCATAACGAGCGCAACAGAAAGTCGAAGAAAAAAGCAGTGATGGAAGAGGCGTAAAAGCAGTAGTCAGAATCCAGAATCCAGAATCCAGAAGCCAGTCCCGCTGTACGGTTCCGTTCTTTGGAATCCCGCTCAATGAACGGAATCCAAAAAGCGGGAGATGCCGTAAAGCGGCATAGCCAGCATAAAAGCAAATCTTCACCCACCAATTAACTTCACTCATTGCGATGTTTCTTCTTCTGAATTCTATCTACTATCTACTGACTACCGGATTCTGACTCCTGGCTACTGAGAAATGTTTTCTGACCGCACAAACTGGAATACCCGCCCTACAACGCTTGCAACGCTCCTGCACGAGAAACAGCAGCGCGGCGAAGACATTATAGACCTTACCGAATCGAACCCAACCCGCTGTGGTTTTCAGTACAATACTCAAGGCATGCTTGATGCGCTTGCCACGCGGCGGTCGTTGTTGTATGAGCCCAATCCTAAAGGACTTCTGCTCGCACGTACCGCGATTGCCGATTGGTATTTTCAACAAGGCGTTACTGTGAGCGTGGAACATTTTTTCCTTACCGCAAGCACAAGCGAAGGATATTCCTTTTTGTTTCGGCTTCTGTGTAACGCAGGGGATTCTATTTTTATTCCCAAACCAAGCTATCCGCTGTTGGATTATCTTTGCCAGCTCAACGATGTTGTTCCGCAGTATTATTCGTTGATGTATGATGACGAGTGGCACATTGATTTCGAGCGGCTTGAAAAGAGCATCACAAAAGAAACCCGCGCAATAATTCTTGTTCATCCGAACAATCCGACAGGCTCGTTTATCAAACACCATGAGCGATCGCACATTGAAGAATTGGCGCGGCAACGCAACCTTCCGCTCATTGTGGATGAGGTCTTCGGTTCTTTTGGCTTTGAGCAAGACAAGCGAAGAGCGTCAAGTTTTGCAAGCGACGAAACAGTCTTGACGTTTACTTTGAATGGCCTCTCCAAGCTGGCTGGACTCCCTCAAATGAAATTAGCATGGATTGCTGTCAGCGGTCCTGAGGCAGAGCGGGAAGAAGCGCTCAAGCGGCTTGAAATTATAGCTGATAC
Source organism: Ignavibacteriales bacterium (assembly GCA_016194505.1). GTDB lineage: Bacteria > Bacteroidota > Ignavibacteria > UBA10030 > UBA10030 > JACQBK01. The sequence goes on along the minus strand of JACQBK010000051.1, from coordinate 53,596 downwards.
GTACCTTTCCGTAACAACGCCTGTTCAACAGGCGCTGCCGTTGTTGTTGAAAGATTCATCCTTCCTTACACAGCAAATACTCGAGAGAGTTCGAGGCAATTATCAATGGCTCGTCAGTACACTTCGTTCTGGTTCGACGATGAGCTTGCTTCATTGTGAAGGAGGTTGGAATGCCATTCTTCAACTGCCTAATACCCGCACTGATGAAGAGTGGGCATTAAAGTTCTTGCGGGAGCGGAATATTCTTGTCCACCCCGGACATTTGTTTGACCTGCAAAACTCCGTTTGTATTGTCATGAGCCTGCTGGTAAAACGCGAAATGCTTGAATCGGGCATTGAAGCGATGAAGGGAATAGTTGAAGTTTGAGCGTAAAATTGATATATTTATACAACAAGGACGCTTAGCTCAGCTGGTTCAGAGCGCCGCCCTTACAAGGCGGAGGTCGTAGGTTCGAACCCTACAGCGTCCACAAGAAGCTAGCCTCATCCGTACTTATTTCAAACACCGCTTAGTATTTCTTGGTCAGAGCGTCCCGTCTCACAACGTGAGACGGGAAGGTCGTAGGTTCTGCGCCGGAGGCGCATCCGCCTTTGGCGGAGAACCCTACAGCGTCCACACCCGCTTTATCAAAATGAGAATGAGCGCTCTCTGTGATGGAGGACAAAAAAAGTGTGTAAAGCCTTTCCTACCATTGTATAAATCCATTTGTTATGTAATATTTCCCTATGGTAATAGGGAGCGACTATTGGAAGTCGCAAAAAGTTAAAATCCAGCTACGCAAAAGATATTGATTCCCGATAAAAATTTTATATTTTAATGAAAGGATTTTTTAACGCCCCACGGAAAGAGAGCATTGCATGAATTCAAGTTATGCTATAAATTTTATACGCGATCTCAAAATTCTTTTTATTGACGACGATCCAAATTTTTCCAAGCCAATCGCTCTTTACGTCAACAAACATTACGGATACACCACAAAAATTATCGTCTCCGCGGAGCAGGCGTACGCAGAGCTTGAGAGTAGCAGGTTTGATATTATTCTTCTCGACTACAAGCTTGCCGATAGAAGCGGTCTCGATGTATTGAAATGGCTTAACGAGCGAACCATAGATACCCCCGTTATTATGATCACGGGGTACGGTTGTGAAGAAGTCGCCGTTGAAGCCATGAAACTCGGTGCGTACGACTACGCGAACAAAGGGCACATTTCATTTGATTATGTTCCCGTATTGATTCATAATGCGTTGGAACGATATCATTTGAGAAAGCAACAAAACCAACACACCAAAATCATCAACACGTTGAATGATGTTGTCCAAACAACCGTCATTCGCGTGAACAAATCGCTCTCGACGCTTGCCGAACAACTCAATTCTCTTCACAAACAATCTTCTTCAAAAGACACCTCGGAAAGACGGGTAGCTGAAAAAGCCATCGCTGATGCTGAACAAGACGTGCATTCCATTAAAGAAACGCTTGCTTTTCTCACCAATCAGGTTACACTCCACCAACAGAACGAGTTTCGTAAAGATTCTCAATAACTTATGGGTAATACTTGATATAATAGTTTTTCATCTTAATCTTGAAAACTTGCCTGCTTTAATTCTGTAGATTTTTCGATACGCACTCCTATTGAAATCATCCTTCGCAAGGTAGTAACCTTTCCGGTTTATGTTTAGTCTGTCCAAAAGGCTGAAATTTCACCCCAACGAGTGCATTCCTTTTTCAATCTTTACCATCGTTGTTGGAAACATCTTGCCGACACCTCCGTATGATTTTTTATGACAATGAAGCATACATAAAGGAGCACCTGCTATAACTTCCCAAACAACATCGCTCTCAACCCATCCCTTGAAAAAGTAGGAGTTTTATGGAACACTCTTCATCTCCTTCATTAGAGAAACCCCGCAGTCCATTCTTAAATGATGTCGCCGTAATTTCTTATCTTGCACTCGCGACATTGCTAATTCATTTTCTCACAGGCAGCGGATATGGATACTTTCGAGATGAGCTATATTATATTGCGTGTAGTGACCACCTTGATTGGGGTTATATAGATCACCCCCCGCTTTCGATTCTGCTTCTCGCGATAAGTCGAGTGGTCGTTGGCGATTCCTCCGTCTTTGCACTTCGATTACTCCCGGTATTTGCGGGAGCCGGCACAGTGCTTTTAATGGGGCTGATGGTTCGTATGCTCGGCGGGAACCGATTCGCACAAATCCTCGCGGCAGTTGCAGTGATGGTTGCGCCCGTCTATCTTACGGTAACGAATTTCTATTCGATGAATTGCTTTGATCTCTTGCTCTGGACCGCAGGTATATACGTTATTCTTCTCATTGTGAAATCGGGAAATTCCAAACTCTGGCTGCTCTTCGGTGTTATTGCCGGTCTCGGTTTGCAAAATAAATTAAGCATGTTATTTCTCGGATTCGGGCTTGTCGTCGGGTTGATGCTTACACCCCACAGAAAATATTTCCGTGATAAATGGCTCTGGATGGGCGGTGTCGTTGCGTTTTTAATTTTTCTTCCAAATATCATTTGGCAAGTCCAGCATGACCTTCCCACGATTGAGTTTATGATGAACGCCACACAGCTCAAAAACGCTTCGATGTCACCAATAGAGTTTACTCTTGCGCAGATTCTCATGATGAGTCCAATTAGTTTTCTTTTGTGGTTCGCGGGATTGTATTATTGTTTTTTTTACTCAAAAGGAAAACAATATCGTATCGTCGGCTGGATGTATGTTGCCATTTTCGTATTTCTCGTCGTTCAACGGTCCAAAGCATATTATCTCACCCCTGTTTACCCAATGTTGTTCGCAACTGGAGCGTTGTTTGTGCAGGATATAATTGCGCGAACAAATTGGAAATGGCTCAAGCCGACCATGGTTGGGTTTCTGATCGTTGGTGGAGCGATTACCGCGCCTTTTGCTTTGCCGGCGCTACCCGTTGAAGGGTTTATTCGATATTCGAATGCATTAGGAATTAAACCTCCGCAGGAAGAACGAAACAGGATCGGAAAACTGCCTCAGATGTATGCCGATATGCATGGTTGGGAGGAAATGACTGCTGCCGTTGCAGAAGTGTATAGCAAGCTTTCACCTGAAGAACAATCCAAATGCGCCATATACGCCCAAAATTATGGCGAAGCCGGGGCGATAGACTTCTTTGGCAAAAAATATAACTTGCCCAAAGCGATAAGCGGGCACAACAGCTATTTTTTGTGGGGGACGAGAGGGTACGCAGGCGAGATCCTTATTATTATCGGGGGCAATCCCGAAGATCACAAAAAGGTCTATAATGAAGTAACGCAAGTTGGTTCCACCTATAATGAATATGCTATGCCGTATGAGAACAACCGCCCAATTTTTCTTTGCCGGGGCTTGAAAACTCCGCTCAAGGATATTTGGCCCTCCATAAAACTATACATTTGAAAAAAGACGAATCGTTGTTTCCTCAATGTCTTTGTGAATGAAGTACTCTGTCTACGGCTTTTTCAGAGCGAGATAAGTACACCCGCCCCTTAACCCGCCCAAAATAAGCTCTTACCGTATCGAATAACGTATTGCACTTTCAGCCTAATCCTGTTATACTTATCAATATGTAAGGAGGAGAGGTTGTATATTGCTTTTTTTAGAAGTATTGAGGTGAAATTGGTTATCACCATTCTTCGAGTGGATTCTCCAACCAAACTGGGCTTTTCGGCGTTCTATCCGGTGCCTGGTCAATTTCCGGAGAGGGGTTGCGGCAATTGTACATCAGAAGGCATGTCGGAAGGAGTAATGATGAAATCCATTGTTCTTATCGAAGACAATAAAGATAACCGTCTTCTTGTTCGAGCGATTGTAAGCGAACTGTATGAGTTAACCGAATATGTTACGGGGTTCGAAGCGTTACAAGGGTTGAAGAGGAAAGTCCCGGAGCTTATTCTTCTTGATATTTCTCTTCCCGGTATGGATGGAGTCGAGCTCTTGTCGCACATCAGGAATGATGAGCGGCTTAAAAAACTGCCGGTTATAGCTTTGACGGCGCACGCGATGTCCGGCGACCGCGAGCGTTACCTCGGTGTGGGCTTCAATGACTATGTCGCTAAGCCCATTGTTGATGAGGATGCGTTTCTTGCAACAATCGCCCGCTGGATAAACAACTCACCATAAGTATAACAATGCATGCCAACGTAAGTATACGAGCGTGGGCGGTAAGGATTTTTCTGTTTGTTGAAGTGCTTGCGGTTCAAACAATCGCAGCGCGGACGGTCTGGAACACGCCAGCAAACAACTCCGGATTGTGGAATAACCTTTGCATTGTGGTGAGCGTATGGCTTGCCCCCTTGTTTTATCAAACAAGAATATTTTATGTTCTTTGCATACTGCTCTTATTGCTTGTCGGTACGGCGTTGTATTTTTTTGGTGTAAGACATTTTCTTCGGCACCGTCAAAACCTTGAGCGAAGAACGAAGCGACATGTCGAGGAAACTCTTGAGAAGAAGAACAGGCTTTCGGAAGTGAACGAAATGCTGAACGCACTTCTTCACCAATTACAGAAAAAATCGGGGCAGTTGGAAATTGCCAAAATGAAAGCGGAGGAAGCGAATCAGGCGAAAAGCGAATTTCTTGCTACCATGAGCCATGAGCTGCGGACACCGTTGAACTCCGTTATCGGGTTCACAAACGTTTTGCTAAAAAATAAAGCCAAGAATTTACAAGAGCAGGATGTATTGTATCTTGAGCGAATTCTTGCCAATGGTAAAGATTTGCTGAGCCTTATTAACGACATCCTCGACCTCTCCAAAATTGAGGCAGGTCAAGCAGAAGTTAATCTCGCGCCAACATCGCTGAGCGTGCTGATTTACGACACGGTTGCCCAGTTCGGCGTAAAATTACTCGGCAAAGACATTACTGTACATGTTGAGTTGCCAACGCGCGTAGAGTCCGTCCAAACGGATCGGCAAAAGTTTAAGCAAATTCTCGTCAATCTTCTTGGCAACGCAGTTAAATTTACCGAGCGCGGGACAATAAAAATTCGCGTAGCGGTTGATGCTCTAACCTCTATACCTGTTCGCGTTGATGTTATGGATACCGGTGTCGGTATTCCCCGCGAACAGCAACAAATTATTTTTGAACCATTCAAACAAGGTGATAGCACGACCACGCGGCGCTACGGAGGGACGGGTTTGGGATTGGCGATATCCCGGACGCTCTGCGATGTGCTCGGCTATCGCCTTGAAGTGACGAGCGAAGCGGGAAAAGGCTCAATGTTCAGCGTGATCATCGCGCCGAACGTCCATCAGTACTGTTACTCTGAAGATGAACATCAACAAGAGGAAACCGGAACAATGTCAGGCTCGCATATATTGCCACAAGGAACATCAGAAAAAAGCCTTGACCAGCAAACAAAAGAGAAGCTCCTGGTAGAGTTACAGCCGTTCGCGCATGGTGGATGGGGGCACATGAATATTAACCGCGTCGCTCTTTTCGGTCGAAACCTCAACGAAACAACCGCACCGTATCAATACGACAGGTTTCGCGCCTCGCTCATAGAATTTCTGGAGAAAGTTCATCCGCGGCTGATGGATATTGCGCAGCAATTTCAACTGCTTTCGTTCGACTCCGAGACCGTTCAAGCATTAAAATTTCACGTGCAAGAGTTGGCTACCATTGTGCGTCCGTTAAGTCTCAACCCAAAAATTGAGTCTGAAGATATTCGGAATTTCGAAAAGACGATTCCAAAGCATGTTGACCAACTGCTCTATACATTTCGAGTCATGAGGGAATATGTGTTTAGCGAGTTTCGGTGCAAGCCGAATCATCTTCTTCAAGAAATTCTTGATCGGCAGCGCAAGACCACCGCAAACGTTAAGTTCATAGTCGCAGAACAGTTAACGCAGGCAGAGCCGGTCGTGGTTGCTTCGGAAATTGAGTTCTCCCAAGTAATTGCGACGCTTCTTCATTATGTACTCGGTCAAATGCACGGAAACGAAGAAACGGAGCTTGTGTTTGCGGGGAGGGTCGTCGGTGGTCGCTGGGAGTTGGAAATGCGGGATAGCAAACTCTACCTCGAACCTCAACTGTGGGGAACAATCTTCACGCCTTCAGAGAACAATACCCAGGAGACGGAGCTTTCAAAACTGCCCGCTATGCTGAGAAAATATGACGGCGATATCAGTATTAAAGAAAGCGTAGAAAATAGTGGAACCACCTTTTTGTTGCGATTGCAAGTTGTAAAGCCTTGACAGTTTGATAAAACATAATTCGTTCGTACATTTGCATTGTCTCTGGTTTTTATTAACGACAATAATTGTCTAACCGTCCTATGGATCAGCTGCGCACACTCCTTGTCCTTGATGACAGCAAAATTTTTCTCGAAGACTTTGAGTCTTTGATGAAAAATTTCTTTACCGTTTTGACTGCCATGACGGATAAGGAGGCATTTGAGATTTTGAGCCACAAAAAGGTAGATGTCATGTTGCTTGATCTCATGTTAGGCGACGGTCAGAGCGGCTTAAACGTCCTTAAACAGGTAAAAGATGAGATGCCGGATTTTCCCGTCATCATGTTGACATCACATGCATCCGTCGAAAGCGCGGTCGAGTCTATGAGGCTGGGAGCGTATCATTACATTCCCAAATCTCCCAAAATTGAAGAACTAAAAACGCTGGTGGAAAAAGCTCTCGCCCAGCGCGAATTAAAACGCGATTACGAGCTTCTGCGCGAGGAAGTCCAGCGCGTTTCCGGAAGAATCGTTGGAGCAACACCCTCTATAGAGCGCGTGTTTGAATCCATCCAGCGCGTTTCGATGACAGATGTAACGGTGCTCATTACGGGAGAATCCGGAACAGGCAAAGAGCTTGTTGCAAGGGAAATTCATGCGGCAAGCAAACGAAGCCAGCGTGTCTTCGTCGCTGTCAATTGTGCCTCGCTTGTGAAAGAATTGATCGAAAGCGAATTATTCGGTCACCAAAAAGGCTCATTTACCGGAGCGACACAAACTAAACCTGGCAAGTTCGAGCTTGCCGATGGCGGAACAATATTCCTCGATGAAATTGCGGAACTCGATATTCATCTTCAGGTAAAATTGTTGAGAGTGTTGCAGGAAAGGGAAATTGACCGTGTTGGAGGCGCAAGCCCCATTCCCGTGAATGTCCGGGTGATCGCGGCAACCAATCGGGACCTCACGGCGATGACGGAGCAGGGCGAGTTCCGGCAAGATTTGTTCTACCGCCTGAATGTCTATCCTATCGTGCTTCCCCCGTTGCGTGAACATAAAGAAGATATTCCGTTGTTGGTGGAACACATCCTTAAACGCTTCGGTAAAGACCTGAATAAGTCGGAAATCACCGTTGACCCCGTGGCGTTAGATTGCATGCTTCAATATCACTGGCCCGGCAATGTTCGTGAGTTGGAAAACGTCATTCAACGCGCGCTGTTGCTGTCGGCAGGAGGCGTTATTACATTAGAACATCTTCCCAAAGAGATCGGCGGGGGGGAATCTGTGGTATCTTCCGGGTTATCACTCCCTGAGGTCGAAAAAAATGCAAGAGATTCCGCCGCCCGGCTTGTAATTTATCGCTACCTTGAGCAAACAAATTGGAACATCAAGGAAAGTGCAAAACTTTTGGGTATTCCTGAAAAAACCCTCTACGATAAATGCTCACGTTTAGGCATCAAACTCCAAAAGAAAAATTCTTCTTAAATATTTATACCCTCTAAAATTAAGCGTTTTTCCCAGCCAAATCCTCTCCATGTCTCTTTTTTATACATTTAGCTGACTCTCCTCGCAGAATTTGTTTTATACAGTTTTTAAGCCTAATACCATTATAAATCTTGGTAGTCTGATATTCTGAATCATTCAGAATCAAAATGATATAAATTCTGATTAGCTCAGAATTTTTGTGGCTAAAATTGGGAATACAAACTAAAATATCATTTTTCCATTTAAACTGAGGATTTTACAAACTACATAAGGTTGGCATCGTTTTTGCAAGGTATTAGTATATCTCAAAATCTTGTCTTCATTCTGTGATACATATTTGGTAAGAGTTCATGACGTTTCTCTTAGATTTAATCGGGTCAACCTTAATTCGGAGCGCAATTATTTTGATCATTTTAAGCATGACTGTTACGCTTAATTCAGCTCTTTACGATAAAACAGCCGCCGCAAACACAAGGGCAAATCTCGAAATATCCGCCAACATTATGTATCAAGATATAAAACAAGCCGGATATAACGTAAGTTCGCCGGCACTTGATTCAGCCAAAGCGAGATCAGTACAATTTCGTGCCGACCTTGATAACAAAGGGGGATCTGATGTTATTCGTTACTATGGAATCTACACGATAGATACTGTTTGGTACAATGGGGCACAAGCAGTCGTTGACACAACATGGAAAATAAGGCGAGTCATTAACGGCGGGACGGAATTTTCCATTGCAAAAAATCTTCGGAGTTTTTCCTTTCAGTATTTTGACGCAAACGGAAATTATACAACCACATTGAGTTCAATAAAAGCAATGAGGATCGAACTGAATGCGAGAATTGGCGCAACAGCCGCCGGCACAGTAACATCAACCACATTGTCCAATTCTACTGCGACAAAAGAGTTTAGAGTGTATCCTGTAAATTTGTAATAAGGGGAAATCACATGGGAAGCATTAAGGTTATTCTGTTTTGTCTGTTGTCCATCATCATCGGGACATATACGTTGGGGATTAAGAGCGCCGAAAATACGAGCTTTCAGGCGTCGGTTGACCGCGCGAATCAAATTCAAGCGGAAGAAATTGCCAAAACGGGTGTGCAGATAGCGCTGGATGAGCTTGCATGCAATCCGTATATCAGAACACTTCAATCGAAAACCTATATCTATACGAAAGTTGTTCTTGGCGATACAGTGACTTACAATATTGATCCCAATAGCGACGTTGATAAGGCAACCGTTACTGTAGTGGCAAAGTACAACGGTGTTACAACAAAAATGAAGGCTAAAGTTTCAATCAAGGCAAATCCGAACCCTTCGAATGGTCTTAACCGTGGCAGATGGGGCATTGATAGAATCTATGTCTATCCCAGCTAAGAAATTGAGGTCATGATCTCACATTCGCGAGTGACACATAGCTACAGAATTTGTTCGAATTGCAATAATGTCTCCCTTGCAAAGGAAGAACAGCGTTTTTGCATCTGGTGCGGGACAAGGCTTGCAGAGGAATGTCCCCAATGTTCAAAACCTATAATTCATTCTAACGGCAGGTTCTGTTATAACTGTGGCGCTCGATATGATGATGTTCATAGGCTTAGCGAGGGAGAAGGGGTGCGAAAGAGCGGTGCCATTGGCGTAGAAAGCTGGGCTAAGGAACAAACGCGTCGCTTAGAGGTGAAATTTCCTACTAATGACTTTCTTACACGCCGTAGACCGTAATGTTTTTTTATCCCTTCACATACATCACTATTGTTTCCCTGTCTTCATACGCTCGGTGAACACTATGAAGCCGTCAACGATAAATTGTGCGGCGCCACTGTGCCTGCGGCTGAAGAAAGGAATAATAGAAAGTTCCACTCTACTCAATGTTGGTCAGAAGAAACATCTATAAGCGAGCGCACACGGAGCCGGTATGACAAACGTCTCAGAAAACAATAACAATCGCTATCGCCTTTGTCCAAAATGCGGAAATTTTTCACACGTTGCAGAAGAGCAATTTTTTTGCATTCTCTGCGGCACCAAATTGATCGAATCCTGCCACCAATGCGGCAAATCGATCCTTCACCCGCAGGGAAAGTATTGCCATCACTGTGGGGCAACGTACCGCACTGTTCCCGCTAATGCGGTGCAATGAAGTAGCATGTACGCACTTCATTAATGTTCAGCTATCTTATGTAAAGACTTTGGTTTAGCGCTTTAGGAACTACCGGAGATAACGGATAATAATTCAAATGCAGCAGAGGTAATTTCTGTGCTGCTTTTTGTATTTTTTTATTGTACTGTACAGTGTATGCCCCAACCAAAAGCCTCTGAATATCGAATACAAGGCACCGACCAAGCCGGTCGTCCGTTACAGCGTTTCATCACCGCGACATCCATCTTTGCGGCGCGTGAGCGGGCGAATGCTCTTGCGAAAACTAACGGATGGACGATCCAATCGGTGAAGCGAAAAAAGAGCTACAGTTACCGCGTCAGCAGAGGTCAAAGCGTTATTGATGGCGTGCAAAGCGCGTATTCGCGTGAAGAAGTCACTTCCGCTCTCAAAAAACTCGGATTCGAAGTTCGCAGTGTGCGGCGATTTTACGATGTTCAATTCTCCGCATCAAGCGATGAGATTGTTGCCTTTATCGGCACCAGCGCAAAGCTCCTTGAGCAAAAACTTCCGTACAACGATATTCTCCATATCATGATGGGAAATGCGCGGGATAAATACCTGAAAGGCGCGCTCAAAGCTATCATCAAAGACTTAAAAGACGGCGTGGATTCGCGCGAGGCTTTTTTGCGCCAAAGCAAGGTGTTTGGCTATGATACAGCCTTAATGCTGGGTATCGCATCCAAAAGTGGAGATATGAAGTCCATTTTTGAAAGCGTTGCCAGATTTGTCGAGCGCCAAGCCGACTTTAAAAAAGGTTTAATTAGCTCAATGATTTTGCCTGCGGTAACCTCCCTCGCATTAATTGGCGCTTTGGCGTTTTATGTCTTATATTTATTGCCTAGGATGGTTGAGTTGTTAGGTCCGATGGCGAGTGATATTCCCCCGTTGACAAAAACCACACTGGAAATCAGTCAGCTCATTAAGGACAACCTCCTTGCTATTACCATCGGTATCGGTATGATGATGGGGGCCTTCTACGGCTATTTGATGACTACGAATGGACGGATGATGTTTGACCGCTTTATCATACGTGTTCCGTATATCGGTCGGATTTTAAAAAACACGAGCACAGAGATGTTCTGCCGTGTCCTTGGCATTATGTACACCTCCGGCGAAAATATTGACGCCATCCAGCACGCAGCCGAATCGAGCCGTAACCACTACCTCGAAAAGCAAATCAAGAATATTGCCATTCCTACCATGCTCAAATACGGCACCGAGTTTGCCAAAGCCATGGAAATGACAACGTTCTTTCCCGATGTGGTCATTTCCCGTTTTCGCACAGCGGCAGAAACAGGCAGCGTCAAAGTAACGTCAATCCAGTTAGCGGAATTCTATGAGATGGAAAATAAGTACGCGATGAAAAATCTCGTGAACGTTATCGAAGTTGGTGTTTCGATGATTATCATGGGTTCGATGGTGTTCCTCACGTTGCTTTCTTCCGAAACGGCGACTATTAAAATCGAGCCCAAGCGCGACAAACAGATCCAAGCGGAGCCGGATTCTATTATCTGGTTGAATAAGGACTAAATGGCTGAAATTGCAAACATACGCGGCATCAAAAAAGACTTGGGCGATCTCCTCGTCGAGAAAGAGATCATTTCTGCCGAACAACTTCTCAGAGCGCTGGATAAGTTAAGTCAGGAAGGCCACGATAAGCGCCGCCGCTTGCCGCAGGTGCTGGTGGAAGATTTCCATGTTGACCATGATAAGGTGTACGGAGAGATTGCCAATTACTACGCCTTCCGGAAGCTTGAAATTTCTCCGGAATCCATGGACGACGAAAACTTGGCGTTCATTCGGCGAGAGATGAATAATCTTCCCGCCAACGTAAAAACTCTGGCGATGGACAACCGCGTTCTTCCATACGCTGAAGACCTCGAACGCCCCGGCAGATTGTTGGTGATAACTCCCGACCCGACAAAGCGGGAAGTCTATATCATCGGTCGCTCGTTCTCGTTCCAAAAGTTCGAGATATGTTATGTCCGCCTTGCACAATGGCAGGAACTTTGGCAACGCGTGAATATCAGCAGGTCAGGATATGCGAGCCTTGAATCAGAAGCGCGCGAAGGCATGGCAGAGGATATTCCTGAAGAAGATGCTGATATGTATGAGCAGGTTCTTGAAGAGGAAATCAACCGTAGTGGATTGGTCAGCCTTGTCGAAAGTGTCTTTATAGATGCTGTGCGGATGGGCGCAAGCGATATTCACGTTGTTCCGCGAGGTGAGAGAAAGACAGAGTTCCATTTCCGCATTGATGGAAAATTAACCCTGTGGTATACGAACATGGAAACCCGCGCCGAAGCAGTTGCGGCAGTTGTGAAAGACCGCGCCATGAATTTGGATCGCTTCGAGCGCAACATGGCGCAGGATGGGTTTGCGCAGTTCAATATTGATAAAAAAACCGTCCGCTTTCGCGTCTCGATTATCCCAACAATCGGCAAAGAGCTTAAGAGTAAGTACGAATCCATTGTTATTCGCGTTCTGCAAGAACCCCTCTTCAGCACGCGATTAGAGGATATGGGTTTCGACCGGTTTTCGGAAAATGTTTTTCGCAAGGCGATCACAAAACCGTATGGTATGATCATTGTTACGGGTCCTACGGGAAGCGGCAAAAGCACAACGCTCTTTTCGGCATTACGGACGGTTATGGATCCGTCCCTCAATGTGATTACGGTCGAAGACCCGGTAGAGTATTTTATCGAGGGTGCGCGGCAAGTAAAGCTTAATCCGAAACTGGATTTTGAGGGTGCGCTGAGGGCTATTCTTCGCCATGACCCTGATATCGTTATGGTGGGTGAGATTCGTGACCGGCAAACTGCGGAAATCGCCGTCAAATTAGCCAATACGGGCCACTTGACACTGGCAACGCTCCACACCAACGACGCTGTCAGTGCTATTGCCCGCTTATATAAAATGGGCGTGGAGCCATTTTTGCTTGCCTATAGCATTAACATTGTGCTTTCGCAACGGCTCATGCGTAAGCTTTGCGACCGCTGCAAAGCGGTGGTGGAGGACCCAGATAGAGAAGCACTGTTGAAGCTTGGCATGAAAGAAGAAGAAATTGCGAAACACAAAATCTATCGGGCTGTCGGCTGCTCTAACTGCCTGAAAGGGTACAAGGGGCGCAGGGCAATTCACGAAGCGCTCTATTTTACGAAGGCAATTCGGCAATTGGTGCTGAAAGCTGGAGAATCAATAGACGAAGAAGTATTGAGAGAACAAGCCTCAAAGGAAGGCATGCACACACTTCGCATGTCCGCTCTTGATTTGCTGAAGAACGGCATCACAACGCTTGAAGAGGTCGCAAGTGTTACCGTTGAAGACGATTAATTATAACAAACGCTCATATTTTGATTGGAGAGTGCTATGAACGCATCTACTTGGGATAAAGACCAACGCTTCATTCTTGTTGTTGATGACGACGATTCGTTTCGCATGGCCATCACACAAGTCCTTTCCTCGGCGGGGAATTTTAAGGTTGACGACTGTGATTCAGGCGAGGCGGCGCTGACTGCGCTCCAACTTCACCGGTACGACGTCATAATTCTCGATTACAAAATGGGCGGCATCTCCGGATTGAACGTCCTGCAATGGATGCATGAACAAAAAATTGATACGCCCGTCGTTATGCTCACGTCGGCAGGGTCTGAAAGTATTGCTGTTGAGGCAATGAAACTTGGCGCATACGATTATGTGCGGAAAGAGCATGTCGAGATTGACCATATCTCCGTTCTTATTGCGGGTGTCATCGAACGCTATTTGTTTAGAAAAGAAAAAGAACGACGCGAGATGATTGAGCGTGAGCGTGAAAAGAGCCTCATCGCCATTGAAACATTCCACAGCACGCTTGCTTCCATCGTCCAGATCGTCAATAATTCGCTTTCAATGGTCTCGCTGAATATTCAAGAACATGAAACGGAATTGAAACCGTTTGTAACGCCGGAAGGTCAGCAACGGTTGGGAAAAGCCTTTGCGGAGATGAAGCAAGAGTACGCTGTTATCTCGTCGGCTGTAAAATCCATGCTCAACATGGCGAATGTGCTTCATGGAAATTTCACTGATGCGAATTATGCCGCCCGGCTTCAAGAAACGCTCAGCGGCAATCTGAAAACCATGCAGCAACAAGTGGTTGCTCCACAAAATCCGCGAAAGCCCTGATAGGCACTGGGCATATCGTTCTTTCCATGAACAAAAGGTAATGCACCATGAGCATGGGGCAGACAATGATTACTGCCGCGTTCTTGGCGCTTCTTATCGCATCTGCGATCAATGTAAATCGGATGCTTGTGGAAAGCGCTCAATCGGGATACGAAGCCGAAGCGTACGATCTTGCCGTTGGCATTGCACAAGATCTCTTAGTGGAAGCAACAAGCAAAAAATTTGACGAGAATGCCACCACTACACCAGGAGTAACGCAAAGCACATCAGCGTTTTCAACAACCATGGGACCTGATGGCACCGAAAAGAGCAACATCGTTCCTTGGCCCGATTCGTCATCCACGAACGCGTTCAAATCCAAAATGTATTACACTGATGTGGATGATTACAACGGCTATCAACGAACGGTCGATACGAAAACAATATCCGGTTTTAAAGTATCAGCCGAAGTGTATTACGTAACGGGGACGAATCTTGATATCAAAACGACCTCAAGAACATATTTTAAAAGAATTGACGTTTATGTCGGTCATTCACTGTACTTGGTAAGAAAAAATGTTCCTGCTGATGATCCCCGTTATTTTCAAGCGGTAACATACAGCAGGCTTAAAACATATTGAAGTTTTTTTATTGCAACCGTTCATTTTGACGGAAGGGACACACAACAATCAATCGGTGAAGATGAAACTTGGGGACAAGGCAACAATGAATAATCGGTATGGACGAATATTCAGCAGGAAAATACAAAAAAACAAGTGGATGGAGGGGCAGCTTTGGAGTTGTAAGTGACTGCAATCATAAAACGCTTGCTGTCCTGCACCAAAGTCTTATCCTCCCGCTTAATCTGTTGTTTTCCGTAGTTTCTCATAATTTTTCTTTGAGACAATTTTTGTGAACCTTTGTATGATGGGAGTAACAATAAGGGGCGAAATGTGTGAGTGGTCAGAAATTCTACAACTGTTGTGTGCGAACAGAAAGAATTCTTCCGTCACCATAATTAACATCCAAATTTCATAGTATCTCGAATTCCTTGCAAGCCAAACCCGCAAATAAGACTCTAGAAGCAGAGAACGCAAATTCAGCTACGGATAAAGATGCCGCGAGACAATTTCTTTTGGAGGCTGATAAGTTACTCAAAGAATCACAGTTCGATTTAGCGCGAAAGCAATTAGAGAAAGCAAAGAAACTGGACCCATCCAATCCGTACATTTATGCGTTTCAGGATCGGATAGGATACTTCGAGGAGCAACGAAAGAAAGAGGCTGCGGCGAAGCCGCCCGTAATCCCAAAGCCGCAACCGTCGGTCGTAAAAGAGCCGCTTAAACAAGCAGCACCTTCGCCCCCGACTCCGGCGCCGGAAGTGAAACCGTTTGTTCCTAACGTGCCTCCGAAGGTGCCGGTCTCTCAACTTGAGACAAAAAAAGTGCCTGATATCTATGAGGAACAGCGAAAGAAAGAATTAGAGCTCCAAGTAATGGAAGAGTTGAAGAAAAGAGATGCCGAACGGTTTGCCACTGCGAAGCTTACCATCGAAGAGCAAATCCGGAAGGAGGTGCTGGCGCGCACCTATGCTGAAGAGCATAGAAGAAAAGAATTGGACGACCTGATTTCGGCAGGCGAATTGAGGCGCAAAGAAGCCGAATTACGAATGATTGAAGAACAGCGCAGGAGAGATTTGGAGGCGCGAGCCGTCGTGGAAGAACGATTGCGCCGTGAGCTGGAATTGCGTATCGCCGCTGAGGAACAAAAGCGCAAGGAGCTGGAAGAACGCATTGCCACCGAGGAACGCAAGAGAAAAGATGCGGAAACCCGTGAGGTGGAAGAGCGGCAACGAAAAGAATTGGAAGCGCGTGCCCTTGCGGAAGAACAGCGGCGGAAAGAGCTGGAAGTCCGCATCGCCACAGAAGAACGACGCAGGAAAGAGTTGGAAGAACGTATCGCCGCTGATGATCGCAGACGGCGTGATGAAGAGATGCGGCTCGAGGAAGAGCGACGCATGCGGGAAATAGAAGGGCGCGCTGCTGCTGAAGAACGACGACGAAAAGAATTAGAAGCGAAAATTGCCGTTGAAGAAAAACGAAGAAAAGGGTTAGAAGCCCAAACTGTTGCCACGCAAAAACAAACTCAAGCATCTCTTCCACAGGAAGCGGCTAAAAAGGAAACAACGCTTCCTGTTGCACACAGCGGGGTGACGGAACAAAGCTCCGAAGAGCGCAAAAACGTAGACGAGATGCGCCTTCAAATAGAAGAACTGACGAGGGCGCTCGAGCAGGAGAAAAGGGCACGGGAAGAAATATCCAAGCACAATCTTCAGAAAGCCGTCCAACAGCTTCGTTCCAGCTTGGAAGCGGCGTGGGTGAACGGTTCGCCGGTAGAAAAAGCCGCCGAGTCGCTCCACGAGCTTGCAATATCCCTTACCATCCCTCCGGAAGTGGAGCAATCCATTATTCGCGAAGTAAAGCTGGATATGTACAGCCGTGCCGTTAAAGAAGTCATTGCAAAGCGTAAACTGCTGAGGAACTCCTCCTCAACGTTGGAGTGGCTGCGTAAGGTGTATCAGGTGAGCGTTACCGAATATCTGGAAAATGAATCCAAATTTTTGCTCGATCTTGTCGCTGATCAGTATAAAGGCACGATCCTCTTAATCTCTAAAACGATCGGCACGAAAGAGGATATTTCCGCGAGGCTTAAGGCATCCGGGTATGCCGTTGTTCCAGCCGCAACGCCGGAAAACGCTCTTGAGAAAATAGAAAAAATCAACCCGAACGTTATTTTGTGTGATATGCAGTTTCCGGAAGGCGGCCTGAGCGGCGTTCGGTTTCTCCATGTTCTTAGGGCAAACTCGAAGTTCAACTTTGTTCCCTTTATTCTCATTAGTGAAATTGATGAAATTACGGAATTGAATTCATCGGAATTAAAACCGAACGAAGGGTGCATCAAACGGCCTATAGAATACGAAGAACTCATGAATTTAATGAACGAAAAGCTGGCGCATTTTAGGGAATATATCTCTTCGCTGGGTTAGCAAGGAACTGTGACGCGTGGCAACTCATTCCGTGGACACTTGTCGCTAAATTAAGGAGCGTAGCATGAGCAAGACACTATTACTTGTCGAAGATGACGAGGACAGCCGTGATTTGGTAAGCTTTGTGATTTCCCGCAGCCGCTTAGATGTAAAGCTGGAGATTGCAGAGAACGGTCAGGAAGCCCTTGAAAAAGCGTTCAGCAAAACGCCGGTTTTAATTTTGATGGACATGCAGATGCCCGTGATGGATGGCTGGCAGGCTGTTCCCCTTTTAAAGGCAGATGAGAGGACGAAGCATATTCCCATCATCGCGTTTACGGCGCAGGCGAAACCCGAAGACAAAGCGCGCACGAAAGAAATCGGCTGTGCCGAGCACTACTCGAAGCCGATGGACCCCGAGGAACTGCTCAATCTCATACAAAAATATTTGAACTCGTGAACGCACCAAAACATTGCGCAACGATAAGTTGTCCCAATTTTCTCACTACGTAGCCACAGACGATCTATGTTGAAATCAAAATTATATTGGAGAGTGCTCGCGAACTTCGCCTTGCTGCTTGTCATCCTTACGACGATGACATTCCTCACGCTGAGGATTCTCTCGCAGATCGAGCAGAATTTTAGCATCGCCTCGGCGGATATCACAACGCTTGGCGATATAGAAAAAGTCCGTCGTTACATTAACGATGTTCCGGCGGCGGCAAACGAATATGCCTTTACCGCATCGGCATTGGCAAAAGCGACCTACGAAACAGGTTGGAAAGAATTTGATGATGCGCTGAACACATTGAAGAAAGATTATGCCGATAGTTCTGCAATTCAAGATATAAAGCAAATCCGGGAACTCTATTTCGGTTGGATGCAAAATGTTGGTGATTCGCTGATTTTGCTGGGTGACAATAAAAATCTTCAAAAGGACCCCAAGGCATTTCAAACACAACTACGTACTCTTGCCGAAATAGAAGCTCAAATACAATATATCCCAAACGCGCGAAAAATTATACGCGATCTTTATTCACATAAAATCGCCTCTCAACCAAGAAGTATCGAATTAGCAACAAGCCTCAGCAGTGACTTGGGAAAATTTATCGGCCTTGTCAATATCCTTCTTGCCATCTTTGCCTTGGCATTAGGATTTGTGCTCACCCGTTCTATCACAAAGCCTATTCGCCTTCTCAAAAATGGAACGCAGAATATTATGTTGGGGAAATTTGAACCCATCACCCTCAACAGATCGGATGAACTGGGTGACCTCGCAGGTGATTTCAACAAAATGTCAGCCATGCTGGGGAACAACTATACGCGTCTCCAAGCATACTCCGAGCTTGTGACAACGCTAAATTCGCTTGAGCACATCGAGGACGTTGAAAAGAAAAGCCTTCGCCTTCTGTGCTCGCACACGCAAGCCTCGGTTGGCGCGCTCTATATTGTCAATCGCGAAAGCAATATGTTGGAGCTTGTAAGCGGCTATGCGTTGAAGAGCAAAGGCGAAACGATTAAATCGTTCGCGATTGGAGAAGGCATCCCTGGCCAATGCGCCGCACAGGGAAAGATTTTAGAAATTGATGACATCCCCGCCTCGACCGGTTTTTCCGTTGACACCGGTTTGATCGAGTTGCTGCCGCAATATATTATGGCAGTGCCGATTATGTTTCAGGAGCGCATTCTTGGGGTACTTGTGCTCGGCTCGATGAAAAAATTTGGCGATTTAGAGAAGGAAATCGTCAACAACTCCGTTCCGCAGTTAAGCGTTGCCATCACCAACGCGATGAACGATGACGCAACACGCAAGCTCTCGCTTGAGATTGCTAAACGCAATGAAGAATTGAACTCTAAGAATTCCGAGTTGGAAAAAGCCTATCGGGTCAAGTCGGATTTTCTTTCCAGCATGTCTCACGAGTTGCGAACGCCGCTTAATTCCATTATCGGATTTAGCTCGGTTTTATTGGGTCCAAACGGCGATCCGCTCACAGCCGATCAACGGATGGCGCTTGAGAAAGTCCTTAAAAATGGAAAACATCTCCTGCAACTTATCAACGATATTCTTGATCTTTCCAAGCTGGAATCGGGCAGAATGACGCTGAGTGTCGAAAGTGAAGATATTCCTTCTGTCGTTTCCAACTGCATGCTCATCGTTGAGCCGCTGATTCAACAAAAGAAGTTATCGTTGGTTCAGGATATTCAACAAAATCTGCCAACGCTCACCACGGATATTGTCAAAGTCCGCCAAATTCTTGTCAACCTGTTAAGCAACGCCTCCAAGTTTACCGAGAAAGGTGAAATTCTCGTTAACGTTCAGCAACAGGGGGATATGGTTTCATTTGCCATTAAAGATTCCGGCATAGGTATCGAGAAAAAGAATTTTGATCTGGTCTTTGAAGAATTCAAGCAAGTGGATAGCAGCAACACGCGCAAATATAAAGGCACGGGTTTAGGTCTCCCTATTTCACGCAAGCTTGCACGCATGTTAGGCGGCGACCTGACCGTGGATAGCGAATATGGTCACGGTTCTACATTCATATTGACAATTCCTCCGACGTTGCCGCAACAACAGCAACAAGCCGCCGGTGGAAAGACTGACCTGAAGCCTCAAACTATTCCGCCGCCGCCCAGAACCGCGCCATCAATGGCGGCAATTAAGGAAACATTACAAAAACAAGGGGATAAACCTCAAGGTGTCCAAATCTTATGTATTGATGATGACCCTGATGTTATCGAAATATTGAGAAAATATTTGGTGCCCGAAGGCTACTCGGTCACTGGCGCGCTATCGGGTGAAGAAGGAGTAGAAGCCGCAGCGAAAATAAAACCCGCGCTCATCACACTCGATATTATGATGCCCCGAAAGGATGGTTGGCAGGTTCTTCGGGAGTTGAAACAAAATCCGGATACGATGGATATTCCCGTCATTATCCATTCCATCGTGGAAAATAAGCCTCTTGCCATGTCTCTCGGCGCTGTGGATGTGATGACGAAACCCACCGAGCCGAAACGCCTTCTTTCCCTCGTCAAGCGTTATTATCAATCGAATGATCAGTTTATTCTGCTCGTTGACGACCATGAAGATTTTGCTCTCGCCTTCAAAGATTTGCTTAAGAGGGATGGCTTCAACGTGCGGATCGCAACAGGCGGCAAGGAAGCGCTTAAAATTTTAGATGAGTCTTTGCCCTCACTCATTCTCCTGGATTTAATCATGCCGGGGATGGATGGGTTTCAAGTCGTTCGCGAGCTTCAACAGAAGGAACAGTGGAAAAAAATTCCGGTGGTCATTCTCTCCGGCAAAGAATTATCCGAAGATGAGCAACGACAGTTGAATGCGCATATTGCCGATTATTTTAAGAAAGATTCGTTCTCGACGGCAGAAATGACCAACACAATCAAACGCATATTGAACGCAACACATTAATTTGAAGTGAGGTAACGATGTTTAACGAGGAACCAACAATACTTGTCGTTGATGATACTGAAGACAACCTAGATCTTTTGGAGTTTGCGTTAAAAAGAAAGCCGATCCACTTGCTGAGAGCAACAAGCGGCAAGCAGTGCCTTGAAATCGCGCAAGAAAAAACCCCGGAGCTCATTTTGCTCGATATTCAAATGCCGGAGATGGATGGCTTTGAAACGCTGAAGCGTTTGCGGGCGAACCCCATCACGGCGAAAATTCCGGTAATTTTCCTGACGGCGCAAAAGAAAGATGTTGAAAGCATCGCAAAGGGCTTGGCGTTAGGCGCCGACCAATACTTGACGAAGCCTATTGATACCGAAGAACTGCTGGTGCGCACCAAAATGCTCATCCGTATCAAAAAAGCAGAGGCAGAGCTTGAGCGAACGAAAGCAGATTTTATGGCGATGCTTGTTCACGATTTGCGCAGTCCGCTCATTGGCATTAAAAGCGTGGTGGAGTTGGTTTTAGATGCGCCGCCGGGGTCTCCTCTTTCCGATGACCATGTGGAGTTACTCCAATCAGCGCATGGCTCTGCGGAAAAACTTCTCGAATTGATCAGCGACTTCCTCGATCTCTCGAAGTACGAAAGGGGCAATATTACCATCGAGAAGTCGAATGTTCCTGTTTCCCGCTTTATTGAACCCATTCTCATACAAATGGGATTGCAGTTGAAGCAAAAAAATATCACGGTAACAACACAGTACGCGCCGGGGTTGCCCGATGTCCATGTTGATCCGGGAAAGACGGAACAAGTTGTGATGAATTTTTTAAGTAACGCCCAAAAGTTCACGAAGAGTGGCGGCGCCATCTGCATCAAAGCCGAAATGGATCCGGAAAACAAAGACGGAAAATTTGTGCGTGTACGCATTACTGATAACGGTGTGGGCATCATGCCCGATGAAATCCCAACTCTGTTCTCGAGGTATAAACAGGCATCGTCCGCGAAAACGGTAAAACAAAAAGGGACGGGGCTGGGTCTTGTGATTTGTAAATTGATCGTTGAAGCGCAAGGAGGAACCGTCGCTGTACAAAGTGACCCGGGCAAAGAAACAACGTTCAGCTTTACTTTGCCGGTTGCTCAAGGATAACTATTAATCTTTTTTAACGAGGATAGCATGAACGATAAAATTTTAGTGGTAGATGATGAGGAAAGTCTCCGCATGTCTTTGAAATTCAAGCTCGCGTCTGCAGGCTTTGAGGTGGATGTTGCAGGCGATGGCGAAGAGGCGCTGGAGAAATTAAAATCCCAACCGGCCGATATTACACTGCTGGATATTAATATGCCTCGCATGAGCGGCATCGAAGCGTTAACGCTCATCCGCCAGGAGTATCCTCATACAGAGGTGATTATGCTCACGGGCTTTGCGGATTTTAGCACCGCCATCGAGTGTCTTAAAATGGGGGCGCGGGATTATCTTGTAAAGCCTGTTGACACGACCGAACTCGTAACCCGCCTCAAATCGCTCTTACGTTCCCGCTCTTCCGAAAAAGCGTTGTATGAAGTGCAAGAGCAATATTCCTCCCTGTTTCTGCACGATTTACTAGAACCGCTCAAGGCGATCCAAGGCCAACTTGGCCGAGCGGCAAAATTGCATTCAGCCTCTCAATCGAAAGAACGTCAAAAGTTGATTGAGGAAGCGATAGAAAAAAATTCGAAAATGGCTTCAACGATCCAAGCACTTATAGATTTTTCGCTCCGCGAATTTGAAAAAGGCAAAATTGAAAGCGGCCAAATCAATGCGGAAGAAATTACGAAACGCTTGCAGGCACTGCGGACAGCTACATAATTCAACTCATTATTTTATACATCAGCATCATGGCGCGGTATTCTACACGAATGCCTAGGATAATCCAAACGCTCTTATGGCTAACGATAAGCACACGGAAGTTCTTCGCTATCTCTACAAGTTCCAGTTTGAAAATGGCACGACAACAGAGTTTGAAATACTCTTGGATGCTCAATCGCTTGAGCTCATTCAGGACAAAGACCAGCCGAAGCCCGAATGGACTAAACTAAAATACTTTCAATGCGAAAACTGCCCCCTTGCAGATGGCGTTGAGTATTGTCCCGTTGCAGTCAATCTCTCGAAATTGGTAGAGACGTTCCGCAATGACGTTTCATTTGAGTCCACCGTCGTTACGGTTGAAACCGCTCAACGAATCTATCAGAAGAAAACCACGCTGCAAAAAGGACTAAGTTCTATTATCGGAGTTTACATGGTGACCAGCAATTGCCCGGTGATGGATAAGCTGCGCCCGATGACCCGGTTTCATCTTCCGTTTGCAACTTCCATAGAGACTTTTTTTCGCTCTGTATCAGCATATCTTACGGCTCAATTTCTCCTTCTGAGAAAAGGAAAAGAGCCGGATTGGACGCTCAAAAAGTTACAGGAGATTTACAAATCCGTCAACCTTGTCAACAAGGGTATGTCCCAACGGTTGGTTAATGCTTCCAAAAAAGACGCCAACGTGAATGCCGTTGTTATTCTTCATTCCTTTGGTGATGGCATTTCTTACTTTATTGACAGCGAGCTCGATGAAATAGAGCCCATGTTCTCAATGCTTCTCGATAATTTCGAGACCACGTCAAGAAAGACTGAGAAATAAAAGGTTGTATTGTTTCCTTCATGGTCGTA
Organism: Ignavibacteriales bacterium; assembly: GCA_016194505.1. Taxonomy (GTDB): domain Bacteria; phylum Bacteroidota; class Ignavibacteria; order UBA10030; family UBA10030; genus JACQBK01. The sequence continues at coordinate 30,481 of JACQBK010000051.1, read as the reverse complement.
GTGCCATTGTTGTAGTTTTGTTCGTGGATGGAGCCGCTGTTCTTCTTATCCCATGGTAAAACATTGAATATACAACAAGTATTATCCGAACTGGGCACAGAGATGCAAGGATTTCCAACGTCGAGCGCTTTTTTGCGTCATATCAACGTTGTGCAAATTCCTATCACCCGCCTCATTGGCTTTTCGCTCGTTACCGCCGGCATTATTGCTCACAATTATTTTTTCCTCGATTACTTTTCATGGTCAAGCGTCTTCACGATTATCTCAATATTCATCGGATACTCATTTATTTCGTGGATACTCCTGTGGTTCTTCTACACGAGAATGGAGCGTTTGGACTTAGGCCTTTTCTTTATCGTCGTAGATATTATTTTTTTCGTGTTGGGTGTTTATTTTTCCGGCGGAGAAAAAAGCTGGGTATTTTTTATTGTTATCATGCATGTTGTTGATCAAACACATACAAGCTTCGGACGCCTTCTGTTCCTTACGCACTGTTCCGTGTTGTTTTACGGCCTCCTGTTGCTTTACATGGGATACGTTGAACAACGCCACCTCGGTTGGTCTATCGAAATTCTCAAAGTGTTAATTGTGTACGCGGCTGGCATGTACATCTCTCTTAGCTCGCAAGGCGCACTGCGGAACAGAGCAGTGAAGATTCAACGGCTCACAAAACAATTGCAGGATGCACGAAAAAAAGCTGAAGAGGCAAACCGCGCAAAGAGCCTGTTTCTTGCTAACATGAGCCATGAACTTCGAACACCGTTGAACTCCATTATTGGGTTTGCCAATGTGTTGTTAAAACGCAAAATGCATGCATTGGAGCAAGATGATATTTCGTTTCTTGAACGTATTGTCGCCAATGGCAAGCTGCTGCTTGTTTTGATTGGCGATATTCTTGACTTTACGAGGCTTGAAGCGGCGCGCCCCCAACTTCATTTGAATAAGGTTTCACTTGATAAGATTGTTAACGATGCTGCCTTTCTTCTACAAGATACGTCAGCCAATCCGGGCGTTCAACTTCACGTCGATCTCCCTCCAACGATTGATTTCATAGAAGCCGATGAGAATAAACTCAAACAAGTGCTTATCAATCTTTTAAACAACGCATTGAAATTTACGGAACAAGGAGAAGTGGTTGTTCGCGTAACAGTTGAACCGGCTGCGCATCGTCCGGTGCGTATAGATGTGATTGATACGGGCATCGGCATTCCAGAAGACAGGCATAAAGCAATTTTTGAGGCATTTCAACAAGCGGATAATCTCACTTCACGCCAATATGGCGGTGCGGGACTTGGGCTTGCTATTTCCCGCTTGTTATGCGATATGATGGGGTATCAGTTGGAGATGAAAAGCGAAGTCGGGAAAGGCTCTACGTTCAGCGTTATCCTTGCTTGATGATGGGAGTAGAATGTATCCCGTTGCTTTCAACGTTTCATGTTTGTATCTTTTAACTCGTTTTTTGCACCATGGGGATGTGGAAAGGCATCCATGGGCTTAGCACATGAGTTTCCATAAAGAGAGTTTGTGATGGCGGTTATATTATTTTTTTTCGGTCATTGGTTTTCATCATTATTTAGCCAAACGTTCTTTTTACATCGGTATGCCGCGCACCGGATGTTTTCGATGTCAAAGTTTTGGGAGCGCGCATTCTATCTTTTTACGTACGTTACGCAAGGCTCGTCGTTTCTGAATCCCCGCGCCTACGCCATTATGCACCGTATGCACCACGCCTATAGCGATACGGAAAAAGACCCCCACTCGCCGCACTATTTTAAAAGCATGTTCAAAATGATGTGGCGCGCGAAGGATTATTATTTGGATTTGCTCTTGCGAAGAGTGGAGCCTGAAAAAGGGTTTGATAAAAATATTCCCGAATGGCCTGGGTTTGACCGTTTTGCCGACTCGTGGACAATGCGGTTTATCTGGGTTGGTCTTTACATCGTATTTTATGTGCTCTTTGCAACCTCTCCATGGATGTTTTTGCTATTGCCGTTGCATTTTATTATGGGACCCATCCATGGCGGCATTGTCAATTGGTGCGGCCTCCATTCGATTTTCTTACATTAGGGGAGCTTTTCCAGAACAATCACCATAAGCGTCCAAGCAACATAAATTTTGCCGCTCGTTTTTTTGAAATTGACCCAACATATCCCATCATAAAAATCCTAAGCTGGCTTCGCATTATCCATTTCTCAAAAGAGTCCACGTGAAACATTCATGGGTATTACCGGTAATTGTCTTAACGACCTTACTGGCGGCTGCTGAAGCAGAAGCACAGCAGCCAGTTTGGGTAGCACAGCTTGGCTATCGTTCGGATGAAGTGTTCCCGATACGCCGCGGTGACTTCGGGTACCCCTTTCTTCAGGTTAGCATCGGGGACTCCACTTACTGGTTACCCTTCGACACCGGCAACATGGTCGGTCTTACTTTGGTTACCTCATTGCTAGACCAACTTCAGCTACCGGAATTGGGGCGCTGGAATAGTTTTGACTCCGATGGTAGAGTCATCGGCAGCTACCGCAAGGTGCGGGCGCCAGTTGTTCAAGTGTTGGGTCGCACCCTTGTCGACCAGATGATTTTTGAATTCTCCGATGCCACACTGTTAGGTCTGGTTGGACCCGATATGTTGCCGGGGAGCCGTTTCACGCTGGACTACCGGGCGGAAATTCTGGCCATTACGCAGTCTGCCCATCAGGATGTGCCACCGGGTTTCGCAGTGCTACCACTGACGCGTTCCTCCAGACATCCGCGTCTGATTCTTTCAACCGGCCGTGTGAACGGGCATCCGGTCCTCATTGAATTTGACACCGGTGCGAGCAGATGTAACATAGACCCGACACTGGTTCAGGAACTCCATCTTCCAATGTCGGGCAACGGAGTACGAATCGACTCTCTCTCCATCGGGCCTTTTGTCTTTACCGTGCCCTCCGCCAGGGTCAATCCCAAAGCCGGCATAGACCCCTCGCTCAATCCACCCATTCTGCTGGCAGTTGGCTCGGATATACTGAAGCATCTGATCCTGACGGTCGATTACACACGCGGCCAGCTCCTTTTTTTTGATGCACGCACTGACGGCAGAAACAAATAACAAACACTACGGAAAGTTTGCCAGGTTGTATTTTAAAGTTTAAATTTGTACATATCTGATATATAATTGATATATCACTAACCCCTAACCGATTTTCATACTATCCATTATGGTGAATAATCACAAATACCCTCGTTGGGCTGGTGTTTTCCCCGCTCTGACCACAAAAATGAAACCTGATTCGTCGCTGGATATTCCCGCGATGGAAAAGCATTGTTCCTGGCAGATCGCTTGTGGTGTTGATGGGTTGGTCGTGCTCGGCTCGCTTGGAGAGAACGGGGTGTTGAAGCCGGAGGAAAAGCAAGAAGTCATCAGAATTGCGGTGGCGGTCAGCAACGGACGCGTTCCCGTCCTTGCAGGCGTTGCTGAAACCAGCACGCACGGCGCTTGCAAATTCGCTGAAGAAGCCGCGAAGAACGGCATCAACGGATTTATGGTGTTGCCGGCAATGCAGTATGCTGCCGATAAACGCGAAACGATGCAGCATCTACGTATCGTTGCGAACGCAACCGATAAGCCTATAATGCTTTACAACAACCCCATTGCTTATCGCGTGGATATCACGCCGGAAATGTTTGCGGAGCTTGCCAGCGAGCCAAAATTTGTCGCTCTCAAAGAGTCTTCCGATGATGTTCGGCGCATCACCAACATTCATAACCTCGTTGGTGAGCGGTATCAAATCTTTACTGGAGTTGATGACCTTGCGTTTGAAAGCTTAGTCCTCGGCGCCGATGGATGGGTTGCCGGATTGGTGTGCGCGTTCCCAAAAGAAACCGTCGCTTTGTACAAGCTTATTAAAGCCGGTCGGATTACGGAAGCATTGGAACTGTATCGTTGGTTTACTCCGCTCCTCCATTTGGATGTATCGGTAAAATTTGTTCAAAATATTAAGTTGGTGGAATCCATCGTGGGGTGCGGAACGGAATATGTCCGTTTGCCGCGCTTGCCGCTCGTGGATCACGAACGGGAGTATGTGGAGGATATTGTCAACACGGCGTTAGCGAAGAGACCTTCGCTACCCACTTTGTAAAGAACAACCCATGTTCAAAAACTACATTACGGGGAATGGATTGAAACGGCTGTCGCACGTGATACTATCAATCCGTCGGATATAACAGATATCGTGGGCGGGGGGGCGGATGTGCCGCACGCTCATAAGACGGTGGAATCTGCGGCAAACGATACGCCGTTTGGGCTTTCCAGCGGCATTTGCACCACGTCGCTCAAGTACGCAAGCCATTTCAAAGAACGTGTGCCGGCAGGGATGGTGATGGTCAATCTTCCCACTGCAGGCGTTGATTACCACGTGCCATTTTGGGGAAGAAAAGGCTCAAGCTATGGCAGCCGCGAGCAAGGTCACTACGCAATTGAGTTTTACACAACGGTAAAAACATGTTATATTGCACCCTAACAATTCCATGAAAACAGGCAACAATAAACCCAAGCCCATCGCGCCATTAAAAGAAACGCTTGCGAAGAAAGCGTACGCCGTTCTTGAGAAAATGATACTGACGCTTGAGCTTCACCCCGGCAGTGTCGTTACGGAACGGGAGCTTATCCACAAAACAGGTTTCGGCAGAACTCCCTTGCGCGAGGCATTGTTGCGGCTTGAGCGCGAGCAATTGGTCAAAGTAATTTCCCGAAAAGGGATTGCGGTCAGCGACGTCAATCTTGCCGACTACGTTGCGCTCCTTGAAGCGCGCCGGGTATTGGATCACTTGATCGCGGAAAAAGCCGCCAAGCGGGCAACCCCTGATGAGCGGAAAACGCTTAAACGCATCGCTTTGGCAATGGATAAAGAAATCGCAAGAAAAAATCTCAAAGAGTTTATGCGTCTCGACCATAAGTTTGATGAGCTTCTCTGGTTGGCGTCGCACAATCCGTATGCAGTCACCGCGGTCAAACCGATGCATGCCCATTGCCGCCGCTTTTGGTTCGCGTATAAACATAGCGGTGATTTATTGAAAGCTTCCGCGCTTCACGCCAAACTGATGAAAGCCATTGCATCTGGAGATATACGCAAAGCGGGAACATCGTCCGATGAGTTACTCAATTATCTTGAGCGGTTCACCAAGCGCGCTTTGGAGCTTTCGTAGAAAATAAATTTCATACGGTATCCTTATGGCACGGCATATATTTTCCTGCATAGATGCTCACATATGCGGCAACCCTGTTCGCGTAGTGAAAGCGGCGGTCCTGTGTTGCAGGGAAATACCATGAGCGAACGGCGTGAACATTTCCTCGCAGAGTACGATTGGATGCGCACGGGATTGATGTTTGAGCCCTGCGGCCGTGATATGATGTCGGGCAGCATTCTCTATCCGCCCCTCGGCACTCTTCGTGAAAGACTTGCGCTGTACCGCAGTTTTTCACAAGAAATTCTCTCGTGGTTTGACCACCATTTTCGTGGTTTCCAGTATAGTTCTCTAAATTGACAATAGAACGTTGGTGAGAAAAAAATCGAAGTTTTTTAACCTTTCTGTTTGACTATACGGTTGAGCTTGATTATTTTCTACGGATTAAGAACGGACACGATCCGTCGCTTTTCCGCAAAAACCATGTATGTAAAAAAACTCTAACCGGTTACTTATATGAACAAAAACATTTGGCTGTGTTTCATAGTAGCTTTTTATGTTACTTCTGCCGCCGAGGTACTCGCGCAAACAGTGTGGCTTGATGAGCTTGACCTTTCTACAATGGATATCGGGTGGGGTACTCCACAAGCAAAAAAATCTGTGGATGGAAACCCTCTTTCCATTGCAGGTCAGAAGTTTGAGCGGGGCGTAGGCACGCATGCAATAAGTAGAATGTTGCTGAACGTGAGTGGTAAGGGAGAGCGCTTCACGGCTTTTGTCGGCGTTGATGATGAAGCCAACACACGCGCAAGCGTTGAATTCTTCCTCGTCGGTGACAAGAAAATTCTCTGGCGAAGCGGCGTGATGAAGAAAGGAAATGCTGCAAAGCAGGCTGATCTCGACATACGCGGCATGAAACTATTGGGCCTGTTGGTGACTGATGCCAGTGACGGCATTAGCTATGATCATGCAGATTGGTGCGAAGCGAAAATTACATTCAACACTTCTTACTCTCTTTCTACATTGACTGAGGCAATTACTCCTTCAGCAGTAACTTCTTATATTTTAACGCCTAAGGCTTCTGAAAAACCACGAATCAATGGAGCAAAGGTTTTTGGTGTGCGTCCGGGCCATCCATTCCTTTACACCATTGCAGCAACAGGCCAGAGACCGATGATATTTGCCGCAAAGGATTTACCAAAAGGTCTTGCGCTCGATGAATCAACCGGAAGAATAAACGGCTCCCTCGACAAAGAAGGAGAATACTACGTTGTGCTTGGAGCGAGCAATGCTTTCGGAAAGGCAGAGCGCACACTGAGGATTGTTGTAGGTGAAAATATTAGTCTTACGCCCCCGCTGGGTTGGAATAGCTGGAATTGCTGGGCTGAGGCCATTGATGATGCAAAAGTTCGTGCTGCGGCTAAAGCGTTCGTTGAGGCAGGTCTTGTCAATCATGGCTGGACATACATCAACATTGATGATACATGGCAAGGAGCTCGCGGCGGTGCATTCAACGCTATTCTGTCGAATGAAAAATTTCCGGATATGAAGGCTCTCTCCGACTATGTGCATAGCTTAGGATTGAAGATTGGCATCTATTCAACCCCCTGGGTTACCTCCTATGCGAAGTTTTGCGGCGGGTCAAGTGATAGTGCAAACGGCGGGTGGACAAAAGAGATGGCGAGCAATAAATTTTGGCGGCATGGGAAATATTCCTTCGAACAAAACGATGCTGGGCAATGGGCGCACTGGGGCATTGATTATCTGAAGTATGACTGGAATCCTAACAACGTTGAAGCGGTGCAGAAAATGAAGGATGCGTTGCGCTCCAGTGGAAGAGATATTGTGTACAGTCTTTCGAACTCTGCTCCGTTTGAATATGCTGCGGAGTGGGCGCGACTTGCAAATTGCTGGCGCACAACGGGTGACATTATAGATACGTGGGCAAGCATGAGCGGCATTGGGTTTTCCCAAGATAGATGGCGTCCGTTTGGCGGGCCCGGTCATTGGAATGACCCGGATATGCTTGTCGTTGGTCTTGTCGGGTGGGGACCGCAGTTACACCCGACAAAGCTTACGCCTGATGAACAGTACACACATATCAGCCTTTGGTGTTTGCACTCAGCGCCGCTGTTATTAGGATGTGACCTCGCCCGTTTAGATGACTTTACTCTTAGCCTTCTCACAAATGATGAAGTCTTGGAGGTGAACCAAGATCCGCTGGGGAAACAAGCACGCCTCGTGAGTCGAAATGATGGCAAGGATGTTTGGGTAAAAGACTTGGAAGATGGGTCCAAAGCGGTTGGACTTTTCTTTGGTGCGGAAGACGCGAACAATCCGGTCAGCAATTTTCGATGGGGCGGAGAAACGAAAGCAAAAGTTTCGTTTCAGGCTGCGGAGCTTGGGCTTCACGGCAAGTTCATAGTAAGGGATTTGTGGAGGCAGCAGGACTTAGGACATTATGAAAGCCAATTCGAGTCGGAAGTTCCCTACCATGGAGTTGTTCTCTTGAAAGTAACGCCGCTCAAATGATGAGACAGTTCGAAAGATAGCCAGCCGTGTCAACATCCCTTGTGACGTAACGCTGAGTATGGAAATCTCAATGACATTATTCTCTGATCGTACGCAAAAACTTGCTCTTCATGAGATTGATACTCATGGCATAGTGAAGCAAGCTCAACGATGGGAAAAACTTATTAGTGAATTTCACAAGAGATTTGGGGAAGCAGACATCCGTTTGTTTAGCACGCCGGGCAGAATTGAAATCGGCGGCAACCATACAGACCATAACCATGGCAAGGTGCTTGCCGCAAGCATTGATCTCGATTCCATTGCAGTCGCGGCACAATCTACAGAGAATGCGATAACGATGTATTCGGAGCAATACCCACAGCCGTTTATAGTTAAGTTGGATAATCTTTCGGCTGTTGATTCCGAGCGAGGCACAACCGCGGCGCTCATTCGCGGTATTGCATCTCGATTTCAGCAACTCGGTTATCACGTCGGGGGATTTCGTGCGTGTGTAACAAGCGACGTCTTGATAGGCTCAGGGTTAAGTTCGTCTGCTTCCGTTGAAGTGCTTATCGCTACGATATTGAATTCATTGTATAATCAGAACACAATCGAGCCAATCACCATTGCGCAGCTATGCCAAGACGCGGAAAATAATTATTTTGGCAAGCCATGCGGCTTGATGGATCAAATCACCTGTGCCGTCGGCGGCATTGTGAAGATTGATTTTAACGATCCACGGTCGCCTCTTGTTGAGAGAATGGAATTCGATTTCTCTCGCGAAGGCTATAGCGTTCTCGTGGTAGATACCGGCGGCAGCCATGCCGATCTGACTGAAGAGTACGCTTCCATCCCCCGCGACATGAAATCCGTTGCGGCGTACTTTGGCAAAGAATTCTGCCGCGAAATTTCTGAGCAAGAACTTTTGAAGGATGCCGCCCGGCTTCGTTCCAGCGTAGGAGATAGAGCATTCTTGCGCGCCCTGCATTTTATTGAAGAAAACAAAAGAGTTGATTTACAAGTTAACGTTCTGCGGGCAAAGGACTTTCCGGCGTTTCTCCGGCTCGTCAACGAATCGGGCAATTCATCGTTTCGGTGGCTGCAAAATGTTGTTGCGGGAAGCGCTACAACCGAACAAGGAATTGCAACGGCGCTTGCTATTTCCAAGCGATGTATAAACGAAATTGGAGCGGGAGCTTGCCGTGTGCATGGCGGCGGGTTTGCGGGAACAATTCAAGCCTTTCTGCCGCATGAAAAAGTAATTGAATACACAAAACTTATGGAATCAATATTTGTTCAAGGATGTGTTAACCAAATAACTATTCGTCCAGTTGGCACAGTGGAATTGCAATAAATAGAGTTTATCAGTATTCTTGAATGTTTCAGAAAGGCACACTCATGGCGACAATCGGGTTAAGTTTTTTTGATTGGCTTATTATTATAATTTATTTTGCGTTCATCTTGGGACTGGGATACTATCTTAAGCGGTTCACGAAGAGTCAGGAAGATTTTTTTATTGCAGGTCGAAAGAACAGTGCGTGGGTTGCCGGCATTGCTTTTCTTTCAGCCAACCTTGGCGCGCTTGAATTGCTTGGCATGACCGGCAATACATTCAAGTACGGAATGTATGTTGCTCATTTTTACTGGATCGGTGCGATCCCTGCGATGCTTTTCCTCGGTATCTATATGATGCCGTTTTATTATAGTAGTCGTATTCATTCTGTTCCTGGTTACTTAAAGCTCCGCTTCGATGAACGAACGCGTGTGCTCAACGCAATTGCATTCGCCATTATGACACTGTTGGTTTCCGGCATTAATCTCTATGCAATGGCGCTTGTGTTACACACCTTTCTCGGTTGGAATTGGGATGTCAGTATGTGGATATCGGCTGCAACGGTTGCGGTCTATGTAACCATGAGCGGGTTGTTATCTGCAATCTTCACCGAGATTATACAGTTTTTCCTTATTTGGTTTGGACTTTTTCTTGTCTCCTTTCTCGGCATTGTCGAGATAGGAGGCATAAAGGAAGTCTTTGCAAGAATTCCGCACTCCTTCAGCACGCTCTGGTCAACCTCCGCCGACCCGACACAAAACGGTATGGTGATCACATGGGCGGGCATTGTGTTCGGTCTTGGGTTTGTGCTGTCGTTCGGATACTGGACAACGGATTTTCTTGTCGTGCAGCGTGCGTTTTCGGCAAAAGATCTTCGCTCGGCGCGGATGACGCCTATTATTGCATCGTTTTTCAAGATGGCTGTACCGTTCCTCGTTATTATGTCTGGGCTTGTCGCTCTTGCGCTTGCTAACGACCCAAAAAGTGGTTTTGTTTTATTACAAGACGGTGGTCAAGTTAATTACGACTCAACACTCCCTCTTCTTATTCAACGATATTATCCAAGCGGTTTAATCGGTTTAGGGATCACTGCATTGCTCGCAGGGTTTATGGCTGGACAAGCGGGCAATGTGAGTGCATTTAACACCGTATGGACGTACGACATCTATCGCTCACTTATCAACAAAAACGCCTCCGACGAGCATTTGTTATGGATGGGAAGGGTCGCGACTGTTGTTGGCATCATTCTCAGTGTGGGAACCGCTTATTGGGCAAAAACTTTTCCAAGCATTATGGACTACATGCAGGCTATCTTCTCGTGGGTTAACGCACCTCTGTTTGCCACGATGCTCTTAGGAATGTTCGTTGTTTGGATTACTCCGGCCGGAGCATTCTGGGGCTTGATTTGCGGAATGGGCTCTTCATTTCTTCTGTTTCTTGCAGTGAAATTCCAGTGGTTTGACCCCGTCGCTCTTACGCTCTCCTCCACAGCAAGCGATATGGCAGCCAATTTTTGGCGCGCGTGGTGGGCATGGCTGATATGTTTTGTTGTTACGATTGTTATAAGCTTGTTTACCAACAAGAGGCCGAAAGAAGAGCTTGTAGGGCTTGTCAAAGGGCTAACCGAAGAGAACATAACCGATCATGTTCCTTTTATCAAATCTCCGGGGTTTTATGCAATCATTTCTATTATTATTTTGATTATTCTCAATATCTATTACTGGTAAAAGGAGAGTAAATGTATGAAACCCATCTGGTATTTTGTCGGACTGCTCCTTCTTTTCATAGGATCGGTTGTTACAATTTCAGGGTTGTATTCGTTGATTAGCCCTCCAGCGCAGCAGAAGATTTTCACCAACCTTCACCCCGATATCTGGTGGGGGCTCTTCATGGTGGTTGCCGGGTTGATATTTCTTTTAGTGAATAGGAAAAAGACGGTACAATGAATGTGTCTTTTGTTTAATACCTTACTGCAATCGGCCTAAAAAATATGAAAGAGAAATTCTCTTTACCGGTTCATCCTTCTCTTGGCGATATGCCGTCGGAAGAATTTCAAAGCGCAGGTCATAAAGCGATAGATTGGGCAGTAGAGTATTTAAACCACATTGAAGAATATCCGGTTTGTCCCGATGTAGCACCGGGGGATATCCGCCGCATGTTGCCGCAGGCTCCGCCGCAACAAGGTAAGCCGATGGAACATATTTTTTCTGATATTGACCGCATCATTATGCCGGGGATGACGCATTGGAACCACCCGCGGTTTTTCGCTTACTTTACCTCGTCCGCAAGCGGTCCCGGCGTTCTTGCAGATATATTCAGCAGCGTGTTCGGCACAAATGGTATGGTATGGCAGACGAGTCCTTCTGCAACGGAGTTAGAGCAGGTTACACTTGGCTGGCTGCGGCAGATGATAGGGTTGCCGGAATCTTTTTGGGGAATTATGTACGATACCGCTTCCGTCAGCACCTTTCATGCTCTTGCGGCGGCGCGGGAGCAATTAAGCGATTTAAAGATTCGTGAGCATGGGATGATTGGCAGAAAAGACCTGCCCAAGCTTCGAGTCTATGCCTCCGAGTTTGTCCATTCTTCGATTGATAAGGCGGTCATTGCGCTCGGCTTTGGCACGGATGGGATTCGGAAAATACCGGTTGATGAATCATTTCGGATGAAGCCCGCGGCGTTGCAGGATGCGATTGCAGAGGACAGGCGTAATGGTATTCGTCCGGTTTGCGTCGTTGCAACAGTTGGGACGACATCATGCACAAGCATTGATCCTGTGCCGGCGATTGCCGAGATCTGTGAAAAGGAAAATCTGTGGCTTCACGTTGATGCGGCGCATGGCGGCGCTGCCGCAATCCTGCCTGAGATGCGACATGTTATAGATGGCTGCAGCCGCGCGGATTCTTTTGTCATAAACCCCCACAAGTGGATGTTCGTGCCGGTGGATTTAAGCGTTCTCTATACGCGCAAGCCGAAAATTCTCAAGCAAGCCTTTAGCCTTGTGCCGGAATATCTCCGCACCTCGAGAGATGATGAGGTGGAAAATTATATGGACTATGGCATTCCGTTGGGGCGCAGATTCCGGGCGCTTAAATTATGGTTTGTGTTTCGCTATTTCGGATGGGATGGGCTTGCGGTAAGAATCCGAGAGCATATCCGCCTTGCAAGCCTGTTTGCTTCTTGGATTGACAAGCATTCAGAATTTGAGCGGCTGGCTCCCGTGCCGTTAAGCACGGTGTGCTTCCGCGCTCGTCCGGCCGGAATTGAAACGGAAGAAGAATTAAGCGTGTTCAACGAAAAACTGATGCGGGCAGTTAATCAAACGGGCAAGGCGTTTTTATCCCACACAAAGCTTGGAGAACGATACACGCTTCGGTTGGTGGTAAGCCACTTGCGCGTGCAGGAGTCGGACGTGCGCGAGGTGTGGGAGATTATTCAAGCCCAAATGGTGCAAATGATGAAACGTCCATCGAGCTAAAAGGGGCATAGCGTTGTTTCGACTTGACAATTTCATAAAATAAAATGAACTTTAGGCAGATTGTTCTTTCAACTCAATTACGAAGCTAAGGTATGTAGCACTACAGGGAGCGCGCCATGCTATCACCGGTCTCACGAAGAGCCTTTCTCAAAGCGGCTTCTCTTGCAGGAACCGCGATCATCATCAACCCCTCAAGTATTTTCGGCAGGCACAAAGTCCATTCGTCTCCATATTTCGGTCTGAACTCATTCATTGAAAACAATCCCGATGCTGTGTTTATCATGCGGACGAATGTGGATGTGAAGACGAATGCTGCTGCGATCAAATCCGCCGGCGCCCTTCTGACAAAAAATATCTTTGTTTCAAAAGAAACCGCAGCCGGAGCGTTTCCCATCACGAGCAACATTGTCATCAAGCCAAACCTTACCCTCCGTGGCCAATGGGATACCCGCTATACGGTCGAAGGAACCATGGGCGTTCAAACCGATTGCAATTTTGTCGAAGGAATGATTGAGAGCTTGAAAGAACTTGGTCCAACGAGCAATCAGTTTTATATCCGTGAAGCAAATTATGCCGTTTCAGATTTAACGGACGGCGGTTATGTAGATATGGCAAAGAGAACGGGCATTGATTTTAAAGATGTGAGCGCAAAAGTCGGCGTGATTAGCGAAAGTGATCTTCAGTGGGTAGATGTGCCCGGCGGCGTGTGGTTCAAAAAAATTCCTTCCCTTTGGCCCGTCAACACGTCCGGTTCTGTTCTCATCAATGTTGGAAAATTCAAGACCCATGCCATGGGGATGACGCTCTGCGCAAAAAATATTCAGGGCACCATAGCGGCGAATTACGTCCGCCACTGCACCGTGTTAGGTAATGAAGCCAATATGGATATGCGCCCCGAACATATCGGTGCGAATGCCGATGCGACCATTCGTCAGAATTACGAGCATCACAAAACTATAGGCATCCCTCGCTGGGATAGACCCGGGGATGATGGCGGCATTTGGCAGGAAACATGGGTAACACGTTGCCTGGATCATAATTCCGTCACCAAGCCGCTTATCAATATTATAGAAGGAGTGTACGGTCGCGACGGTCACTTCGTTGCCGGTCCCAACAATGGCCTTGCCAATGATTATATGACGAACATCCTCATCTTCGGTAAACATGCTTTTTACGTTGATATTGTAGGTGCGTGGTTAGGCGGACATGAACCGGGCAATTTCGGGTTGTTCCACATGGCATTAGAACGAGGATTATCAAAGTATTTGAATCCAAAGGACATCCCGCTGTACGAATGGAAAGCCGACGGTAGCGCTGTCCTAACTTCGTTGGAGAATTTTCCCCGTGCTTCTTTGAAAACTTCTTATCTCCCACGCGATTACAACGGTCAAACTGAGGATTACTGGCATTTGGTAAATGAGCCGTTTGATTACAGTAAGGTGCTTGTTAGTGTCGAGAGAGGGAAGGAACATGTTCCGGATGCATTTGTGTTATCTCAAAATTATCCTAATCCATTTAATCCAACCACCTCGATTGAGTTTACAGTTCCCAGAAACGGAAACGTGCGCATCGAAATTTTTGATGTGACAGGGCGGGTTGTTGATGTCCTTGTAGATACTTATATGCCTGCAGGTCATCATCTTGCGGTTTGGAAGACCGGCAATAAAGCGTCGGGAACGTACTTTTACCGTATGCTCTATGCGGGCTTTAGCATAACAAAAAAGATGTTGCTGATGAGGTAATGTTTTTTGGCTTTGTTGTAAGGCGTCCCGATGTATCGGGACGCCAACGGAACAAATGCAACGACTGTTGAGATTCACCAGCCTTTTCAATAACTTACCTGCTGAAATTTTTGCAACCGTTCTCATGTTCAAAGCATCAAAGTACATGTAATGCAACTGTTTTCACCAAAAAGTTGTTTAATAACTGGTATCGGACGTTTTTATGTTCAATTGTGTAGAGCGAAATGACATTTCGCTCTACTTGCGTTAAGAAGGCTCTCTCTCATGAAAATAAAATTGTGGTCTTTAGTTTTTCTCTTGTTTGTAACCAACGCATCATCGTACGCGCAGTTCAAGCCGCACACGAAAATCCGCTTAATCGCTAATGTTGCAAGCATTCAACCTGGCTCGCACTTTACCGTCGGTTTGCTCATGACGATGGATAAAGGCTGGCATACGTATTGGATAAATGGCGGCGATGCCGGTCTCCCCACCGAATTAAAGTGGACTCTCCCCGATGGTGTTACCGTTGATGAAATCCAATGGCCCCTGCCGGAAAAACATCTTGATAGCGGCGATATTCTCAGTTACAGTTACAGCGACGAGAACATGCTCTTGGTGAATGTCAATGTTGCCCCCAACGTTGCACTTGGCTCGCGCGTTACTTTAAAAGTAGAAGCAAGCTGGCTCGAATGCGAAACAAGCTGTATCCCCGGAAGCGGCAAAGCCGAACTTACCTTGCCTGTCAAACAAGAAACGCCTACATCATCGCATGCCGATCTGTTTAAAAAGTATCGTCAAAGCATTCCGCCACAATGGACGCCTTCAGCCGGATTTACTGTCGAGACAAAAACGGAAAAAGGCGCGGTCGAGTTTCATCTTACGCCTTCCAGATCGAATAAATTTGCTTCGATAGATTTTTATCCCGAATCGTTAGAGAATGTCACCATCGGACGCACACAGGCAACGCTCGCTTCATCACGCCTGAAAATTCCTTTAAGCTCAGACCAAACGGTTGCGAAAGAATTAACATTCCGCGGACTGATCGTTTATCAGTTTGAAGGGGGCAAACAACAAGCTGTTGCATACGAGACGAAATTGCCTTCCAATGCAGTTTCAGGCGGCAAAGCATCGGGCGGATTGCTCGATCAAACATTTACAACAACGCAACAAGGCGGAGGAGAGCAATCGTTATTCTTGTATCTCATTTTTGCCGTTATCGGCGGATTATTATTGAATATCATGCCGTGCGTTCTTCCCGTTATTGCCTTAAAAATCTTCGGAATTGTCCGCATGGCAGGTGACAATCCGAAACAGGTTAAAAAATTAGGCTGGTTTTTCTCGTTAGGAATTGTAGCCTCATTTTTAGTATTAGCTTTGCTCGTTATCGTTTTGCAATTGGCGGGTCAGCAGGTTGGGTGGGGCTTTCAGTTTCAGGAGCCGATGTTTGTGATTTTCATGAGCCTGATTGTTTTTGCATTTGGCTTGAGTTTGTTCGGCGTGTATGAAATCCGTCTGCCGGGCGCCGCAGTGGAAAGCATCAGTGGGGCAGTTGCACAGCAACGCGGCAAGGGCTATCTCTCGTCATTCTCCGAAGGCATCTTTGCAACGATCCTCGCAACGCCCTGCACCGCGCCGTTTCTTGGGACAGCCTTGGGCTTCGCATTCTCCCAGCCTGCGTGGATTATTCTGTTGATATTTTTCTTCGTCGCGTTCGGTATGGCGTTGCCCTATCTCTTACTCACCTCAAAGCCCGCATGGATGAAGTTTTTGCCCAAGCCCGGCACGTGGATGGAGAACGCCAAGCAGTTCATGGGCTTTCTGATGATGGCAACGCTCCTGTGGCTCTTGTATGTGCTCGGCAAGCAATTAGGGATGGAAGCGGTCATCTGGACGGGCGCATTTTTGCTTGCGGTCGGAGTTGCGTGCTGGCTTATCGGCCGCTATGCGACGCTCACCGCTTCGAGGAGAGGCGTGATAACGACATGGATTGTTGCACTTGCAGTGGTTGTGTTGGGATATTGGGTGTTTTTAGAAAAAATGCTTGACGTGCGTAATGTTATCGCCGGAGTAGGTCCCTCATCGGAGGTGTCGCAAGCTGATGACTCGAAAATACCGTGGCAGCCGTTTTCGTTAGCATCGTTGGAGTCGCATCTGAAGAGCAACAAGACGGTGTTTGTGGATTTTACAGCGGAGTGGTGCTTAACGTGCAAGGTGAACGAAAAAACCGTCCTAAGCGATCAGAGAATTATAGATAAGCTTAAATCGGGCGGCATTGTTACGATCCGCGCGGATTGGACGAACCGCAATCCCGATATTACAAAACTCCTCGCCAAGTTCGGACGCTCAGGTGTGCCGCTGTATGTAATTTTTCCAGCCGGCAAGCCCAACGAGCCGATCGTGCTTCCTGAGCTTATTACGACCAGCATGGTGCTGGAAGCGTTGGAGAAAGCTGTGCCCTCAACGAGTGGGGTTTTGAAAAACTAATAAGACACTGAAAAGCATTTCACAGAGCGCACCGAGAAGACACAGAGCAACACAGAGGGAAAAATTTAAACCTCGTTGTGTCACTTTACCAGCGCCAGTTTGTTTTGCAATTCCCGTCCCCTCATGACACGCATTTCTTCCCTTAGAATCCGTTACAATTAATTTAATCAAAAAAGCAAAGATCGGAGTTTTTGCCGCTCAGTGTCGTTTTTAGTTTATCTGAAAAGGTTGCTTTAGTTTCTTTTTTGTGGCCCACCCATAATAAAAACTGTAGGCAGTTGCCAAGACGCTTAATAGACACCAGATAATAAAAACCCTTAGATCAGAAATAGTTTTAAGAACAGCAAAGGCAGAAGCTAAAAGAACGATTAAAGAAAGAACGAGCGATGCGAAAACTGCCAACGGCTCTCGATATTCATTAACCAGTATCTCCCAATTTTTCTCGTCAGGACAGGAAAATAAACAATGCTTTTGTACAAACATTCCGATTCGTTTAACCTTAAAATCTTCCGCAAATATATATAAATCGCAGGCAAGCGCCACAAAGGGTATGAGATAAAGGAGGGGGCTTAAGTTGATAGTTGGGATCTGGCTAGAACCGAGGCCAAAAAGACCGATGGTAAAGAGAAATTTTTTCACCACATAATTCATGCGATGTTCTTTGTGTTTCAATTTCTCTTCATACAGGTTATTGAGAAACGCGGCAGGCCGTTCTTCCATAAGACACCTCATTTTTTAAACAATTTCACATAGCTGGGAATTAATGGGTCATTACATTGATCCGGTTGTTTAGGTGGGTAGATGTCTCGCCCTTCGCAGGGCGTTTTTTTAAATGTTTATAAGTCAGAGGCACGGCAAGTTCCCTTGCTATCTCTGCCTATAAACAATCCGTTGTCTCTCAAAGATTGCGTCGATGTCAGGGCTGGTACGTTGCTGTTGGAGTGTTTACTAGGTAAGTGTCCGGAATCCCGACAAGAAGCGTCGGGACAGGTAGGACTTGAACCTGCACGACCTTGCGGCCACTAGCTCCTGAAGATAGTTTACCCACCGAATGGCAAAGCCATGCCCTTGGCAGGCAGACGCGTCCGCGTGCCAAATTATTTTCAGCAACAAATGAGTGCCCGGAACAGGACTTGAACCTGCACGACCTTGCGGCCACTAGCTCCTGAAGCTAGCGCGTCTGCCAGTTTCGCCATCCGGGCAAAATATTTTATATAACGATATGCTAATCTCTGCGTCTCACGACCGACATAGTATTTAAAAATCTGTGACCTTGCTGAAGTACGAACTCCTGAAGCCAGCGCAATTGCCTGTCCCGCTGTACGGGATCCCGAAAAACGGGACCTACCGGCAGGTAGGTCTGCCGCCGAAGGCGTCCCTTCGGGACAATTTCGCCATCCGGGCAGTGAACTAGTCCTAATATACGAAGAAGGTGCAGGATTATCAAAGAAATGGGACGCGGAAGAAGCTAAAAAAACACGATAAATACCGATTGAAACATTTAAAATTTTTATCCGCGCTTCTTCTCTGCCAGAGGCGAACCCCGTCAAACGGGGCAAGTTGCGCCAAAGAGCATGGCGTACGCTGTTTTAGCCCGCCTGCCGTCGGGCGGGCAGGCGTCCTATTGAATGCCTTCCCCAATAAACCCGCCCCCGATTGCATAGTTTTCTATCCGTCTATGTCCTTTTGCCTCTTCAACTTACCTTGCTTGTCGAGCGTTTTCTGTCTATATTGATAGAAATCCTCAATCAAATTAGGCACAGTTTTGGTTACTTTCTCCTCTGGGCGACTCCAGTCGCTTTTTGACGCTTTTAAAGGAAAACGCATCGCCGTTGTGGGCGATCTCATGATGGATCGCTACTTCTGGGGATCCGTTGCGCGCATTTCGCCGGAAGCCCCCGTTCCCATTGTTGAAGTGGAATCGGAATCCACGAGATTAGGCGGCGCGGCAAACGTTGCAAACAACATCGCTTCACTCGGCGGCATTCCATTGATGATCGGTGTCGTCGGGAATGATGACTCAGGCAAGGCGCTCCGCTCGCTTATTAGCGAACAGGGATTCTCGACGGAAGGCGTTGTGGTAGATGATTCGAGGCCCACAACGGTAAAAACACGCGTCATCGCCCACCATCAGCATGTTGTGCGCGTTGATCGCGAAGTCAAGAACGATGTGAGCGAGCCGATTCAACAAAAAATTCTTGACGGCGTCATTGTCAAGAGCTTGATAGGAGAGCTTATTCATCTTACAACGTCAAAATCTAAGATTGTAACAGTTGATCCGAAGTTTAATAATTTTTTCGAGTACAAAAACGTAACGGTTTTCAAACCCAACAGGAAAGAAACGGAAGAAGCTCTCAGTTGCCGTCTCAACGATCGGCAGAGCATAGAGCAGGCGGGTCGTACATTGGTGCAACGGCTTGAAGCCGAAAATATTCTTTTAACATTAGGCGAAAAGGGCATGTCGCTCTTTGAGCGATCAGGCGGGACGACACACGTTGCAACGATGGCTCGCAACGTGGCTGATGTCTCTGGCGCCGGGGATACGGTGATTTCCACTCTGACAGTAGCGTTAGCGGCAGGTGCGTCCGTGCGCGAGGCTTCGTCGCTTGCAAATTTTGCAGGTGGCATCGTCTGTGGTGAAGTAGGCATTGTTCCTATTGATACGAAAGCCCTGCACGATGCCGTTCTTGAGAGCGCAAACCACGAGCGGGGGACTTGATGGGCAAGGTCGTTTCTCGCGCTGACTTGGTGAACATTCGTTCGGAGTTGAAGAAGGAAAAAAGGCGAGTTGTGTTTACGAATGGCTGTTTTGATATTCTTCATCGGGGCCATATTGATTATTTAACGAAGGCGAAAGCGCTGGGAGATGTTCTTGTTGTCGGCATCAACGACGATAATTCTGTCCGTCGTCTCAAAGGCTCTGCCCGACCCATTATTGAGCAGGACGATAGAGCCGCTGTGCTCGCGGCATTAGCTGTTGTTGATTTCGTTTGCTTGTTTAGCGAAGATACGCCTTATGAACTGATCCAAGCGATAGTGCCCGATATCCTCGTCAAAGGAGCGGATTGGTCCGTGCATGATATTGTTGGAAAGGATATTGTCGAAGCTGCAGGCGGATCGGTGCACGCCATCGAATTCCTTCCCAATCGCTCAACGAGCAACATTATCAAAAAGATTATTCAAACCGCAGCAACTTGTCTGTAACGATACCCTGCGGATTCTTCACTACATCATCAATGTTGAGAGACCTTCCGAAAGTTTCCGCCACCATGCCTGTCCCGCTTGTACGGGATCCCGAAAAACGGGACCAGCAGGCTGGAAGGCGGACAAGGTTCACCTTCGGCAGGTAACAATAAGCCTCCAACGGAACCCAGACTGTGAGAAAGTTCTTCCGATTTACATATTATGCAGGCATTATTGTTCTTTTTGTTGCGGTAGTCCTTATTGGGTTTACGCAGACAAAGGCATTTCGCTCTTCTCTCCGACAGTTTATTATCGAGAACGTTTCCCCCAGCTTGAACGGCGAGCTTCGTTTAGGCCAGCTTGAAGGCAACCTCATTTCGAGCTTTCAGATTGATAATATCGAGCTTCTCGAATCAGGCAAAAAAGTTCTTTTCGTTGAAAAAATGGAAGTGCGGTACGACCCCTTGGCATTTCTTGTCAAACGTGTTTCGATTACCCGCGTTACGTTAGTCAATCCCCATATTGCATTGATACGTTCCTCCGACAGTACGTGGAATGTCAATCGTTTAATAAAGCCAACCCCTTCCGATTCCATCCCCTCTCAGTGGGTCATTGAGTTAAAAGAGATCGAGGTTAAGAACGCAAGATTCTTGCTTGTAGATTCTCTTGCCCTTGTGCAACAAGTGCGGGAAGATGTACTTGTTGCTTCGAATACGTTCAACTATGCAAATCTTCAGTTAGGGTTATTGAACATCAACGCGGCGGTAACCATTCGCGCGCGTGAGATTGCGGCGACGATTAAATCACTTTCGTTCCAATCAGACCATCCCGGCGTTGTATTACATCGCTTAAGTGGCGAGTTTTCACTTACTCCTGTTCAGGCTGAAGTAAACGAATTGCGCATCGAAACGCCGAAATCTCTCATTACGGTAAGCGCGAAACTTGGAAAAACAAATATTACAAAGATCAAAGACCTGAGCCAGCTTGAACGTTCCCCCGTCTCGTTAAGTCTGAAAGTTGATAAGCTTGATTTCAACGAGTTTGAACAATTTGTCGGGCAATCGGTCGATTTTCTTGCGAACGATGTGTCATGTCAATTGGATGCTGAAGGGACATTCGGCAGTCTGAACATAAAGAATTTTGCTCTTCACACGGCGCACTCTGTTATTCAAAGCACGGGGACAATTACCAATCTTCATCAGCCCAAGGACCTTGAGCTTAATCTTACGTGCCTGAATAATAAGATTGAGCCTCAGGATGTCCTTGAGCATCTTCCGGGGCTGAAAATTCTGGACTTGACCTCTTTAGGCGCGGTCAAGTATGATTTATGGCTTAAAGGAAAGCCTGCGTTGTTCAAAGCACAGCTTTCGGCAAATTCCAAAGCCGGTAAAGTAGAGTTGGATGGAACATTTGATACCCGCGAAGAGGAATTGATCTATGACGGCGTTATTCGCACCGCTCATCTCGATTTAAGGCATCTGCTGGACGACGAGAACCTTGAGAGCAAATTGAATGCAACAATAACGGTCAAAGGCTCCGGCACTAATATCCGCACGCTCACATCCACAGTGCAAGTAGCAATAGACTCATCGGAGTTTTACGGGTTGCCCGTTGGGCAAACGGTTATTGCTCTCGATGCCGCCGGGCAAACGCTCCGCTCGCGAGTCTCCGCATCAATAAGTTCCTCTCGTTTGGAATTCAATGGCACGTTGAAATTCCAGCCGCACGATTTGGACTCCTATCAAATTGACGGGAAAGCTTCATCTCTCAATGTTGCCGACTTCATGAAAGAGAAACGATATGCAAGCGATCTGTCGTTTGATCTTCATGCCGAAGGCACGGGATTAACCTATAAAGCGATGCGGGGAAACCTTGACGTTA
Source organism: Ignavibacteriales bacterium (assembly GCA_016194505.1). Lineage (GTDB taxonomy): Bacteria > Bacteroidota > Ignavibacteria > UBA10030 > UBA10030 > JACQBK01. The sequence continues at coordinate 8,724 of JACQBK010000051.1, read as the reverse complement.
ATTTTTCCCGGTCGTCGTTTGGAAAGGAATCGTTCCAGAAGGGCGGATTGACAATATCGTTGAATACATCCGATCCATCACGCCAGCAATTTCGCTTCACATCTGATATTGCAACTCTGGAAGTGTTGGGAAAATTTACCCCACCCTCATTTATAGCCGCCATTACGCAAGGTTCAAAACTCATTGGCGAAGCGGTGCGGCATCAGTTCGTGGCGTTGGATTCTCTTCGCGCTTCTTCATCAAAAGTAGCGCACACCGAGTTCCAATCGAGGAGCGCAGAGTTGAAGGAACCTGTTGATGCTCAGTTCACACTGCAGGTTACGAATGGCTATGCCGTCGGTGTTGTTCTTGGGGAGAAACTTGATGGAAGCTTCGGTGCAAAAGGAACAGTGACGGGAACCCGCGAAGAAATTCGTTTTGAAAGCGATGTTGATATTGAACGCTTCCGTTTTACGGACGAAAGTGTTCAACTCGGTCTTCGCGATTCCGGCTTGAAGGTCAAGGTTGGGGGATTGTCGCGAGCCTCCGTTCTCAAATCTCTCGCAACATCCGTCCAATTGCGTGCTCATTCATTGAGTATAGATTCCCTCCCATTCTTTAATGTTGCCGCCGACGTTCAATCGAAGGGAACAACGGGCACCTATCAAGTTTCTGCGTTGATAGATTCAGTAACGACCATAGGGTTGAAGGGCACATCACGCGCTGATTCCGGCTCTGTGGTGTTCAATGTGGAACAATTAAAAATCGGCATCAACGGGTATGACTTTGAAAACGCCGAGACGATTCACGCAACATTAGGCAAAAACGGTTTTCGCATTGACAATCTTTCCATGCGCCATGAAACAGAGGAACTGAATGCCTCGGGATATTTTGATCCGGCAGGGGTTTCCGATCTCCGGTTTTCGGTGAAAAAATTCCTTCTGAACAATATGCAGAGTTTTTATAAAATCGTCAGACCGGATGATGGTCGGCCTATCCTTGGAGGCATTCTCAATGCGGAAGGGCATTTTGGCGGAACGTTTGAAAATCCCAACTATTCATTGATGCTGGGTGCGGAAGGAGTTCGTTATCGGGAAACGGTATTCGGTCAGGTGCAAGCCACGTTGAGCTATTCCGACATGATGCTCAACGCGTTTACGCAATTACGCAGTCGTCCGCAAGAGCCTTCCGCAAAACCGGATTTGCTTATCTCGGGGACTATGCCGTATGATTTTTCTTTGAAAAAAACTGCCGAACAAAAGCTCAAAGGAGAAATGGATCTCAAAGTCCAAACCAGCGCCCTGCAAATGGAATTTTTGGAACCATTCATCCCTGAATTATCAAACATGACAGGCACGGTCATGTGCGACATTAAATTGGGCGGCACTATTGAATCCCCGTCGTACGAAGGCTCCTTAACATTGCAGGGTGCGCGGTTCTTGTTCGGTCCCCTGAACATTCAATATATTGTGGATGGAAAGCTTGTCCCTCACGGTCGGCAGATTGCGTTGGAGAACCTTACCGTAAGCAATATTCCTCAAGATCGTCCCGATGGCAAAATGAATTTTTCGGGTACCTTCACCCTCGCGGGATTGCAAATTAAGGATTTTGATTTGCTTGCCAACGGTCAATTGCTGGTGATGAAAGAATCCAGCCGACGGCCCGGTCAAAGTTTTTACGGAGATCTCTTTGGTGCGACAGGACCCAATGGCATTCAATGGAAAGGAGAACCATCGAAGTCGTTCATGTCGGGGACGCTGCTTATCAAGTACGCGAGCTTAACGTTTCCCCCTATTCGCCAAGCGCAGGAATTGCGGAGCAATAAAATTACGGTCTCCTACGTTGATGATCGACCAAAAGCTTCGCTGGATAGCATACAATCGCCCAATCGAATATCAAGCATAGTGTTAGCTGATGCACGCCGAACGGTTTCAACCTCGGAAGAGTTTTCCACAACGTCGCTTGATACGCTCAGCTCAAAACGCCCCTCGGAGCAAGCGAGCGTGGCGCAGCAACAGCTTGCGCCAAAGCCAAAATCGTTCTTGGATTACATCGTGTATGATCTGATTTTTGAAACGCAAGGTGCAACACAAGTGCGGTTTATCTTCAATAACCTGACAAATGAAGAATTGTTCGGTGATCTCAAAGGACGGGCAATTTTTGCAAAAGCGGGAGACCAGACACGGCTTACCGGTGAGGTGGAGCTTGGCAAGCGGTCGTACTATAATAGTATCTTCAAAAAGCTTGATGCAACCGGCAAGCTCAATTTTACAGGTGATGCCTTCAATCCGGAATTAAACGTTACCGCCAAATATGAGGGTATGTATCGTTCGCGCAATAGCGGTGACACATCGAAAGTCACTCCGGGAACACTGAACGGCTCTAACACGGATGAACCTGTTGAGCAGAAAGTCGTTGTTACACTGTTGATTACCGGAACACGAGATAAACCAACCGTCAAAACCGAACTTGCTCGTTATGATCTCGTTACAAACAGAGAACTCAAACAGCGCGCCGACCCTGAGGCGGATGCATTGTCATTTCTCGTCTCCGGTTCATTTAAGGACGAGTTAACACAGCAAGAACGCGCATCGTTGTTTGGCAACACGATGCTCTTGGGGCTTACATCTTCAGTCTTGTCCGGTCCGCTTTCCGATTTTTTGCGGAAAGAATTTGGCGTTATCAAATCGGTAGATGTGATTTACTATGGAGGCAGCTTTCAAGAATCCGCGGACGTTCGACTCACAGGTGAAGTGGGAGATGCCGTTATCCGCCTTGGAGGAAAAGTCTTTAATGATATCAACAACGCCAATATCAGCGTTCAGCTGCCGATGAGCGGACTTCTTGGCTCTGAAAAGTGGCGTAATCTTGTCCTCGAGCTGGAGCGCCGTGTCGAGGGCGTGGAAACATTGGAACAACGGCGCGAGTCAAAGGGACTGCGTTTATTGTACAGAATTATATTCTGATTCTTTAAACCTTCCCGTAGTTTTTTAACCTAATGAGTGAAGTGTATTTATGACAATTGAAAGTGTTTCAAATAAAGTGCTTACGTTTTTTGCCCGTTATCCCAATCAAGCGTTTAAATCAAAAGAGCTTGCAAGACGATTAAGTCTTCGCACGAATGAAGAATATGAAGTGTTGAAGCACGCCCTGCAGCACCTGACCGACACGAGCCAGGTGAAGCGAGTGAAGGGCGGAAAATTTAGCCATTTGGAGATTCCCCAAACAGTGATTGGGCTCCTTCAGATGACGAAGCAAGGATTGGGTTTTGTAAGGGTTGAAGGGCTCGACGAGGAAGTGTTCATCGCCCCTCGTTCGCGGGGTATGGCAGTGCACGGGGATAAAGTCGAAGTTTCACTCTTTGCTCAAAAAGCAGAGAAGCGGCGCGAGGGCGAAAAAAGAGAAGGGGAAATTATCCGGGTAGTGGAGCGTGGCAGGGTGGATGTGGTGGGTACGCTGCGGCGCAGCAAAAATTTGTTTACCGTCGTCCCCGATGATGGAAGAATTGCGCGCGATGTGTTCGTCGCGGATGAATACTTACATAAAGCAAAAGAAGGGGAGAAAGTTGTCGTTCAGATTGATTCGTGGGGGGTGGGACATCTCAATCCCGAAGGACGAATTGTCGAGGTTTTGGGAAGGGCGGGCGAGGTTTCAGCGGAGATGCGCTCCGTTGTGCGAGAGCTCAAGCTTCCTCTCTCATTTCCTCCCGTTGTGCTGAAAGAGGTTGATGTTCTTCCGACTGTTATCTCTGGAGAGGAGATTCGTCGTCGCCTCGATTTTCGCGGTCACATGTGTTTTACGATTGACCCCGAAGACGCAAAAGATTTTGATGACGCCGTTTCGCTTGAGGAACTTGAGGATGACAACATTCGCTTAGGCGTTCATATTGCGGATGTCTCGTATTATATCAAAGAAGCAAGCGAGCTTGATAAAGAAGCGTTGAAGCGTGCCACCAGCGTGTATTTCCCGAACATGGTCATCCCCATGCTTCCGGAAAAACTCTCGAACATCGTCTGCAGCCTGCGCCCGGACGAAGATCGTCTTGCGTATTCTGTTTTTATGACCGTAACGCCAAAAGGCTTGGTGAAGGAATATGACATTCGCGAGACAATCATCCGCAGCAAGCGCCGCTTTACATACGAAGAGGTGGAAGAAATTCTTGCGGAGGGAACAACTGCACGTGAGCAGAACGATTCGAAAGAAATTGTCGAGAAACTGCATGCGATGCAAAACCTGAGCGCGATATTGACGAAGAAACGCATGAAAGAGGGTAGCATTGATTTCGAAACCCCGGAAGCAAAATTCCGTTTCGATGAGGAGGGAAAGCCTTCAGAGATCATTAAAAAAACAAGATTGAAAAGCCACAGGCTCGTTGAAGAATTTATGCTTCTTGCAAACCAAGTCGTTGCAAAGCATATCGGGCTGGCAAAAACAGAAGAGCATCGAAAGCCGTTTCTGTATCGCATCCATGATTCGCCCGATCCCGACCGCATTCGGGAGTTGGCAGCCTTTGTCGAGAAATTTGGTTACAGGCTTAATTTGGATTCGGGTGTTAGCTCAAAGGAGCTTCAAAAACTTCTCGATCAAGTGCGCGGGACGGAAGAAGAAAATGTCATTAACGAGGTAGCGTTGCGCTCGATGGCGAAAGCGATTTATTCGGAAAAGAATATCGGCCACTATGGACTCGGATTTGATTATTACTCTCACTTTACTTCGCCCATCCGCCGGTACCCGGATTTAGTCGTGCATCGTCTTCTCAAGGAATACAATACATCATTATCACTCGAGAGACGGCAAGAGATAACGCAACGACTTCCCTTCATTGCAAAACAATCCTCTGCAATGGAACGTGTTGCGATGGAAGCGGAGCGCGCCGCAATAAAGGTCATGCAGGTGGAATACATGAAACGCCACCTTGGCGATGAATTACAAGGGATTATCTCCGGCGTGATGCGGTTTGGTCTCTTTATTGAGATCAATGATTTGCTTGTCGAGGGAATGATTCATGTCCGTGATTTGGGAGACGATTTTTACACATACGATGAAAAACAATATGCCTTTATCGGTCGTCGGACGGGCAATCAATACCGCCTTGGCGACAGCGTTCATGTGAAGGTCGTGCGGGTCAACCCTGAAGAACGCGAGATTGATTTTGCCCTGGTGGGTGAAGTAAGCCACCATGCGAAAAAAGCTAGGCGCCGCAAATAATTGCAGGAACCCAAACGGCGAAAGAGTTTGTTCTATTACAGATAGCGTGCGTGATTTAACCGATTGATTTTTCAGCCCTTGTTGGCTACAATTTGACAGTTCATTGTAAAGCGTTATTTATTGAGAGGGGATGTTCATGAGAAAACTTTTAACCTGTTTAGCGCTTACCGTTCTTGCCACGGGTGTCGTGTGGAGCCAAAACTCGGTTTTCGGCAAGAACAAAGTGCAATACAAAAACTTTGAATGGCAGTACATTCAAACCAGCCATTTTGATATCTATTTTTCCCAAGACGGATATGAGCTTGCTGAATTTACCGCCGATGCGGCTGAAGACGCGTACGATTCCATCCGCAAATTGGTTCGCTATGAAATCAACAACCGCATTGCGTTCGTTGTGTACAATTCCCACAATGAATGGCAGCAGACGAATGTTATTGATGAATATCTTGAAGAAGGAATCGGCGGCGTAACGGAATTATTCAAGAACCGCATCGTCGTTCCGTTTGAGGGAAATTATCGCCTATTCCGCCATGTGATCCATCACGAGCTTGTTCACGCCGTGATCAATGATATGTTTTACGGAGGCTCCATCCAATCTCTCATTTCGAGCCGTGCGCCGGTTCAGCTTCCCCTGTGGATGAACGAAGGCTTTGCGGAATATGCCGCCCTTGGCTGGGATACCAATTCCGATATGTTTATCCGCGATGCGACGATTCAAAACTACCTGCCCCCCATCGAATACCTTGGAGGGTACTTTGCTTATCGCGGAGGCCAGTCGGTGTGGTACTACATTGCAAACAAGTACGGTGAGCAGAAGATAGGTGAAATCTTCAATCGCATTAAAGGGACACGGAGCGTTGAACAGGGCTTCAAGAGCACTATCGGTCTTTCGATTAAAGAACTTTCCGAACGCTGGCAGAAAGAACAAAAAGTATTGTTCTGGCCCGATGTCGCTAAGCGCGAAGAGCCGGCAGATTTTGCGCGGCGGCTAACTGACCATACGAAAGAGGGCAATTTCTATAACACCAGCCCGGCTATTTCTCCGCAAGGCGATAAGGTCGCCTTCATATCCGATCGCAACGATTATATGGATATTTACATCATGTCTGCTATTGATGGACAGGGCGCAGAGAAAATCGTGAAAGGTCAACGGACAAGGGAATTTGAAGAATTGCATCTCCTGACGCCGAAAATTTCTTGGTCGCCCGATGGTAAACAAATTGCCATTGCCGTCAAGGCGGGAGAACGGGATGTGATTATGTTGATTGATGCCCACTCCGGAGATACGAAAAAGATCGAGCTTGATCTCGACGGCATCTTCGAAGTTGAATTTTCTCCCGTGGGCAATAAGATTGCTTTCGTTGGGATGAAAGCGCCGCAATCGGATATTTATGAGTATGATTTGGATTCTAAAACCCTCACGAATCTTACCAATGATATTTTCTCGGATTCCGACCCTACATTTTCGCCCGATGGCAAGACGATTTATTTCTCTTCGGATCGCCGCGATTTTCTTTCACCGGGCAAGCTTCCGGCGGGCTTCAAAATCTCTCAGGTGGAATTCAAGCAGTTGGATCTCTACAGCGTCGAGATAGCTTCAAAAACAATTCATCGCATTACGGATTTCCCTAACAGTAACGAAGCTTCCGCCATTGTGTCGCCGGACGGCAAGAAGCTTCTCTATATTTCGGATCGCAATGGCATCAACAACGTGTACGAGCGTGACCTGGCAACGGGAGCTGATCGGCCGGTCACGAACTCTCTTTCCGGTATTTATCAGCTTTCTCTTTCTCACGATGGATCAAAGATGGTGTTTGCCTCGCTGCATCAAGCAGGATTCGACATCTTCCTGATGCGGTCGCCATTCGAGCGAAAACTGAATGTTGCCGCATTGGAACCGACCGAATACTTCAAGCGGAAGTTTGAGCTTCCTCGAGCCGAAAAACCGCGCGAGGTTTTTGCCACAAAATCAGCGTCCGATACGATTATTGTCCGGAACAATCTCGTCGTTGTTACCGATACGAGCGCAGGCGAGGCTTCGCGTTACCAAACAAGCGCCAAGGTAGACCTGAAAAGCTACATCTTCTCTCCTGAAAACATCCGCGATACGGTCGTAACACAGTCGCCGATACCTCGCTTCGATGTTGCAAATAACCGCGATGCGGAAGGGAACTATGTACCCAAAAAATACAAGCTCAACTTCACGCCGGATTTGGTGTATGGCACTGCGAACTATAACACGTTCTATGGGGTTCAGGGAACAACACTGATGGCGTTCAGCGATATGCTGGGGGATCATCAAATTGTTTTCCAAACCAATCTTTTGCTCGATCTTAAGAACAGCGATTATGGTTTGTCCTATTTTTATTTGCCTGGGCGCATTGATTATGGATTTCAGGGCTCCCACAGCGCCCGATTCCTGTATATCAGTGATCCATTCGGGAGCGCGTTTCTCTATCGCTTCCGAACATGGACAATAGGGGTTGTCGCTCAGTATCCGATTGATAAATTTAACCGGCTGGATTTCTCGCTCAACTGGCTCAATCTTTCACGGGATAATCTTGATAACCCCGCCGAGCCTTCTCAGCGGCGATCGCTTATTCTTCCGGTGTTCAGCTACGTGAATGATAATTCGATTTGGCAGGGCGCATGGTTTGCGCCGAACAACGGCTCGCGATTTAATTTTACGTTCTATGGCAGTGCAAAATTTAGCGACGAATCTCTCGATTTTCAAACATTCACATTTGATTATCGAAATTACAATAAGATTCTGCATGACTATGTGTTTGTGTATCGGTTGGCAGGCGGGCTTAGCAACGGAAAAAATCGGCAGAACTTCTTTATTGGGGGAACGGAAGGATGGATAAATCGTAAATTTGACGGCGGGAACATCCCGATTGTCAATGTCGAGGACTACGCCTTTTTGACGCCGGTATTGCCCGTGCGAGGATATAATTACAATGCGAGGAACGGAACGCGCTTTGCCGTTGCGAACGTTGAGCTACGATTCCCCTTGGTGAAATATTTTATTCTTGGTGCGCTGCCGATCGGCTTCCAGAATATTTTAGGAGCGGCGTTCATAGATCTTGGCTCGGCGTGGAGTAACACCGGCGGATGGCAAGCGTTCCAAACAACGAAGGACGGTACGGTCAATAAGGACCTTTTGATAGGAACCGGTTTTGGCGCTCGCTTGATTTTCTTCGGGTTACCGCTCCGCATAGACGTTGCGTGGAGCTTTAACGGCGAAGGATTCTCGATACCGAATTATTATTTCTCGCTGGGTCCGGAATTCTAAAGCTTGTGAATATTCTTTACAACGAAAGCGTCCCGTTGAGAATTTCAACGGGACGCTTTATTATAAGTACAAATTTTTATGACCCCATCCTAGCCTTCCCCTAAAGGGGAAGGAACTTTTTTCTCCCCCTTCAGGGGGAGACTAAGAGGGGGTCAGCTTTTGTTTTCGATTCTATTCATAAACCAAACTTATATATCTAAAACTGCTCCTATTCCTATTCGCTCGCTCTGAGCCGTATCGGC
>JACQBK010000050.1 GCA_016194505.1 Ignavibacteriales bacterium | reverse complement strand
TGGAGAAATTCCGTTTTCACCTTTTCAGCCATTTTGGGTCTGTTCACCGGACGGATGTCAAGTATCTGGGAAAAAGTAACGGCGGGAATGAACAAAACAAGAAGTAAGGTGAGTCGTTTCATGAAAGAGAGCTTTCCTTAGATGGAGATTGGCTATAATGGCATTCTGCAAGCCAGTACATAAGAAAGCTACCGACACAAAACTTGAAAGTCAATTTTTATAGAAGGAATTACACTAATAGCACAGCCAAAAGCAGGAAATCCCATCCCGAAATACCCCGATCAAGGAGCATGCCGGGATGGGACTGTTCGTCCACATCGCTTATCAAAATTTGTATTACTGGAAGTCGCCGGCGTACGTCCAGCCGCCAAGCTTTCCATCGCTATTTACGACAACCGTAACGATATTGGTTGCGCTCTGGGCTGAAGTGGCAACAATGGTGACAGATGACATCGTTTGATCGGAAATTTTATAATTTGCACTCTCGTTTGAGACCATCGTCTTAGGAATAACGTAGCCAATATAGCTTCCCTGTCCTCCGCTCATTGCTACCGGACGTCCGCGATACTGATACGCATTTGCCGCCAGGAGATTGAGGTCACTGATGATATCATCAAGGTTGGTTTTCACACGCTGCGCGTTAAAAATGCTTATACCGACTGCAATCGCAATGCCGATAAGAATAAGCGCAAGAATGATTAACAACAGCTGTTGTTGACCCATAAAACTCCTTCTTAGCTACCCAGAGTGTTTCGAATGAGAAACTTCATTGACTCAACGTAAATTGGGTATATTTAGTCAATAACCGTACCATTTTTATCAGATTACAAAACTCAACAAACAGAAGAGTCATGTAAATGAAGGCATTGTCGAAAACAAGAAATAATTACCTGTAGCAGTAATTACTACTGCGTATCCAGGTCTTTTATTTCCCAAAAGTGAAATTGGCTTAATTTTATTGGTTTGAATTTCTATTACTCTTTTCATAGCTTCATAGCGTGCAATGTTCTTCTTACAATGAAAGGTTTATCATGAATCGTCAGAGACGCAATTTTCTCAAAAATTCTGCTTTAGCTATAGGGGCGGGGGCGTTTACGGAGCTTCCCAACTCACTTTTCGCCAAGAATATTCCGGAAAATTTTAGAACGGGCAGAATGAAATTTTCATTTCGCCCTTATACGCTTGAGTTAAAGCATGTCTTCACGCTTGCAATAAGCTCCCGAACAACCACGCCAGTCGTACTTACGGAAATAGAATATAACGGCATCATGGGATATGGCGAGGCTTCGATGCCGCCGTATTTGGGAGAATCCCACGCAACGGCGCAGGCATTTCTTTCCAACGTTGATTTGAGCAAGTACGAAAACCCATTCGAGCTGGAAACGATTCTGGCAGATATTGATGCACTTGCTCCGGGCAACCCTGCCGCAAAAGCTTCGGTGGATATTGCCCTCCATGATCTTATCGGAAAACTTCTCAACCAGCCGTGGTATAATCTTTGGGGATTTAACAAAGCAAAAGCTCCCGTTACGAGCTTTACCATCGGGATTGACAAGCCGGACGTGGTTCGACAAAAGGTGAAAGAAGCGGAGGAATTTAAAATTCTGAAAGTGAAATTAGGCCGCGATACCGACAAAGAAATGATTGAAACGATCCGCTCGGTTACGGATAAGCCGCTCACTGCGGACGCGAATCAAGGCTGGAAAGATAAACATTACGCCGTCGAAATGACTCACTATCTCAAAGAAAAAGGCGTCTTGTATTTGGAGCAGCCAATGGCAAAGGAAGATGTCGAAGGGAACGCTTACATTACTCAACACAGCCCAATCCCGATTCTTGGGGATGAGGCGATCCAACGGCTTGTTGATCTGAAAAAGGCACATGAGGTGTATCATGGCGTTGTCATCAAGCTGATGAAAACCACCGGCATGAGGGAAGCGCATACGATGATCACACTTGCCCGCGCGCTTGACATGAAAATTTTATTGGGATGCATGACGGAAACTTCCTGCGCCATTTCAGCCGCGGCTCAGTTATCTCCCCTGGTTGATTGGGCTGATCTCGATGGCAATTTATTGATTAAGAACGATGTGTATAGCGGAACGACGGTCGTCAACGGCAAAATCGTTATCGGCGATAAGCCGGGAATCGGAATTGTAAAAATATAAAGAAGAGGTGAAACTCTTTCCTTATGCTCAACGTAAGTGAAGTCGGAGGCACTATAATGATAAAATTTCTATTGTGGCTTATTTTGTTTGTTCTTTGCTGGCCCCTGGCACTGTTAGCGCTTGTACTCTATCCGATAGTTTGGTTGTTATTGCTTCCATTTCGAATTATCGGCATTACGGTTGGTGCTGTGTTTCAAACGATGAAGGCAATTATACTGCTTCCGGCGAGAATTTTAAGGGGACCGCGAGTAAATTAAACAAGTGACCGTCATCCCGAAACATCGGGATGACGGTCACATCCGTTAATCTCATTTAAGTGTCGAACTAAAGTTCGACCTACAATTTTTTCAACATATTTAGCTAAATGTAAGTCGAATATTCACAATCTCCGGCGTATTGCCCGTGCGGACGGGCGGACCCCAAGTTCCGACTCCACAGGAGACATAGATGTGTGTGTCTCCTTTCTTTTTGTACCCCCAACTTACTTCATATACTTTTTTTGTGATAAAATTGAAGGGCCAGAGTTGTCCATGGTGTGTATGACCCGAAAGCTGGATATCCACTCCGTTCTGTACCCCATCCTCTAAGCGAAATGGCTGATGATCCATTAAAATAACAGGCAATGTTTTATCCACTCCCGCCATAATTTCATCCAACGGCTTGCGGCGCTTTCCCGTGAATTGTCTTATGCTCAAATCTTCCCTTCCGACAATGTAGAGACTATCGTTGATCTTAATAAAACTATCCCGCAGCACTGTTATATCGTGCGCAATAAGGTACTGATATGCTTCTTCCACGCCCCCGATATATTCATGATTACCAGTTATACTAATGACACCAAATTTCGAACGAATTTTCCTCAGTGTCTCGCCTAAATTCTGTTTGATAACCGGACCTAAATCCTCGTCAACAACGTCGCCCGGCAACAGCACAAGATCGGGATTGAGTGCGTTAATTTTTTCGACAATATGTTCGAGCCGTGCCTTGCAGACGATAGTGCCAAGATGAATATCCGAAGCGACAACAATGTTAAGAGATTTCGTGGGATGGCTGTTTTTGGGAATGTTGATGTTAAGGGTTTTGATTCGAGGATTGTTCGCGTTCATGTGCCCCCAGACAACAGCAATAACAACTCCCGCTGTTACAATGAGCGCAGTGACCAGTTTGACGCGGTCGTATTCTTGTGTCCCTGCCTGCGGGAACAGATGAATAAAGTGATTGATGAGTCTCAAAAAATCCATGGATAACAGGGCAAGCACAACATACGTCATTGCGGCAAGCCAAAACGAACCGATCCAAACAAAAAGACTGCTTACCCAATTCAACATGACGCGCTCTAACAATCTTCCGACTATATACGAGAGCGAAATAAAAAGAAACGCCGGAATGTAGTAAAGCTTCAGCTCCGGTGTGAAAGAAAGCGCCTCCCATCCCCTGAGAAAAACATAAAAATTTATGAGACCATAAATCGAAAGGGCAATAGAAAAGAAAATGAGAAATTGAACTTTACGCATAAGTCGAAAGTATTATTGTCCTTTCCCGGTTCCTTTTTCTCTATCTAAAATTTTGGGGATTCTGACAGGCGATTTCTTTCTGGCGGCTTCTGTTGCTTTCCTTCGAAGTTCATTCACCTTTATCAGCGATTGTTCATAAGCATCGTCATAAGAAATACCCCTTGCCATTAACTCCCGCTCACGTAACTCCCCTGCGATTGAAAATTCCAATTCCTCGCAAGAAATTTGATTATCAATCCATATTTCTTTCGGTGGAATGAAATGATAGGCAAGGTCGTTGCCGCTCAGCCCGAAATCCGGATACATATCGCGGCGCACGGAAGCTCCATCGACAACCCAGAGGGAAATTCCGTTCCGAGTGCTCAGCGGGATACGGTATATATTCTTCAGCGTTATAGAATCTGCAAGCTCGGGGATCTCTTTCACCCCTTCGAAATCCGTTGGTGAAACCTTGCCGAGCGTTACTTCATGCTTGACTGCAGCGAATTGGTCGGCTAAGCGCATGCGCCGTTCAACCATCAACGCGCTGTCGTGCGCAGCGGCATAGGTGATGCCCCTACCCGCCATCAAATTCCTCTCGTAAAGCTCATGGGCAAGCGTGTACTGTAGCTCTTCTGCCGTGATTGCATGGTCAATCCAGATTTCCTTCGGTGGAATAAACAAATATCGCTCACCGTTGCCCCCGTAAAGAAACTCGGGATAAAGTTCGCGCCTTATCGTAGCGCCATCAACAATCCACACATCCAATCCTTGCCGAGAGCCCATAGGAATACGATACACCTCGCCCGCAACACGATGTGAAGGCTGGGAAAAAATTATAGAAGGGTTAAATAACAGAAGTAAAACAAGGGCGATAGCAGTATGTGCTTTACGCATGGTGGTGGAAAATTCTCAAGCAAGAGGAACGTGCGTAAAAGGTTACGCACGTTCCTTCTCACTCCTTAATTTACTTTCTCGTAAGGGAAGTATATACAACCTGTAAAAATAATTCCGGTTTCATAAAGCCCTTGCCCAATTCCTCATCATAATCCGCTAAGGGTTTGGCAGCTTTGACTTCATCAAATGTTTTGCCTGCATCAACTAACTTTTTTACTCGGTCACGAATAGTGGAAATGACCGTTCGGTATTTGCGCAGTCCCGCCATATCGGAAAGGGGACCATGACCCGGAATGATTTTTGTTTTCTCGTTGACAACAGAAAGCGCCTGATCCACCGCGGCAATCATGCCATCAACAGAGCCACCGCTGGCAATATCAATCACAGGATAAGCCCCCACAAAAAACGTATCTCCCATATGCAAAACATCCGCCTTGCGGAAATAAATCATGGCATCACCATCGGTGTGCGCAGGCTTTACGTGGAATACGTTAATCTCTTCGCCGTTTTGATAAAAGGTCGTTGCATCGGTGAACGTGATAACAGGAAGAGCATCCTTTGGGGATGGGGGAGTCGTCCACTTGAAGAACTTGTTGACTTGCTCTGTGCTCATGCGCTTTCGAACGTTATCGTGTGCCACGATGATCGCTCCGCCTTTTTCCATGTTCTCGTTGCCGCCGACATGGTCAAAATGCCAATGAGTATTGATCACGAATTTCACAGGCTTGTTGGTAATTGCAGCAATTGCCGCTTTGATTTTTTCAGTTAAGGGCGCAAATTGGTCATCTATTACAAATGCGCCATCATCACCAACGCATACGCCGATATTACCGCCCGCACCAACAAGCATATAAATATTATCAGCCACTTTATTGGTTTGGATTTCGACCTTGCTGAAATCTTGCTGAGCAAAAGCCGACCACAGGAAAACAAAAAAAAGACCTACAAACATTGGCAATTTATGCCTTCGCATAAAACCCTCCTAAAATTTGGGAATGCAGTTGATTTGTGTATTATTAGATATAGACGAAACAGGTTTGAATGTATTGTAACTCTTCTTGAATGTCAAACCTCATAACTATGTTAAAAATAAAGACTAACAAGACGGGAACTTTTCGTCATTGTTCCTAAATTTTGCCCCGAAAAGACCCCAATGGATTTTCGACCCCTTCTTTAGACATTTTCATCACTACGGGATAAACTTTCATCCCAAAAGGCGAACCCTTTCTTCTTTCCAGCGTCTTAGTTACTAAATAGCTTTCCAAGTCAATTTGAAAAAGATTGCTCATCACAAACACGAAAAGAAGAAGTAAGCAACGATTTTCTCACTATTTTATTGGAGGGATGTATGAAAACAAAACTGTTTACCGTGTTGGCTGTTGTGTTAACAGCCTTATTCACAACGGTTGCTCTTGCGGGTGAAATAAAAGACAAGAAAGATATCACCCTCAAGATCAACAAAGAAGTAGTTGAAGCGAATCTTTTGCAGGGTGTCGAGTCGGAAAACTTCGGATTGCGTACAAGTTCCGCTTTGATGCTGGGCGATATTCAGTCTTCAAAAGCGGTGTTTCCTCTGATGCGGATGCTGAAATATGAAGACGATGAACGCGCCCGAATCGTCGCCGCGCTTTCTCTTTATAAAATTGGCGATCCGGTCGGAATTTATGCCGTAAAGCAGCAAGCCCGGTTCGATAGCAGCGAACGAGTTCGTAAACTTTGCGCTCTTTTTTACCAAGAGTACAAAAACGAGAATAAAGAGGGATAAACGACTCGGATTGTTGTATTGAAGGTAATGGAAATACATAACTAAAGCCGTCCCGCTTACCCCAACCAAGGGGCTAAGCGGAACGGCTTTTTTTGCTTACTTACTACTTCGTATTCTCGTCTATCCAATCAAGGACAGTTTTGTACCAAAGCTCAGAATTTGCCGGCTTGAGCACCCAGTGTCCCTCATCGGGGAAATAAAGCATCTTTGATTTTACCCCTTGACGCTGAAGGGCAGTGAACAATTGGAATCCTTCGCTGACATCCAACCGATAATCCAACTGGCCATGGATCACAAGCATCGGGGTCTTAAAATTTGCAACGAACTCCATAGGCGACCATTTACGATATACTTCAGGATTATTATACGGCGTCCCTTTGAATTCCCACTCATTGAACCAAAGTTCTTCCGTCGTTCCATAGGCACTTACAGAATTGAACATACCATCATGGCTCACGAGGCATTTGAACCGACCGGTGTGGCCGGCAATCCAGTTCACCATGTACCCGCCATACGATGCGCCAGCCGCAGCCATCCTTGCGCCATCAATGAACGAATATGTTTTCAGGACATAATCCACGCCCTTCATTAAGTCCTCATAGACTTTCCCGCCCCAATCGCCGGAAATTTCATCGGTAAATTGTTGCCCGTAGCCCGTGCTTCCCCGCGGATTTACCATGACAACCACATAACCGCGCGAGGCAAACATTTGGGCGTTCCAACGATAGGAAATATTATCTGCCCATTGACCCTGAGGTCCACCGTGTATTAAATAAATCATAGGATACTTTTTTGAAACATCAAACGCGGGCGGCTTTACCATAAAGCCATGCACCTTCGCTCCACCTGCGCCTTCAAACCAAAAATCTTCTTTGGGATGAAGATCTAACTGCGAAAGCCTTTCTGCGTTGGTGAACGTCAGCTGCTTCAGGTTCTTTCCGTCAACATCTATACGGTGCACTTCGGCAGGCTGGTTGATGGATTCCTTCAAAAACACCAATGTTTTTCCGTCGCGCGTAAGCCGTAGGTTATGATTGTACCCCTTATCAATCAGTTTCACAATGTTCTTGCCCGTTACATCCATTCTGAAGATAACTTCGCTGCCCTTTTCTTCCGTGTTGTAATAAATCGTTTTTGAGTCAGGCGACCAAACGACATCGTT
This sequence comes from Ignavibacteriales bacterium, assembly GCA_016194505.1. Taxonomy (GTDB): domain Bacteria; phylum Bacteroidota; class Ignavibacteria; order UBA10030; family UBA10030; genus JACQBK01. The sequence continues at coordinate 14,861 of JACQBK010000050.1, read as the reverse complement.
GATGCTGTAATCAAAATTTTGAGTAAGATTCATCAACTTGCCTGTTGCTCGCTCATATAACATCAATTGCCTCTGGTCGGCTTCGAAGCGTGCCCGCCGCATCGCAAGATAAGCAATGTATTTTCCATCGGGTGAATAGAGCGGCTGAATATCGTTTGCCGGACTATCCGTTATCTTCTTCGGCGTTCCTCCTGTTATCGGCACAGTATAAATCTCGTTATTTGTGCTAACGGCAACCATGGGATCGGGGTTGCGGACAAACGCCATTTCTTTGCTATCCGGCGAGAATGTATAATCCCAATTGCCGCCCAAGTCAATTGGCGGCGTATCATAATCTCCCGGCGATAAATCAACGGCTTTACCTCCCGCCACGGACAGCACAAACAAATGATTTCGTTTTCCATCTTTCCATGCATTCCACACACGATACGGCAAGTGATCGAATATTTTCGCCTTCACTTTGCTTTTTTCGACCGCCGCATTTCGTTTCTGATTGCAGTCATCATCGAGGCAATCGGGATATACTTCGGAATTAAACGCAAACCACTTTCCATCGGGCGAAATCATGAGACCGGATACTTCGGTAGAAATCGTCGAGACTTTCTTTGCCTCTCCCCCGGCGACGGATATCGTCCAAACCTGAGATTCTCCATCGCGCGTAGAAATAAACGCAATGGCTTTTCCATCGGGGAGCCACCGCGGGTTGTTGTTTGCTCCCTTTGCCGAGGTAAGTTGCTTTACTTCCCCACCGCTTACGGGGACAAGATAAATATTACTGTTGGTTTTGTTTTCGGTTTTGTTGTGGTATGTAACAACGAATGCAATGGTTTTGCCATCGGGTGAGACTTGCGGGTCAGCCACTCTCCCCATGCCGATCAGATCATCAAAAGCAATGGCTCGCTTCGTTTGACTGATTGCAGTCAACGCAAGGAAACAACAGAATACAATATAACTAAGGCGTTTCATGATAGACCTCCAGAGATGGTAACAGTGATATGCTTCTATGTGGTAACACACTACAAATCGGTGAGAATATGGATTGATGCGAAACACAAAGGTCAGCACCCAAGGATGCCGACCTGAACATTATGCGCTTACTTTTTGAACTGGCTCGGATTCCGTATATTCGACTGTTTTAATAATTTTGCGGAAGCGCTCCGGCATTTTGGCAAATGCGTGGTCCCAGCAAAGATTATTTGTAAGAAACCACGCCGAGAGGGTATCGCCGTCATCGCTTCGCCAGCGATCCCAGTAGCCGTCGCTGGGGCGGTCAATTTCCCAGAAAAATGTTTTTTTGCATTCAGTGCAAGTAGAACGTTTTACTAATGCCATGGATGTTCCTTCTATGTAGTAATCTGACACATCTGAAATATTCTAAGTTTAGTCACCCCGAGCGGAGTCGAGGGGCGAATTTAATTCAAAAACACGGTTCGACTCCGCTCACCGTGACAGTTAATTTAATTTTTCAGAAGTCTCAATCTAATAATACTAAGAATTTTCAAATGAATCTATGCAATCTATGGCATTATTTTCCAAACATAAACGTTAACGGGCGCCAGAGCCGGTGTGCCCACGCATACTCATTATGTTCAGCATCCTTATCAAAAAAATACTCTAAATCTTTTCCCTCATTGTAACCTTTGTCCTTTAAAAGCTTCACCATCTCATCATAACCCTGCTTCATACCGCCCTCAAGCCCACCGACATCCAAATAAATCCTTACGCTTTTCTTCGATCCCTTATAAGCGCGCACGTCCTTGAGAACTTTATCGTCGTCCACCCAAAAAGCGTTCGAGAGACACCCCGCCTGGGAAAACACATCCGGATACCACCATACGAGCATAAACGAAATGACGCCTCCCATGGAGGAACCCATAACAGCGGTATTTTCCCTATCGGGTTTTGTCCGATACGTTTTATCAATCATGGGCTTTACTTGTTGCACAATGAAGTCAGCGTAGCGCTTCCCAAGGTCGGAATCGGAATACTCGCGCATCCTATCGGCGGTATTATCAATGCCGACAATGATAATTTCTTGGATTTTCCCCACGCGGATTAAACTATCAGCCACCTCATCAGCGTGCCAGTCATATCCGATATAGGAAGTTGTCGGGTCAAAAATATTTTGACCGTCGTGCATATACAGCACAGGGTATCGCTTGGTCTCATCGTTACTATAAGATGGCGGAAGCCAAACAATCACATCTCGTTCATGAGCCAAGCCCTCGCCTTTTAAACCGTGATGATACCTCACCGTGCCGGTAACGCCGCCGCCTGCGATTCCTTGCTTAGATTTTGCAGAAAGGTCGCTCCACGTTACGGGTCGAAGCACGACAACTGTATCTTCGTTAACGAGCAGTCGCGTATTCTGCGGGATACTGCCTTGTTGATACATTGCCTGGGTATTCCAAGAGCCGCGTGTTATTTTAAACTCGACAACAGCTCCTTTCGGCGGATTGAAATGTGTCGTCCATACCGAATCGTTTTCCTTTTGAAGCTTCACTTTACCCGGGTCCCAATCACCTAACACAGGATGATTACCTGCAATGTATATGATTGCATCCTTCGGCGTTGCGGGAGGAACAATGACTTTAAGCGCAACATGCTTTTCTTGTCCAACACTCAGCGAATAACCCAACAACAGCATTAACCAATACAAATCAAATTTATTTTTTACCATATTCTTTTCCCGGTTTAAGTATAATCCCTTTATTCTGATGACCGTTCATTTTTATGACAATTGGGTTCTTACAGCGAATGTGCGCGCTGAATTTCTTTTTTTCGGTCGCCGATTGTTTCAAAAGCCAATCCCAATCAATAAAACCTTCTTGAATTTTTGAATGAATGGTGAAATATCCTACCATAAACGACGTGATGTTCTGGAAAAAATGCGAGCCTTGGGACGGCGAAACATCCATGTCCTTGAAGCCGGCTTCGACAATTGCCTTCGCGCCGGAGATTTGATCCCATTTAATTGGAATGCCCAACCACGGATCGAGCGTTCCCCATCTCCCCAATCCAATCAAGAGGTATGGTTTCTTTTTCGCAATGAGCTTTTCGTTGAACTCTGTTATTTCTCTCGCAATGTCAATCGTTTTGGAGCGCTCGAACTTATGAATATCAACAAACACGATGTCATGAATATCCCTTATGACACCATTGCCCAACACTTGGTGAGATTGACAAATAAGTCCTCTCGGCTCTATGTCGTCAACATTTAGCTCCTCTGATTCGCGGCTCAGCACGAGGGGCCGCATTTGCAGTATGCCGAATTCCTTCCGTCCGTTATCCTTCGATGACATGGTAACGGCAAATTCAATTTCGACGGGGGTGCCCATCCCCCAGCTTCCCATATTCAACAGCTGATCAAGTATTTGGGGCATCGGAAAGATTTTGTTTCTCAAAATAGGGGCAAATGTTACAAGCCTAATTCCTTTTCGCGATAATCCATCTGTGATTGAATCATTCTCCGCCGAGTATGTCGAGCCGACGTACGTTAACGTTCCATCTCGCTCCGCGATATCTAAATTATGCTTCTTCAAAAGGACATCGTACGTCTCGGTATCATCAGTAAGTTTACCGTCCATTTCGAGGGCATAGAACTCATTTTGATTCGTCTTCAGTGACTCCTCAGGAGAAAAAAATTGGAGGAGATGATTGGGATAGCGTGGGCAAAAACGGAGCGTGTTCCCGCCATCAACGACCGTTTTCCCTAAACCTAACGCCGTGGAGACGATGCCATCGGACGCCGTTTGCGGAGCAATAGGATAAAAATTATACGATTTTGCAACTCCTGAAAAATCCGGATAAAACCGATTTTCATGCTGTGAACCAACCATCTTCTGGATAATAACCGCCATTTTCTCTTCTTCAAGCCGATAGGACGTTACTTTGATATAATCCTTCGCACTTTGATAAAACGTCGAGGCATAAACACGCTTGATGGCATTCACCAATTCGTTCAACCGAACGAGCGGATTGGGATCATTGTTGGGAATCATATACGTTTCATACACACCGGCGAATGGGTGGTACTGAGAGTCCTCAAGAAGGCTCGATGAGCGAACAGCAAGAGGGTCACAAATAAGCTCAAGAAATCCAACCAATTCGGCAAGGATCCCTTCCGGGAATTTCTTGGCTTCTAAAAATCTGCGGGTGATTTCCCTATCATCCGTAGAACTGAGAGCAAAACTTCGGAGATTATTTTCTTCAAGGAACTGGTCAAAAACATCCGTCCCGATAACAACTGCCGGAGGGACATGAATTTCAATCCCCTCGAATTTATCGTGCAGGTTATAGTTGTTAATGAGAATGTTGACAAACCCAAGTCCACGCGCCTTTCCACCCAACGATCCCCCGCCGATCCGCGCAAAACTGCTCGATGGCTCAAACGATTCTTTTTTGAAATCCGTAATGATGCCGCGCTGGCGTATCTTCTGATATTCTTTTAACGAAGAAATAAGGTCTTCGCGCAGCGCTTCAACCGAAGCGTAATCCGAAACTTTTCGAGGCCTGAGCTTATGCGCAAGCCAAAACTCCGTCCGTGCTTTGAGCCATTTTGAAAAGTGATTCCGCTCGGCATGATAGCGGATGCTTTCCTGCGGCAAGATGCGCAACTGCTCTTCCAACGATTGCAAATCCGTTGCGCGACCCACCTCTTTCCCATCGGGCGCGCGGAAAATAAAATCACCGAAGCTAAAATATTGCACCATGAACTGGCGAAGCTCTTGCAACAACATAGGAGAATCTTTCACCAAATATGAACAGCCGATTTCTTTCGCTTCAGCTTCATGATCTATTACGGTAGATTGGAGCAAAATGGGGATGTCATCTTGGCGCGCTTTGACTTTGCGCGCAAACTCCAAACCGGCTCGCGGGTCATCCCGACCATTACGGGCAAAATCAACATCCGAGATGACACCTAAAATGCACTCTTCATATTTTTCGAAATAATCCCACGCTTCTTCGTACGTGGAGCATAGCAAAATTTTCGGGCGCGCGCGCATCCTCGAAAACTTGTGAGAAAGATTGATTCCTTCGGAAATCAGCCGCCGGGATTGTTTCAGAAGCTCCGTGTAGATAATCGGCAAAAACGAGGAGTAGTACCGCACATTATCTTCGATAAGAATGACTGATTGCGCACCCACAATGCGGGTATCATGGTCAACGTTCATCCGATCTTCAAGATATTTGACAATACCGATGATGAGACGAAAATCCCCCTGCCAAATAAAAATTTTATCAAAAATTGAAGTGTCATGATGTGCAACGAGTTCTTGCAACTCGCGATTATCATACGCAAGAAGGATAATGGGCACATCAAGACCCGCATCGCGTACCTGCCTGGCAAGCCGAAGCGCGGGCATATCTTCAATGTGGAGGGTCGTAATGATGAGATCGAACGGCTTTTCCTCTTTGATGAGCGCTAATGCTTCACGCCCACTGGAAACTCGCGTCAGCTCCGGGGCATGGCTTAAATTGAGTCCCTGATACTCGTTCCTGATCAGCTCGTACAACCTGCCGTCCTCTTCAAACAAATAGAGGTCGTATAGACTGGAAACGATCAACACATCCCGGATCCTTTTGCGCATCAGGTTCTGGAAACCCTGAACGCGGCTTCCGTAGCTTTGCTCTATCCAGGCAGGATCAACGTATTCTATGGGCACGTGTTATACCTTCACTAAAAAAACCGCAACCTTTAGAAAGAAATTATGTTTGGCAACATTGCACGATAATTCACACCCCCTGACCCGCGCTGTCAAACGGCATCGGGCGTCCCCTCGATGAGGGGGATAAAAAAACTTGCCGTCCCTACGGGACTCAGATCAACTTCTAATCTTTTCCTATAATTATATCGCTCCTACGGAGCTTCGTTGCCTTCAAGTCCCGAAGGGACGATATGTTGATAGACCCAAAACAAAATGCAAGTAAAAGCTCCGTCAGGAGCGACATCAACATCCATTTTTGAGATGGCTTCTACCTCATAATAATAAAAAAATCGGAGTGCTATGCAAGCCGCTCCGATTTTTCTTGCCTATTGCACGTTATCAGACCAAGCCTTGATCCATCATAGCATCGGCAACCTTCAAGAAACCGCCAATATTGGCGCCATTGACGTAGTTACCGGGAGTGCCAAACCGCTCCGCCGTTTGGGCGCATGTTTGATGAATGTTCTTCATAATCTGGTGCAAGCGGTTATCCACCTCTTCCCTCGTCCATGAAAGACGCATACTGTTTTGTGACATCTCAAGACCCGATGTCGCAACGCCGCCTGCGTTCGCCGCTTTGCCCGGACCGTAAAGAATCTTCGCATCGAGGAATATCTTCACGCCGTCAAGGTTCGTCGGCATGTTTGCCCCTTCTGCCACGCAATAGACGCCGTTCTTCAAAAGATTCTGGGCATCCTTCCCGTTGATCTCGTTTTGTGTTGCGCTTGGGAATGCACATTGCGCTTTGTGGTTCCATAACGGATTGTAATTCGATTTCGGATCAACCGCCGTGTACACCGCTTTGGGATATTTTTCGGCATATTCTTTAATTCTTCCGCGCCGCACATTCTTCAGATCCTTAACGAAGGCAACTTTCTTCGCATCTATTCCCTCTTCGTCATAGATGTAGCCGTTTGAATCCGATACCGTTACCACTTTGCCGCCGAACTGATTAATTTTCTCAATCGTATATTGAGAAACATTGCCGCTGCCGGAGACGAGACAAATTTTCCCTTCGAGCGTCTCTTTCCGCGTTGCGAGCATTTCGGATGCGAAATAAACAGCACCGTATCCGGTTGCTTCCGGACGAATCAACGAGCCGCCCCAATTGAGGCCCTTGCCCGTCAACACACCCGTGAACTCGTTTCTGAGTTTCTTGTATTGACCGAACAGGAAGCCGATTTCACGCCCGCCAACGCCGATATCGCCCGCGGGAACGTCCGTATCGGGTCCGATGTGGCGGAACAACTCGCTCATAAAGCTCTGGCAGAACCGCATCACTTCGTTATCGCTTTTTCCTTTGGGATCGAAATCAGAACCGCCCTTGCCGCCGCCCATAGGAAGCGTGGTCAAGCTGTTTTTGAATACTTGTTCGAACGCCAGGAACTTTAAAATTCCTAATGTGACTGATGGATGGAACCGCAGTCCGCCCTTATACGGACCGATAGCGCTGTTCATCTCAATCCGGTATCCGCGGTTGACATGGATCTCACCTTGATCATCCATCCACGGCACGCGGAACATAATCACGCGCTCAGGCTCGATGATGCGCTCAAGGATACGCGCCGAGCGATATTCGGGATGGCGGTCTAATACTACCCCCAATGACTCGACTACTTCTTCCACCGCTTGGTGGAATTCCATCTCACTGGGATTCTTTGCTTTTACATGAGCTACAAGGCTTTTGACATACTCCGACATAAATTGTTCTCCTTATGAAGTAACCCAGTCCGCAGCGACGACTGGTTCCGTCTTCATTGATGTTTGATTGTTTCTAGTTGGCTGATCTGTTCGGTTTCCTAAAGAGCACATCCCCGCACAGCCTTCTACGGGAAGATGCCATGTTTTAAATTATGAATGTTTTTCTTTCTCAGTACTGATAAACGCCGCAATGCGAGAACCTGCCGTTTCCCTTTTTCCACTCTTAAGGCGTGTCAATATAGAAGCTTTTTGCTGAAAAATGCAACACACTCCATCTTTCAGAAATAAGAAAAAAAGGACTATCCCCTTACAGGATTGTCCTTTCTAAAAAGCGAAAATGCAAATTCTCCATTATTATCAGCACAGTTTCATTCTTTTAGTGTTTGTGTCCCTATATAAGCAAGAATAATGCCAGTGCAGGTTTAGCAGGAATGAGAATGGGGGGGAGCGTCTGTCAGGCAGCCCGTACTTCGACGCCCTTCGATTGGGCGAGTTCAAGAATCTTAGGCTTAATTTGTTTGTGTTGATTAAAGGTGATGTTTCCCAAATAGATATTGCGCTCTCCGCCGCTCTTCGGGAAAATTTTCAACGTAAACATTTTTGCTTCGATATGAGAGATATCGCCCCAATGTAATCGTGTGCTGTCCGATCTGCCAATCGGTCCCTCAAATCCGTCCTCATCGAATGTAAACAACTTCGGTTTGAAAATTCGGCGATAATTCAGGGCGATTACAACGACGCTAATGCCAATAATAAAATTAAAGTAACGGAAGTTATTGTCGTGCATAATGCCTTGAACGATGTTCCCAACACCCATTAACACAAAAAGAGTTCTTTGTACCAATCGCATCCTCTGCGTTGCAGGCTCGGGTTGAAGGTCAAGAGTTATTTGTTCCATTCAATATCCTCCATTAATCAGGGAAGTCACAGACACCCGTTTGCAATTGGCTGCAGGACATTGTTTATCATTTCAGTGATGTGGTTTTCTTTTTTGCATCCTTCAACACCCAATCAAATACCGGATCGCGTCCGTATCTGTAATCATCAAAGGTCGGCCAGATTTCCACGTCGGGATACAAGGTATCTTCAGAGTCTTTGCCAAGGTCAGGACGAAAAAACTTCTTGCAGGAAATCCTGCAAATGATACCCGAGTTCGGCAGCTTTAGCACAAGCGTCTCACCATAATGCGAGGGACGACCACGGGTAGGCTGACCGACAATGGTGAAGAGCTTGTTATCCTTGACGAGGGACGAGAGGATGATTGCTGAACTGTATGTCCTATCACCTACTAAAAAATACACGTTCCCCTTGAAGATAGCCCGGTCGGGTTTGACGTAGTAATCCGACTTTGGATCCGTAACATTGCGAAAATACTTAGCCTCCATGCTATCCTCCTGAACAAAATCTGATGTCAGGATGAGACTATCGGGCAGTTTCTCTTGATTGTACTTTTGGGAGTAGCGGAAAGCATAGTTTCGGTACACCTCAGGGAAGAACTCCCTGTATAACGGGGAAAATCGGATTGCCATTGAGAAATTCCTAATGCCGACTGGAACATCGAGGAAATATAACAGCTGTTCTCCATAAATTGACCCTCCCCCTCCGTTTCCCCTTATGTCGACAATCAGGGTTGACACTCCTTCCTCCTTCATCTCGTCGATCATATCTTCGAGAAAATTCTCAAAATACCCGATGCCCATATACCAAGCGACCGGATAGGCAAGAAGATTTGTTGGGAAGGAAAGAAGTCTGGTCATGCGAAGATCCATCATTGTGTTCCATTGAAGATAACACGCCTTTTCTTTTTTGAGGATAGTATACCTAAACGGGCGATTGACCTTTTCCGTGATCGGATGCGATTTTGAAGGGGCAATACGCTTCGGCTGTTGCAGCGGTAGCATACGGTGCGCGCGCGTTGTCCCGTCGGGCACAAGAAGTTTCAATTCGAGTGTGTCGGAGTTGATGATACCCGCATCGCGGTGGAAGGTCGGGAAGATAAAATAATATTGCAGAGTTTTCCTTGCCTCGTAGACGTTTTCGTACGTAATGAAGCGTGTAAACCGTGTGAACACTTCGTCAACAGGAATACTGTTGAAACTCAGCACATGGGAGCCAATGAGCGTCGTATCTTCTTCGCGTCCGACAGATGCAAGGGTGAGCGTGTCATTGTTCCAGAGGAACGACGTGGGGTATTCCCGTGGGCCTCCCCTCCAGGAGCTCTGGACGCTTGTGTGACCATCTCGCAGGTAGGAGAGAAATAACTGGAGGGAATTTTCAAATACGACCTTGCTCGTTTCAGCGGCCAAGAATTCGAGCATCCGCTGTTGCTCGCGATCAAACTCTTCCTTACTCCAGGCTGCAAACGGCTCGGGATGTGTTTCCCTGATTGTTTCAGTGAGGTAAAGGAAGTCCTGCTGGAAGGAATTTATGGAAGCATATCGTTTCGAGTCTTGGACACGGTGATGGGGGGTCTTCGCGAGATCTTCAATGAGTGACCGGGAAGAAATGCACCCTGTGAACCCAACGACTGCACTAACAATTGCCGCTGCAACAAATCGAACGAAAGCACTTATCCGAATATTGAATTGCATATCGATTTCTTTCACAAAATCGGAAGTCCCCTGCAAACGCTTAAACATGACACGTATATACTACCTTAACGGACTATAGCATTCACTTTACTCTTCTCTGGAAAACTTTTTGGCTTGTAGAAGACATCTGGAATGACCTCGCCTAAACGGTGACACTAAGAAATGCTGGAGAAATGTAGGAAAGTGGAAATTAAAACGCAAGAAATTATTTATATGAAAAATCGGCTCACGCCAAGTCGCTAAGTCGCAGAATAAAGCAAAAATAAACCCTTTGTGGCTTGGCGTCTTTGCGTGACATTTTTTCAATTTTGGGAAAAGCAGGTTTGCAGAGAGAGGGGACTTTACTAAGAATTTAATCTGTTACTTCACCAACACAACTTTTCGGGAGCCGAGGAAGGTTTTATTGGATTCCAGCGATTCGGATTGGAGGCGAACGAGATACACACCCGTCGGCAAGCCTTCTGCCATCCATACGATCTCATAATATCCTCTGGTGCGCTCACCCGAAACAAGATCCGCTACAACATTACCGAGCATATTATAAATTTCAAGGCGCACCCTGCTTCGCTCAGGCACTCCATACCGAATTTTAGTGGAAGGATTAAACGGGTTGGGATAGGCTTCCTGTAGCGTATATTCTTCCGGCACAGGGCCCATAGCCCCTTCAAGACCTATCAGAGTGCTCTGCGTAACCGTAAATCCTCCGGGAAGGATGGTTGTCCCACCACCGGGCGCCGCATTGGTAACGGCGACAGTCCTTACGCCCGGCAAAGCAACAGAAGAAACGGAAAGCGAGACGATCATTTCGTTTACGCTTTTCACCGTAAGCGAGCTAACGGTTACATCCGCGCCAAAGTTGACTGACGTAACGCCGCTGAAAAAATTCGCGCCGGAAATTGTTACTGTGGCAACGCCCCCTTTACTTGCGCTTGAGGAGGCAATACTTTTTACGCTGGGCGCCGGATTCGTTACAGTGAAGACGCCGGCTAAGGAAGCAGTCCCTCCACCGGGAGCCGCGTTTGTTATCACAACATCGCGCGCGCCGGTTTCCGCTGAGGGTGTAATCGAAATCAACGCCGTCGCTTGCGTTGCGCTATTGATCGCGAGGGAGTTGACGGAAATATTCGGTCCAAAACTTACAGAGGTCACTCCACCGGCAAAATTTATTCCCGTCAATGAGACGGAGAGGTTCTGTCCACGTTGTCCCGTTGCCATTGAGGCAGTAGAAAGTGTGGGTCGCGGGTTGCCGACAGTGAAAGCATCGGGCAGCGTTACTGATCCTCCGCCGGGGGCAGTATTTGTCACGATCACGTTCCTTGCTCCCGTTTGCGCCGAGGGAGCAACCGTAATATTCAGTATGATCTGTGATGAATTACTGACTGTCGTGGAATTAAGTGTTATGCCTGTTCCCAAATTTATCGAAGAGACCCCGGCTATAAAATTCGCTCCCGATACGATAATATCACCGGTCTCGCCCTTGTTGAGGATTCCGGGAGAAACGCTCGCTAACGCCGGCTTTGGATTGTGCACAACGAAGGCATCCTTTAACGTCGCCGAACCTCCGCCCGGCAATGAATTAGCCACAGTTGCAGTGCGCGCGCCCGTCTGTATCTCTGCGGGAACAGTGACATCAACTTGCAATTCGGTTGCGCTGAGGCGTTTTATAGAATTAACGATAATATCCGATCCAAAGTTGACAGCCGTAGCTCCCTGCAAAAAATTATTTCCCTTTAAGACCACCGAGGCGGAAGTACCTCGTTCTACTATCGAAGGCTCGATGCTTTGAAGAACGGGCACAGGATAACCAATGGTAAAGACATTCGATAGGGTTATTGAACCGCCACCCGGAATATTGTTTTTTAGGACGATGCTCCGGATTCCAACTGCGGCGGTATCAGGGATGGTAATGGCGACGGCGACGTGTGTCGGATCAACACTCTTCACGGCATTGACGATGACGCCCGGACCGAAGTTCACGTTCGTCACGCCTTCGAAAATATTCACACCGGTGAAAATAATGGACAGAGTTTCCCCCACATGCCCTGAAACAGGGGAAAAACTTCTCACGGCAGGAATGACATCACCATAATTATTTTTCGCAGACTTCAGTACAGGCTTTTCACCCTGACTTGCAGTCTGGGAAAACGCAAATTGAGAAGAGAGAAAGGAAATGGTGATATGAAGAATAACGTAGTAACGAAGTTTCATTCCCCTCCGATTGCTGATGAAACATTTCGTTGATTGAGAAGAGCGCCGAGGAAATATTCAGCCCTCGCACATAGAATGCCCCGCATATTTCCTCGATGTTTCTATATGATCTTTTGCCTATAAAACACCGTTATTACTGTGATTTTACTTAATGTTACAACAAATGTCAAGTAGAAACTCCGCTGTGTGATGCGCATCTCGTCGGTAAAAAGCCATAAAAGCGCGGTTCTCCCTGAACAGCTTAGAATGTTTGATCAAAAAGATACTTGAGGCTTAGATACAGCCCTCTTCCTCGCGTTGAAAAACCATTGATCTCGGCATATTTTGTGTCAAAAACATTCTCCACCCGCGCACTAACAGAGAAATGGTTATCAACGACATAGCGTTGCGAAATATCTATCAACACATAATCGGAAACTGGAACTGTCCCCAATGCACCGTAGGGACCGCGCTTCGAATCATAGTAGATATCATCCCTTGCTCCAGCATACCTCGCATCCAATCTGAAGGCGAGACTGACGAGCGGCTTGTAGTGGAAACTCAAATTTGCGGTATTAGGTCTTCGTGTAAGCCCTAACGATTCGACTTCCTTGTTGATGAACGCGCCGTTATTATAACTTTGAACATGATTGCCGCCTGTTTGAGCGTTATCAATATCGGATGGAGAGTAATTTAAAACTCCGCTCAATATGCTCATATTGCCGGAGAAAGAAATTTGCTCATTCACAATGGAAGTGAAACTGATTTCAAATCCCTTCGTCGTCTGTTTGCCGATATTAAGATACGTGTCGCCGCGATAGTCATTCCGCGTAAAATCCTTGCCTAAGTCTGCAACAGGAACGTTTTTATCCCATAAATAAACATACTCGATCGCATTCTTAACAATCGTGTTGAAATAGCTTACCGTGAAAAAAGTAGAGCCGCCAATTGATTGCTTAAAGCCAATTTCGTAGGATGAGGAAGTTTCCGGCTGAAGATTCTTGTTGCCGCGGGTAATCCCCGAGGTATAATCCTTGCTGGGAGCAAACAATTGGTAAAGCGAAGGTGCATTAAATCCGGTGGAATACGAGGCGAAGAGCAATGCGTTATCCGTGACCTTGACGGAAGGGTTTATTTCAAATGTCGTGCTGGCTCCGAATGTGCTATGGCTATTCGACCGAGCGCCTGCCGCCAATGAAACTCGGCTCAACTCATCGGACACCAATGCACCATTGACATCAACATGAGCGAAAATGTTCTTCGTTTGCGCTTCCAAGCCGAGAGGGTCAAGGTCGGTCCGCGATTCATACACGCCGTAGGAGCTGCGGGTATAAAAATATGTTTTCGATGTCATGGTCTCTTTATACAATCCGGCTCCGACAACGGCATCAACACCATTTATGCGAAGAGTTGCCTGGAGTTCGTTCGTTGCCATCGTTCCTTTGTATGTCCCATCGGAAAAGGTATGGTCGTTATTCCCGAGTTTGTCCACGACGGATGAATCGTCAACCGCATACCGCTGCATATCCGAAAAGCCGCCGAGGTATTTTATATTTACGTTTTTGCTTACTTGGTATGCCGCGCCATACGTAAACAAATTTCTTTTGAAATCTATCGTGTAATTGTCATCATCCTTGTATGCGCTTTTATCGAGATCCGCTTTCTGGTATGTCCGTTTATACGAAGCATAGATATCGAACCTATCATCTCTAAAACCAACCTTCCCAACCATATCCTGTTTAACGAATCCATCCTTATCGCGATTTTTAAAAGCATTCGGATTGGTAACGGTGTCAACAGTCGCATCTAACCCTTTCACGTTTGCATTGCTTATTTCTGCGTTGAAGTACAAACCAGTTGGGTGAGTGTAATTCAAAAAAAGGTTTTCGGAAAAGAGCGAGGTGCCTTGACCGAACACTCCGGAGCGCACTTCCGCGTCGGCATGGATCCCCGGCGTTCTATTCTTTTGGGTGATAATATTCATCACGCCGCCAATAGCCGACGAGCCGTATAATGTGCTATGGGAACCTCGTACCAGTTCCACACGATCAACACCAGCGAAGGAAAGTTCCGAAATATCGAGAGCGTTATTTGTGCTTGAAGGGTCGGTTATCCTGATATCATCCACCAAGATAGCCGTCTGGTTGCTTCCAGCGCCTCTCATAAAGAGACTTTGAAACGCGCCACTATTTTGACCGGTGCCGACGATGTATATACCCTCCTGTTGCGAAAGCGCCTCTGCGACGCTTTGATACATGGAATTTCTTAAGCGATCGTTGGAAATAACAGTAACGCTTCTTCCAACATCCACGGAGTTTTTCTCCGTCCGCGTTGCCGTTACAATAACTTCCTTAAGTTGATACACTTTTGCCGAATCGGGTTGAACAGTGACTCTCGCTTTTTCCTGTGCTTGAGAAGTGACCGATAACGCGAGTACAAGGGTGAAAAACTTCTTCATTATAAAACCTTTCTATAAGCTATCACAAAAATGATTTATGGTCCTTTTTTTTCAGGGTTGAAACCCTCAAATTGTGCTAGTGGACTGTTACGATGATAGTTTGACATTGTTGTAATGGCGAGCGAGTGTTGTTCGCGCTCGATTGGTGGTAAAGCGCCACGAGATACCAATGCGATGGCGATTGCGTTCTTTCTCATAGGAGTGAACTTCGTGCGC
>JACQBK010000061.1 GCA_016194505.1 Ignavibacteriales bacterium | reverse complement strand
TCGTTGAGCAATCGCCCGTTATTTCTTGTCGGAATTTTGTTCATCATCATCGGCATTCAATTCGTTTCGTTCGGCTTGTTGGGGGAGATGATCATACGACAAAAGCGCGACGACCACGTATACTCCATCCGGGAAATTCTTAAATAAGGGTGATCCATTAGCGTGATGCAACTCAAAACCGATTGCCGTTTTTTTCGAGGTGACATTCCCTGCAAGCCCCACAAACAATTCGGTGTCCATTGTGTTGAAAGCAATGGAAAGGTTTGCGCTCATTACGATCCGGTTGACAAAAAAATTCTCATCATCAAGCTTGGCGCCATCGGCGATGTCATCCGCACCACTCCCCTGCTTCATAAGCTGAAAGAAGTCTATCCGCACGCAAAAATTTATTGGCTCACGCTCACGCCTGAAGTTGTTCCTTCCGTTGTTGATGAGGCGATGGATTTTTCTTTGAAGAACATCGTTGCTCTCCGCTCTCTGCATTTCGATATTGTTTATAATCTAGATAAAGACCGGGAAGCGTGTGCGCTCTGCGCCCAAATTTCGGCAACGACAAAAAAAGGGTTCATTCTGAAAGACGGGACCATCTCGCCGATTGATTCCGCCGCGGAAGCAAAATACCTTACCGGCATTTTTGACGACGCAAGCAAAGCCAACGCGAAAAGCTATCCCCAAGAAATTTTTGAAATTGCCGGATTTACGTTCAACGGCGAGAAATACATCCTTGAGCTTCCAGCAAGCAAAACGCCAACGTGGAACATCAACAAACGCAAAAAGGTGATCGGATTAAACACCGGCTGCGGCGACAGATGGACTTCACGATTATGGGACGATAAAAACTGGATTGCCCTTGCCAAAACGCTGAAGAAAAAAGGCTTCGAGGTTGTGCTTCTTGGCGGCGAGCAGGAACATAAGAAAAACCAAAAATTCGCGAGAGCCTCAAAAGCGAAATACTTCGGATACTACCCCCTGCAGCAATTCATGAAGCTGGTTGACCAATGCGATCTCATCGTTACGAGCGTTACGATGGCAATGCACATTACGATCGGGCTGGGGAAAAAAATCGTGCTGTTCAATAACATTTTCAACCGGCATGAGTTTGAATTATACAATCTCGGCGCCATCCTTGAGCCGGAAAAGCCGTGCCAGTGCTTCTATCAAGCGACATGTACGAATCCCCAATACCGATGCATGGAACACATGCCGGTGCAGCGCGTAGTTGACGCCTGCACAACTCTGCTGAAGCCGTAACCCAACGTTGCTCAGGAACACCGCCTTGAGTACCTGCCCACTCTGTAAAAACGAACGCTCCGTTGACTTCCCGATTTACTACACGTTCAACCAGAAAGAATTTCAGGCAAAACGATGCGCGGCGTGCCGCTTCATTTTTCTCAGCCCCCGTCCTACTCCGGATGAGCTTACGCTTCTCTATAGTAATGAATATTTTTTGCACGACGGAGCCGATTTCGGGGCGCACTCCCCGACGAATTATGAAACTGCCGCCATTAAAGGCTCCATCAAGTTTCCCGAAATACTCGGCTGGATTAAAAAATTCAAACCCTCAGGAGATTTTTTTGAGGTTGGCTGTGGGATGGGATATTTTCTGCAGTACGCACGCAAAGCCGGTTACAACGTCAGCGGCATTGAGTATGCGGAGTTAGGTGCGCGTGCCTGCAAAGAAAAATTCGGCTTGAGTGTTCAGCAAAGCTCGTTCGAGGATTACCCTTTACAGCAAGACCGCTACGATGTAATGTTCATGGGAGACGTGCTTGAGCATTTGATTGACCCGCTCGCAATGTTGGAAAAAGCTCACGCGATGATACGCGAGACCGGAGTTGTTGCGGTAGAAGTACCTTCGATGTTTAATTCGATCATAGGAAGGGCTGCCGGTTTTGGTCTCCGCCTGATAGGCAAAAAAAAGAAAATGCCGATGCCTCCCTACCACGTGAATGAATTTACGCCGGCAACGTTAAAGGTGATGATAAAAAAAGCGGGGTTCAGAGACGCTATTATCATCCAACGAATTAAGGCTCCAAGCAGTATAACTCTGAGGGGAAATTTTTGGGAAAAAGCCGCAAAGAAATCATTGCAGTACCCAAATTATGTCATGACAAAATCATTTGGTATCTTTGGGGATAGGCTCTTGGGCATTGGGATAAAATAATACATGATTATTGCTTTCAAGGGGTTAAAACCCGATAAATTGTAATGAGCATTTTGACCACGACCTTTAGGTCGGGGAAAAACACCCGCACGACTTGGGCTTCAGCCCTGAAAGGATAGTACAAATAGTTTGCAATTTTTTCGACGTTTCTTCTTATAGCGCATGGCAAAACAACCAAAACAGCAATCATCAATCCCGCAGACATCATTGTTTCCGTTTTTTCAGGGATTCGTTCACCATGCTAAGACGGGAATTTGGCTGGCAGGAGTGTATTTCGTTCTGATGCTGTTTATCAGTTTGAAGTATCACATCATCGGTGATTATGGAGTGGAAACGGATTTTTACTGGAGCTACGTTCCGCAGGCGAAGCATATTCTTCAGGGAACGCTCCCGATTGAAGATTTCCACGGTCCCATATACCCTATCGTCCTTTCTCTTATTGCCCGTGTCACCAGCGATTTGTTTCACGCCGGAATGATTCTTTCTCTGCTCTCGGCATCCGCGACATTATTGTTCATCTTCCGGATTCTCAAGAAATTATTTCGCGCTGATATGGCATTGGTGGGAACAATCCTTGTCGCGGCAAATACGACATTCGTTCAATATTCTTATACAGCCGGGACCGATATGCTCTTTAATGCTCTCGTTACAGGTTCCATGTTTTTTCTCTTGAAGAACGATGAGCGCACGTGGCTCAACGTCGCTCTTTCCGCACTTTTTGCAGGCATAGGATATTTGACGCGCTACAACGGCGTTTTCGCTTTACTTGCCGTGCCCGCGGCAATTCTTCTCGCGAATATCTATCAACTTTCGTGGCGGGAACGAGTACGGACTTCCGCGTTCTTCGTCGGAATATTTTTATTGGTCATCGCACCGTGGGGAATATATTGCTTCATCGAAAAAGGCAGTTTCTTCTACAACAAGAATTACCTGAACATCGCGTATGAGATGTTCGCAAAAGGAAAAATGGGGTGGGACCAGTACTGGAGCATTGAATCTCAAAAATTCACTTCACTGCGCCAGGTAATTTTCGCTGATTCTGGATTGTTCATTGCAACGGTGTTCCGAAACATCTTTGAACATGGCGTTGACGACCTCGGCAAGCTCCTCGGCTGGCAGGTTGGAATTTTTTCGCTTGCAGGCATCGCGCTCTTTGTCAAAGAACGACCGACTGCGCGAGTCTTGGGATACTTTGTCATCAGCGTGCTCTTTTTTGGAGTGCTTCTGCTGGTGTTTTACGGAGAGCGGTTTTCGATGTTCCTTCTTCCGTTCTATCTTGCGCTCGCGCTCAAGGCATTGACGTGGCATAAGCTTGCGCACTATCGTTTTTGGAATCTCATTCACATCGGCGGAGTGGCGGCAATTGTCCTTATCATGTGGACGGCGTATAATGCATATCAGTTTAATAGTTTGACTATTGATTCGGGCCCGAAGGAGGTTATCGGCATTGCACGATGGTTTGAACAAAATGTTAGCCAAAAGGAACCCGGAGCAATCATCATCACGCGCAAGCCACACATCGCATACTATCTCAATATGAAAATGGAACTGTTTCCGTACGTTACTACATACGAAGAGTTGATAGCGAAAATGCGGGAGGTCAACGCATCGTATCTGTATTTCGGATTGATGGAGGCGGGCATGCGGCCGCAATTCCGGCAATTGCTCGATCCGAGAAATGCACCCTCGGAGTTACGACCGTTAACGTACACTGTCTCTCCGCCCGCTGTTTTGTATAAAGTCGAGTTAGGCGCAAAACAATGAACATCGTCATCATCGGAACGGCATATCCACTCCGCGGCGGCATCGCTCACTACGTTGCGTTGCTCCATAAGCATCTTTCCAAGCGGCACCATGTGGAGATCGTAACGTTTTCACGCCAGTATCCGAAATTCCTTTTCCCCGGCAAGACGCAGGATGAGCAAGGCGGCGCGGAAAACGCCGTTCCAAGCGAACAGCTTATTGACTCCATCAATCCATTTACATGGCATTCAGCAGCGAAAGCCATTGCACGAAAAAAACCGGAGTTACTGATCTTCAAATATTGGATGCCGTTCTTTGCGCCGTGCTTCGGAGTTATTTCGATGCTCGTCCGGCGATGGACGGGCGCAAAAGTTTTGTTCATTTGCGATAACGTGATACCGCACGAAAAACGCCCCGGTGATACGGTCTTTACGAGATTCGCCTTCCGCTACGTGGATTATTTCATCGTTCAATCGAAAGCCGTTGAAGACGATCTCAAAAAATTTCACCCGTCGGCTCGTTACAGACTTGTCCCCCACCCCGTGTATGAAATTTTCGGTGAGGGATTGGTAAAATCCGATGCGCGGGCAAAGCTTGGATTAACCGATGAGCGTGTCATGCTCTTCTTCGGCTACGTCCGCCGCTATAAGGGATTGCACATTCTCCTCGATGCCATGCCGAAGATACTGGAGAAGCTCAAGGTAAAGCTCCTCGTGGTCGGCGAGTTTTACGGCGATGAGGAAAAATACAGAGCGCAGATTGCAGAATACAAATTGCAGAATAATGTGCTTGTGCATTCGGATTATGTGCCTAACGATAAGGTAGGGTTGTATTTTTCTGCGTGCGACGTTGTGGTGTTGCCGTACATCTCGGCGACGCAAAGCGGCATCGTGCAAATCGCTTATCAGTTTAATAAGCCCGTCATTGCCACAGACGTTGGGGGACTGTCCGAAGTCGTGCTCGATGGAACAACCGGCTTCATCGTTCCGCCGGAACAGCCGCAGGCATTCGCCAACGCAGTGGTTAAATTTTACAAGGAGCAACGGGAGGCTGAATTCGTCTCTAACGTAAAAACGGAAAAGAAAAAATATACCTGGGATGCGCTCGTTGCGGGAATCGAAGAGTTAGTTGGAAATAGGTTGTAGGTTGCGCGTCTTGTGCGTCCCGATGTTTTTCATCGGGATATGTTATGTGTTGACAGTTGTAGGTTGTATGTTCCTATGTTCTGTGTACAACAAGTTTTAAGTTTTTATTCTGACTACTGACTACCGACTACTGCTTGTATGCATTACGACCCAATAAAAAAATCTATCGGTAACATCGTTCGGGATAACGTTGTCCTGCGCAAGCTGTTGTACAAGCTCTTAGGATTAATGTTTCTGCGGGAGTGGCACGTCAAGCGCGAGCTACGAGAGCTTCTTATTCAGCATCCGCAGTTCCAACGCATCTTCGATGCCGGCTCAGGGTTTGGACAGTATTCTTATTATGTGGCAAAGCGGTTCCCCCGCGTTTCCATTCACGCGGTAGACGTCAAAGCGGAGCAAATTGACGATTGCCGGCAATTCTTTTCCAAAGCCAACATTGCCAACGTCCAATTTTCCGTTGAGGATTTGACGGAACCCAAGCACGAAAACGAATTCGATCTCGTTATGTCGGTTGATGTGATGGAGCATATCCCGGATGACGTAGGCGTGTTTCGGAATCTCTACAAAGCTTTGAAGCCCGGCGGCTTGGTGCTGGTCAACACGCCGTCAAACTTGGGCGGCTCCGATGCCGAGTCTCCCGAAGACGAGAGCTTTATCGGAGAGCATGCCCGCAACGGCTACGGCGTGGATGAGATTCGGACAAAATTGGAATCGGTTGGGTTTTCCGTGCAACAAATAAAATTTACCTACGGGCGTTGGGGCTCGCTTGCATGGCGATGGGGCGTTAAATATCCCATGCAAATGCTTCATGTTAGCAAGCTGCTGTTTCTTTTCCTTCCCTTCTATTATATGCTGACGCTTCCATTTACCCTCCTTCTTATGTATCTTGATTACTCGATGACCAATACGACCGGAACCGGGCTGCTCGTTATCGCAAAGAAATAGCAATGAACAACGGAAATCTGTTTACACATTTTTTGTAGGGGCGACGTCACGTCGCCCCTACGGTATAGACTTGCAAGAAGTAGCAGGGTCATAAAAATCATGTGCGACGCACTTTTGTCTAAGAGACACGACGTACCCCCGCTGAACGGTATCAGCCTGTGAGCAAGAAGTGCGTCGCACATTGAAAAACGTTTTCTGATGAAAAAAGTTCTCATTGTAACATATTATTTCCCGCCGTCCGGCGGACCGGGCGTTCAACGCGTGCTGAAGTTCGTCAAATACCTGCCGGCGTTCGGCTGGCAGCCTGTTGTGCTGACCGTTCAGGATGGCGACTACCCCGCGCGCGATGAATCCCTGCTTGCGGAAATTCCCAAACACGCGATCGTGTATCGCACAAAAATTTTCGAACCGTATAAGCTCTATCGCAAACTGACAGGGAAGCCCGCCAACGCTCCGGTGGACGTAGAAAACATTCCCCAAGGGCAAAAGAAAAAATCGTTCGCGGAATCCATCGCGTCGTTCATCCGTTCGACATTGTTTATCCCGGATGCGCGTATCGGGTGGTACCCGTATGCTGTGCCGGAAGGCATCGAGATTATTAAGCGGGAAAACATAGACGCGATCTATTCGTCATCGCCCCCGTATACCACAGCGATCATAGCACAGAAGCTTCATCGCGCAACGAAGATTCCCTGGATTGCAGGTTTCCGAGACCCATGGACGGGATTTCTTTCAACGCCCAAGCGATGGTTTCTTCCGCAAGCCATTGACAGGCATCTCGAGCATTCCGTGTTTAAAGAAGCGAACATTATTGAGGCGGCGTGGCGGGGAATTTTGAAGGATGTGATGAAAAAAATCCCGGACCTCGATTGTGAAAAACTGCATTACCTGCCGAACGGTTTTGACAGCGAGGATTACCCTTCGCTCGATCTTCAACCCAATCAGCGTTTTACTGTTACGTACACCGGCTCGATGTACGGCAAACGCAATCCGAAAACATTTCTGCGGGCGGTAGAAGAATTGGTAAAGGAACGAAAGATTGATCCCGCGAGAATTGTTTTAAAATTCATCGGACGATTCGGCGCTGAAGTGCGGGAGATGATCGCGTCGTCATCAGTGTATCATTCCATTGAAACTATTCCCTATCTTCCCCACAATGAAAGCATCAAAGAATTACTCCGCTCCGATGCCCTGCTGCTTATTGTTGACGAAGCGGATGGAAGCGAAGAGATCGTCCCCGGCAAAGTCTTTGAATACATCGGCGCACAGCGACCCATCATCGCGCTGGCACCGGAGGGCGCTATCGCCGAACTGATGCGCGAGACCCGTTCCGGCTACGTTACCCGAAACGGCGATATTCAGGGCATCAAAGCGGCACTCATTGAATGTTACGGGAATTTTTTCTATCATAACAAAAAAAATCAACAAGACTATTTATTCGGGGAAGCGGTGAGGAAATACGAACGAAAAGAAATTACGCGCCAGTTGGCAGCGCTTCTGGATAGGCTTAAACCTTAATGTCGGCTCCCAAAATCAATATTGACATGTGCGACGCACTTTTGCTCAGAAGGCACAGTCTATTCTGTATGATTAGTAAAGGGTTTATAGGCTGGAAGTGCGTCGCACATTGAACGTCTTTTGTAGGGCGAGGTGACCTCGCCCTTACGGCTCTTTGTATACGATGACAATCAATTTGCAGATTTTCGCAGGGGTGAGTTTGAAACTCACCCCTACTTGAGAAGGTTTGCAAGAGTCTATCGAAAGACAAGTAAGGTCATAATAATTCAAGAGACTTTTTTGAAACATCCCACCAATCTGTGATCATTAATATCCCATGAGCAAAGCACACAAAGAACGATCCAGCCAAACAAAACAGGCTGGCATTGATATTCCGTTTATTCCCGCACGCTACCAGCACGCGGCGGCTCTTGCAATTCTCTTGTTGAGCCTCATCGTTTTCTTCTATCCCATCATATTCAACGGCAAGGCATTTTTAGACGTTGATACCGTCGCATCGCACAGTTTCGATACGTTCTTGAAGGATGCGAAACAGCAGGGGATTTTTCCGCTCTGGAACCCCTATATTTTCTGCGGCATGCCGGCGTACGGCAGTTTGACCGTCGGCGGAGACCGTTTGTTTGATTTTACCGCGCTTATTCTTCTAAAGGTGTCGGATATATTCAGCTTGATCCTTTTCAACCCCGCAGGCGGATGGGTGCTGTTTTTTTATGCCGTGTTTATGTGGGGCGTGTATCTCCTTACGTATTCTAAAATCCGGAGTACATTGCCGGCTCTTGTGGCAGCGTTGGCGGCGACGTTTTCCATGTACATTATTATATGGATGATGTCGGGGCACAATACCAAAATTGCGGTGATGGCGTTCTTCCCCTATATCCTCTTTGCCACCGAAAAACTCCGCGAGCGGTTTAGCCTCTCGTACGCGTTGCTGTTAGTGCTGCTGTTCCATTTTTCATTCCTGCCCAGCCACGTCCAGATGATTTTTTATATGTATCTCGCTGTGGGGGTGTATTTAGTGTTTTTCCTCGTCAAGGGATTTCTCAAGAAAAAAAATACGAACGACGCAACTCCTCAAGAAAGTGAACTGCAACAGAACGGCGAAGTACGCTGGAAGGGTGTCCTTCGGGCAGGCGCAGTCATTGCTATTGCCAGCGCAATCGCATTCGGGATGGATGCGGATAAATATCTTTCCGTGTGGGAGTATGGTCCGTATTCCATTCGCGGCTCAAATCCCATTGTTCATTCCTCACAGCAAGCGGAAACCAAAACCGTGAGTGGAGGACTCGATTACGATTACGCGACCGCTTGGTCGTTTGCTCCAGGCGAAATGATCACATGGTTCGTTCCGTCGTGGTATGGCTTTGGAGTCCAAAAATATAAGGGACCGCTCACCAATAACATAGAGTACCCTCTCAATACCTATTGGGGACCTCAACCGTTTACCCATGCTCCGCAATATATGGGGCTGATCGTTGTGCTGCTTGCTATCATCGGGTTTTGGAAGAACCGGAAAGATTCCTTCGTTCAATATATTGGCGTCATGATTGTGTTTTCGATGCTGATTGCGTTCGGGAAGGAATTCTCGCTCGTGTACGATCTGATGTATCGCTACTTTCCGATGTTCAACAAGTTCCGCGTGCCTTCGATGATCCTTGTGCTGGTACAGATTTTTATTCCGATTCTCGCGGCGTACGGCATGGTGTCTCTTTTCAAACAATCCGAAAAACAGACCACTGCGGAGCTACAAAAAAAGAAAAAGAATTTACTTATTGCTCTGGGCGGTGCGGTGGTGATTTGTATAGGACTTGCTTCGGTGTATGAAAGCTTAATTCCACGACAGGGAGTTCAAAATTTGTTCGATGCCGTGTTCCGTTACGGGCTTCCGAAGGACAAGGTGGTTGAACAGGTATTTCAACAAGTTCCGCCGAACGTATTAAAAGAGCTGACATCGTATAATGCAAGCTTGGTAAGCGCCGACTTATATATCGGATTGGCGCTCATTCTCGTGGCGTTCGGCAGTCTTTATTTTTACATGCAGGGGAAAATGAAAGCAACGACATTTTCCGTGCTCCTGGTCTTTGCCGTTATGTTCGATCTGTGGCGCATTGATTACAAACCAATGGATCCGCAGGATAAGAAGGCGCAACAACAACTATTTTCAGCGCCGGATTATGTGAGCTTTATTCAGAATGACTCTTCACTGTTCCGC
The DNA here is from genome assembly GCA_016194505.1 of Ignavibacteriales bacterium. Classification (GTDB taxonomy): domain Bacteria; phylum Bacteroidota; class Ignavibacteria; order UBA10030; family UBA10030; genus JACQBK01. Next base: position 3,249 of record JACQBK010000061.1, on the reverse strand, counting down.
ACACTTGAGTTCGAAAACGGCCAGCCCCCTTATAACAACATGCTGGCGTATTGGCGCATCCAAAGCGCGTACGGGTATCAAGGCGCAAAGATGCGTGCATATCAGGATATGGTGGATGTCGCAGGGCTTAATAACCCGCTCTTGTGGGGATTGATGAACGTAAAGTATATCATCACGAATCAGGTGGATTCAAGCCGTGCTATCGGGTTGGTGTATAACGGCGCACAGAAGAAGGTGTATTCTAATCTCTCCGCGTTGCCGCGCGCATTCTTCGTGAACAAATATGAAGTTGCCGATGGCTTGGCTATCTTGAACAAAATCGCCGCTATGTCGTTCGATCCGAGGGACGTTGCATATTTCATGGAAGACCCGAAAATCCAGATCGAGACTCCGCACCCTGCGGCAAAAGCGGAATTTGTTCAATACGGCATCCAACATCTCGAGATCAAAACGACGACCGCGGGCAATAATCTTCTGTTTCTCAGCGAAACGTATTATCCGCAAGGCTGGAAAGCCTTCATTGACGGCAAAGAAACGCCGATTTATCGCGCAAATTATTTATTCCGCGCCGTCGTCGTTCCGTCCGGCATCCATAAACTCGAAATGAAATTCGAGCCAAGGGGATTTTATTTCGGAAAAAATCTCAGCCTCGCCACCAATATCGTTGTCCTCGGCGGGCTTGCCTTCTTCGGATTTGACTATTGGCGTAAGAAGCGGGGTAAAAAAGTAGTTGAGTAGGTAAGTAGTGGAGTAGTGGAGTCAATGAGTAGATGAGTAAATAAGTTTTTCTACTGGCTACCGGATTCTGACTTCTGTCTTTAATTTTTCCTTTTTCAGCCGGAGGCTGATCCCTGCCTGCGGCAGGCAGGCGCCTTCGGCGGAGAAGCCCTTGTTTGTTGTTGAGCTTCTCCCGACCTAAAGGTCGGGGTTATTATCGCACCCCTCGAGTCAGAGTTATAACTACGTCCTTTAGGACGTAGACATAATCCAGAACAATTGCCGGGTTTCAACCCTGAAAAAAATCAGCTGTAAATCATTTTTGAGATAACTTCTAGTGGAGTAAATAAGTTTTTCTACTGGCTACTGACTACTAAATTCTATTTTTACTTTTTCCTTTTTATTTTTTACTTGGGCTATGTGCGGCATTTGCGGCGTTTACAACTATAGCAACTCGAATAATCCGGTTGATGAATCGTTGCTCATAACCATGAGCAATACTCTTGCCCATCGCGGACCGGATGATTCGGGGATATTCCTTTCCTCCCATCACAAGGCGGGATTCGGATTCCGCCGGCTTGCCATCGTTGACCTTTCCCCTGCGGGCCACCAGCCGATGTTTTCCCATGACGGCACAATCGCGCTTATGCTGAACGGAGAAATCTACAACCACGAAGTCCTCCGTAAAGAATTCGAAGCAAAAGGACATCGTTACCGCTCCCGCTCGGATGCAGAGACGATCATCTATGCGTATCAAGAATACGGCATTGATTTTGTCCACAAGCTGCTTGGCATGTTCGCCATTGCATTGTGGGACGAAAACAAACAACAGCTTATCGTTGCCCGCGACCGCATCGGCATCAAACCGATTTACTATACGTTCGTAGATGGACGGTTTATCTTCGGCTCCGAAATAAAAGCTCTTCTTCAGCACCCGGGCGTGAGCCGGGAATTAAATGAGGAAGGCATGGATGCTTATCTGACATTCCTTGTCACGCCGGCTCCTATGACGATGTTCAAAAATATCTTCAAGCTGGAGGCGGGACATTTCATGGTGATAGGGAAAGACGGCAACATCCGCAAGGAACAGTATTGGAATCCCGTCCCTATCGGTCAACAACCTTCGATTGATATTGACGGCTCGCCCATTGCCCATTCGAAGCTTCTTTCTTCCGATGTGCCGATGACGGAAGAATCCTGCATCAGCACGATACGCACACTCCTCAAGCAATCCATTAAAGACAGAATGATGAGCGACGTGCCATTCGGGGTGTTCCTCAGCGGCGGGATTGATTCGAGCACGAACGTTGCGCTGATGGCGGAGCTGATGGATCGCCCGGTTGATACGTTTTCTGTCGGCTTCCGCGATCTCGAACAATACAACGAGCTTGACTATGCCCGGCAAATCGCAAAAGAATTTAAGACGAACCACCGCGAGGTCATGATAGACCAGAAGATGGCGATGGATTTCCTTCCCAAGCTCATCTACCACCAAGATGAGCCGTTAGCCGACCCGGTGTGCATACCGCTGTATTTTGTTTCAAAACTCGCGCGTGATAACGGAACGGTCGTTGTGCAAGTCGGCGAAGGAAGCGACGAGCAATTTACGGGGTATTCGTCGTATCTGCGAGAACTTCGATTCTACAAGTGGTGGAGATCATTCCAGGCGGCTCCGGCATTTGCGAGAAATGCAGTGTACAGGGCGGCCGCGCTCATTCTCGAGTCGCGGCAAAAATATTTGCCATTAGAGTACATCCGCAAAGCGGCGCAGAGCGATGAGCTGTTCTGGGGCGGCGCTATCAGCTTCACCGACACGCATAAGAAATTTTTGTTCAACGGGAACAACAATAGGAATGCTCGTTTCTCTCACGATCTCGCAACACAGTGGCACGAAGAAATTCTGAGGCGCGACCCGAACGCAGATTATCTCAAGCGCATGATTTACCTCGAATTCAAAAACCGACTGCCGGAGCTGTTGCTCATGCGCGTAGATAAGGTCTCGATGGCTACCTCCATCGAAGCGCGGGTACCGTTCCTCGACCATCGCCTTGTGGAATACACCATGACCATACCGAGACATTTTAAAATCAAGAACGGCGAACCGAAGTACATCCTCAAAAAAGCTGTTGAAGGCATTATTCCCAACAATATCATTTACAGAAAAAAGCAGGGGTTCGCCGCTCCCGTGAATGAATGGTTGAGAAATGAATGGTTCGGGTTTATGAAGGACCGGTTGATGAACTCCAGGATACTGAGCCAATACGGTTTCAAACGTGATTTTATTGCAACGACCATCGAGCAGCACAGGCAAGGAAAACGCGATGACGGCATGCAACTATGGACATTATTAAATTTGACACTCTGGTACGACCACTGGATTGAAGGAAAAAATTAAAAGACATCTCAAAAATGATTTATTAAGGCTTACAAATACAAAGAGCATGACCCCCTGTCCCGATGTCGCAATGCGTCATCGGGACGTCCCCTCCCGAAGGGATCCCTTTGGGACTTGGTAAGGGGGACAAAAAAGCT
>JACQBK010000009.1 GCA_016194505.1 Ignavibacteriales bacterium | reverse complement strand
GTTGGCAATCGAAGAGCCGTTGTTCATCGTAATAGTGCCAGCCGAAGGGCTAAAGTTGGCGGTCGTTCCAACACTTAATGCACCGCCAACGTTGAAGTTGCTGGATGTGGTGACAGTTGCCGTATTTGCAACGGTCAATCCATTGAAGGTCAGCGTACCGGAGTTCGCAATGGACGAGCCGTTATCCATAGTGATGGTGCCGCTCGAAGCAGTAAATGTAGAGCCTGTTCCAACACTTAGGATGCCGCCAACATTGAAGCTGCTGGAGGTCGTTGAAGTTGCGGCATTCGCAATAGTAAGGTTGCTGAATGTCAACGTACCGGCTGAGTTCACAATTGAAGAGCCATTGTTCATCGTTATGGTGCCGGAAGTTGGCGTAAATGTTCCGGTTACCGTAAACGCATTACCAACTGTTGCGCTGTTGAGTGCGCCGGTGATCGAGCCGCTTACTTTAAGACCACCATAGGTAAGGTTCGACAAGACTTGACCGGAAGCGGCATAATCCACCGTCAGGTTTGCCAACGTTTTGTTCGTGATAGTATATTGCGAACTGAAATTCGCCGTCGCCGCAGTGCGGGTAACCTTCACCGTGCCATTGCCTATCAGCGTGCCCGTGCCGCTGATGAGGTTGGAAGCGCCCGGCGTGAGTGTTACGTTCGTAGCAACAGTTAAATTGCCCGAAGCGCTGATGTTAAGATTAACATTAAAGCCACTCGTGTTATTAACGTTGACAACATTGAATGCAAGAGTTGAAGAGGTCGTTCCATCAAGATTTCTTGCGCCTGCCGGAGACGGATTATTGAAGTTCACCGTGCTTGCGGTAGTATAAATAAACGGACTTACGGCAGTAGAATTGACGAGCCAATGTCCCTTGAAAATATGCGTCAGCGAGGTTCCCGCATCAAACACCGCCGTGCCCAAAATCTGTAAACTGTCGTTCACCGTTAGCGCTCCCGCCGCCGATTTATTTCCGCTGCCACTTAAGGTAAGCTTATTGTATGTCCGCGCTGAAATCGTCTGCGCACCGGACGCACTGTATTCAACCGTGCCGCCCGTAAGGCTCACGGTACCTGTAACCGACGGGAAGGATGCTTGTGTATTCAACGTGCCGTTCAACATCGTCAATGTGCCGGAGGCAGTAAGCGAGTTACCCGTTGTAATAAAGAGAACAAGATTGGGGCTGTTCAGCGTAATCGAATTACTTACCGCAGCAGTATTGACGGTAATAGTCGAGTCAACGTTGAGGTTAACGTTGTCAGTTGATATTGGAACAGTTGCCGGACTCCAGTTAATCGCATTATTCCAGTTCAAGTCTCCGGCAAGACCGACCCATGTTTTTGTCGTTCCGGCTTGCTCACCAACTTGGAAATCACCAAAAGTTGTTAAGCCTGTTGCTTGCGTGCTTGTTGCAGTCTTCGTGCCAACTGTCGGATAAGACCAAGAACCGCCGCTGTATCTGCCAACTATGAAATTGTTCGTGTTTGCGCCAAGGTCGAGATCGCCGCTTACGAATCCAAGAGTAATATTATAGTTCGTAAACACGACACCCGCGTTGGTTAATGTCCACGTACGGTTTGCTGTCTTCGTGCTATCAATGACCGAGGTTCCGATTTGCGCGTGATCGGCGGCATTTGTTGTAATCGTCAAGTAATTCGGGGTGCTAACACTTCCGAACGAAACTGTGACAGGCGTGTAGCCGCTTGCGTCACCGATTTCAAACGTTCGTGTTGGGACAATCGTTGGGATATACTTTTCAAAATTACCGATGACGTGACCGCTGGTCCGTGTAACCGTACCCGTAGAACTTACTGTAACCTTGTTGGCACCAGTGGAAATATTGCCACTGATGAAATTTAGCGTTCCGTTGACGGTAATAGTACCTGCGAGGGAGGCTCCCGCTGAGTTATTGATCGTCAAGTTGTTGTAGGTAATCGCTCGTATCGTTTGGCTGCTGGAGCCGTTATACTCGATAGTCGGAGTGTTCGTCGTTGCATCGGCAGTCCCACCGGAGATTGTGAACGCGGATGCAATCTTCGATGTACCTGAAGCAAACCTCTTCGTCCCGCCGCCACTGAAGGTCAAGTTGTAGTAATTAATTGCGGCAACATCTTGCGTGCCTAATAGTGCGTTAAAATCTATCGTGGTGCTGTTGGCTGTCGCATTGACTGTTGCACCGGAGACGATATAGTTGCCGCTCATGGTGGTCGTGCCTGAAGCAAACGTCTTCACTCCGCCATTGCTCATCGTCAAGTTGTAGTAATTGATCGCGGCGACTGCTTGCGTTCCGGTACCGTTAAAATCAATTGTAGTGGCGTTTGTGGTCGCGTTGGCAGTTCCGCCGCTCACGGTGAAATTACCCGTAATGCCAGTTGTGCCTGATGCGAACATCTTCGTGCCGCCATTGCTGAACGTAAGATTATGATAATTCACCGCAGCAACTGCTTGACTGCCGGAACCGTTAAAGTTGATTGTGGTACTATTCGAGGTTGCGTCAATCGCACCTGCGGTAACCGTAAAGTTGCTTGCAATACCGGTTGTGCCCGAAGCAAAGGTCTTCGTTCCCCCGTTAACGCTTACCGTCAGGTTATGATAGTTGATGGCAGCTATCGCTTGAGCGCCTGTTCCATTAAAGTTGACCGTGGTACTGTTCGTTGTGGCATCAACTGTTCCGCCTGTTACAGTGAAGTCTCTGGCAATACCGACTGTGCCGGAACCGAAGGTCTTCGTACCGCCGTTGCTCATTGTCAAACTGTAGTAGCTGATGGCTGGAACAGCCTGCAAGCCGATGCCATTGAAGTTGACCGTTGTGCTATTGGCCGTCGTGTTGACTGTGCCGCCACTAATGGTGAAGTTCCCAGCAGCGCCTGTCGTACCTGCTGCAAGAGTCTTCGTACCGCCGTTACTCATCGTGAGGTTATAGTAATTGACCGCCGCGACAGCTTGGGCTCCGCTTCCGTTGAAGTCGACAGTCGTGCTATTCGTTGTCGCATCCGTTGTTCCGCCTGTAACGATGAAATCGCCAGCAATGCCGATCGTGCCGGAGGCGAAGGTTCTCGTTCCGGTATTGCTGAATGTCAAATTCTTGTAGTTGATGGCGGCAACGGCTTGGCTTCCAGTTCCGTTAAAATTAATCGTGGTATTATTCGTCGTTGCGTCAACTGAGCCGCCACTCACTGTGAAGTTGCCACTGATGCTTGTTGTGCCGGCGGCAATAGTCTTAGTAGCGGCGCCACTGAGCGTGAGGTTAAAGTAACTCAGCGCATTAACTGTTTGAGAGCCAGTTGCACCAGTGTAACCGACTGTTCCGCCTGTAATATTGACCGTACCGGTAACGGAGGGGAAGGCACCCTGTGTATTGAGTGTCCCGCTCGTAAGCGTCAGGTTGCTTGAAACAGCAAGGGAATTACCGCTGAGAATAGTCAGCGTTAAGCCGCTATTATTCAGAGTAATGGAGTTACCAACAGCTGCTACGTTAACATTGATTGTGTTAGCACCGTTGAGGTTAATGTTATCGGTGGAAATCGGAACGCCGTCGGGGTTCCAGTTTTGCGAATCACCCCAATTGCTTGTTCCTGCTCCACCATCCCACGTTTTTGTAACCCCTGTGGAAGGTTCACCAATTTGGAAGTCGTTGAATCCGCTAAGGCCTGTCGCCTGAGTGCTTGTAAAGGTCTTAGTGCCAACGGTTGGCAATGTCCACGTTGAGCCATTGTAATTTCCAACGATGAAGTTGCTGGTGTTTGCACCGCCATCCACATCACCGGCAAGGAAATTGAACGTTGCATCGTAGGTTGTGAACACAATGCCGCTGTTCGTGAGAGTCCAGTAACGATTGACGCTCTTCGAACCGTCAATGCCAGAGGTAATAATCTGGAAATGATCGCCTGATGTCGTGCTCGTAGTCAGGTAGCCTGCAGTTGAAACGCTTGCAAACGTAATATTAATGGGTGTATAATTGCTCGCGTCGCCAATTTCAAACGTCGGATTCAACACCAACCCAGATACATACTTTGCAAGTTTGCCCACAATGTGACCGCTTGTCCGTGAAACGCTTCCCGTCGAAGCAATCGTTAACGTATTGGAGCTTGTCGTAACGTTGCCGCTTGTTAATGTAAGCGTGCCGTTGACAGTGGTGCTACCTGACAACGAAACACCCGCTGAGTTATTAACTATAAGATTGTTGTACGTAAACGCGGGGACACCCTGCGAGCTTGTGCCATTGTACTCGATCGTTGTCGAGTTTGTCGTTGCATCCGCAGAAGCGGTGCCGCCGATAGTAAACGTATTCGCAATGCGCGATGTCCCTAATGCAAACGTCTTGGTGCCAGCGTTGCTGAAGGTCAAATTGTAATAATTCATCGCCACGACCGCTTGGCTGGCACTGCCTTTGAAATCTATTGTCGAACTATTAGTCGTCGCATCCGCTGTAACGCCGGAGATAGTCAAATCTCCTGCGATACCGGTTGTGCCGGAGGGGAACGTTTTCGTTCCCGAGCCGGAAAGAATCAAATGACCGTAACTTTGCAAGCTGCTCAAAGCACCGATAGTTTGATTGGAACCGGAATATTCAATGGTGCTTGTCGCTCCGATAGAATGCGTGTTATAGTTAGTCGGGCGGGTGTTGGTGGAACCAATCTTCAGCGTGGCTCCATTGGCAATTGTCAAGGTTCCTCCAGCCGCGGAGCGATTTGCTGTGAAACTACCCAAATCAAATGTGCCGCCTGAGATTGCCAGATCGCCGGTGAGCGTGATAATACCTGCAAGCGTCTTCGTGCCGCCACCACCGATAGTAAGATTATTATAAGGCTGCACCACCACGGTTTGGCTTCCGCTTGATGCAGTGTATCCAATCGTTCCGCCCGTGATACTAACCGTACCTGTAACGCTTGGGAAGGAGCCTTGTGTATTCAACGTGCCGTCTTGAGCCAAGAGATCGCCGGAAACTGTCAATGAATTGCCGCTAAGGATAGTCAGCAGCAACGACGGATTGGTGAGGGTAAGTGTGTTAGTCGTTGCGGCAACATTGACGTCAATCGCGTTTGCTCCATCCAATGTAACATCTTCAAGAGCGGTTGGCACGCCGTCCGGATTCCAATTAAGCGCATCACCCCAATTATTAGTTAAAGCACCACCATCCCATGTTTTTATTAACTGCTCACCGACTTGGAACTCTCCAAATTGCGTCAAGCCTGTTGCTTGTGTGCTTGTATCCGTCCTTGTGCCAACGGTGGTTTTAGACCAGATAGCTCCATCATATCGCCGAACAATGAAATTAGCCGGCGTTGCTCCTGGATCCATGTCATCAGGCGTGATACCGCCATAGCCGAGCGTAAGGTTGTAACCGGAGCCGAATGCAATGCCGTTCGGTCTGATAACATAATTACGGTTGATGCTCAAATTCTGGTCAATACCCGAAGTGGCAATTTGAGCGTGGTCACCGAACAACATCCTCACCGTTACATAACCGGCAGTTGTAACATTAGAGAACTGAAGCGTGACGGGAGTCCTGAGATCGTTTCCTCCGACATCATACACAACCGTTTGCGCTCCGGTAGGAATGTATCGCCTCATTGCGCCGCGCAAGCGTCCATTAACACGGCTTACGCTCGCACCGTTTTCAATCGTCAGAGTATCAGGGCTCACGGGCATATTATCAAAAATACCATCCGTTAAGGAGAGTATGCCGCTAATCGTAAGAGCGCCATTGTGCGTAATTTTATTCGAGATCGGATGGACATTGGCCGTCAAGTTGTTGAGCGCTGTAATACTTGACGGCAAGAACATACCCGTTGTCGTGCCGGTAAATGCAATGCTGGAGGTCGCATTGGCGGAAAGATTGGTTGCCGTTCCCGAAATCGGAGTACCGTTGAAGGTCAACGTGTTGGCACCAACGGTGAATGTGCCATTGGTGAGTGTCAATACGCTGTCTATTGCCGCACTGCCGGAAAGCGCAACACCCCCACTGGTATTGTTAATGGTAAGATTACAATATGTTATGCCAGCCGCTTGTTGAGCTGAAGTTCCATTAAACGTAATCGTCGTCAAATTCGTCTTCGCATCTGCCGTTGCGCCACTGACGACAAAATTACCAGCAATGCTCGTCGCGCCTGCAAATGTTTTCGTTCCGGAGCTGCTGAGAGTGAGGCTGCCATAGTTCAGCGCGTTCACTGTTTGCGCGCCTGCTCCGCTGTAGTTCACCGTCAGGCCGGAAAGCGTATTCGTCGTGAACTTGTACTGGCTTGAATAATCAGGCGTCGCTGCTGTTCTCGTAACGTGGATTGTGCCGGAGCCGGTAATTGTTCCTTGCGCCGCCGCATTGTTAATCACGACCGCAGCCGCAGGCTGGAATACCGCGTTTGTATTAACTGTAAGCGTACCGCTGATATTGACGTTCGCACTTAGTGAAGCCGTAGCACTCGTATTCGAAATCGTTACATTATTGAATGTTGTAGTGGACGTTCCGTTTATATCTTGCGCCGCTGTGCCACTGAACGTCACAGTGCCGGTCGTCGTTGAGAACGTGGCATCGTTGTTAAAGTTACCTTTAACCGCAAGCGATGTGCTGCCAATGCTTAATGTTCCGGCAACAATATTCAAACTGTCATTGATGGTGTGATTTGCTGTAAAGGTCTTTGTGCCCACGCTCGCAATTCGCACTCGGTTAAATGTCGTCGCACCTGATACATTAATGCCGCTACCTGTGAATATAACGGTGCCGGTTGAACCGGTGAATGCTCCTCCATTATTAAAGTTGCCTCCTACGACCAATGTTGTGCTGCCACCATCTAATGTTCCGCCTACAATATTCAAACTGTCATTGATGGTGTGATTTGCCGTGAAGGTCTTCGTCCCTGCACCCGCTATACGTACGATGTTAAATGTCGTCGCGCCTGATACGTTAATGCTGCTACCTGTGAATATAACGGTGCTGGTTGAACCGGCGAATGCTCCTCCATTATTAAAGTTACCACCTACAACCAATGTTGTGCCGCCGACATCCAACGTTCCAGCAACGATATTCAAACTGTCGTTGATAGTATGGTTTACCGTAAAGGTCTTTGTGCCTGAACCCGCTATGCGTACCCGATTAAATGTCGTGGCGCCTGAGACGTTAACGCCGCTACCCGTGAGCACCACCGTGCTCGTTGACGGCGTGAAGGTCGAGGCGTTATTGAAGTTGCCACCCACCACCAACGTTGCACTGCCACCATCTAACGTTCCAGCAACGATATTTAAGCTATCGTTAACGGTGTGGTTTGCTGTGAAGGTCTTGGTTCCGGCACTCGCAATTCGTACGCGATTAAATGTCGTTGCGCCTGATACGTTAATGCCGCTTCCTGTGAATATAACGGTGCTGGTGGATGGCGTGAAGGTCGAAGCATTATTGAAGTTGCCTCCTACCACCAATGTTGTGCCGCCGACATCTAATGTTCCACCGACGATATTCAAACTGTCGTTGATAGTATGGTTTACCGTAAAGGTCTTTGTGCCTGAACCTGCAACGCGCACACGGTTGAATGTCGTTGCGCCCGAAACATTAACGCCACTGCCGGTGAACACTACCGTGCTGGTCGAAGCAGTAAATGTTGCCCCATTGTTGAAATTCCCTCCGACCACTAAGGTTGTGCTGCCTGCGCTTAATGTTCCAGCGACAATATTTAAGCTGTCATTGATGGTATGGTTTGCCGTAAAGGTCTTCGTCCCTGCACCCGCTATACGTACAATGTTAAATGTTGTGACGCCTGAGGCGTTAATGCCAGTACCTGTGAATATCACCGTACTCGTTGAAGGGGTGAATGTTGAACCGTTGTTGAAGTTGCCTCCTACCACCAATGTTGTGCTGCCGACATCTAATGTTCCACCGACGATATTCAAACTGTCGTTGATAGTATGGTTTACCGTAAAGGTCTTTGTGCCTGAACCTGCAACGCGCACACGGTTGAATGTCGTCGCACCAGCAATGTTTACGCCACTACCTGTAAATACTATTGTACTCGTTGAGGCAGTGAAAGTCGTTGCGTTGTTTGTCCAATTGCTTCCAACGATATGCGTAAACGTGCTCGCATTAAAGGTCGTACCCGAACCGAGGCTGACATCGCCGTTGATTGTCAGCGCTGCTCCAGCAGTTGCGGACTCGGTGCCCGTTGTCGTGAAATTACCGTTAAGTGTCATCGCTGTAACGGGCATCGTTACCGTACCACTGCCTGAAAGTGTTAAATGATGATATGTCGCGGGAGCGCCAGACGGCAGTTTCACTGTTTGACCTGCGCCTGTGTATTCAACCGTGTTCGGATTACCGGTGGCGGTCAACGTTCCCGTAGCCAGTAATGGACCGGAAATTTTAAGCGTTGAACCTGCGGCATTTGTCCATGTTGCCGAAGCGGCGCCTCCCACAATGCCGCCTGCCGCAATTGAAGTAACAATACCGTTATTGGTAACGGTGATACCCGTATTGATTGTCCATGTACCCGAGAGCGTAAGATTAGCTGTGTTGAGGAATGAGTGAGCAGCACTGACTGTTGTTGCCGCCGCAATAGTACCACTTCCATCAATTGTTGCGCTTGCACCAGAGAGTATGACTGGCTCCGTTCCAGCGCCGCCAAGATTTCCTGTTCCACTGACGAGAAGATTTCCAGCGATAGTCAATGTACCTGCGGCGGTCGCCGTTGTAACCGTCACACCGGTATTAACAGTTACGTTGCCGAACGAGACATTTGTTGTTGGCGTAATGGTAGATGCCCCTGTGAACGTAGTGTTACTTCCTGCATTAAGCGTCAACCCACCTGTTGCGGAAACCGTTACGTTGTTCGCAAAATTCAGATTTGCTCCGCTCACAGTCGTTAAGATAGGCGCAACTGACCCACCTGAGGCAAATGCATACGTATTATCGAAATTCATCGTGCCCGCGCCGGTAAATGCCAACGTCCCCTCGTTATGGTTTAGGGCAGATGAGAATGTTACCGAACCAGTCCCAACTGCAATCCGTGCTACCGCAGAACTAGTTCCTGTACTTAAGGTTGTCGTACCTGTTACACTTAATGAGCCTGTTGTTACAACCACAGCGGCAACTCGCGAGGCGGTATTACTTATGCCGCCAATGGTCAACGTGCCGCTAACGGTCGCAGAGCCTCCGTTGATATTCCATGCTTTCGTTATAGTGTTTGCCGTTGGCTGGTTTATCGTTACATTACCATTAACGGTTAGGGTACTTGTACCTGTATGCGTTAACGAGCTTGCGGTTGTACCGGCAACAAAGGTCAGACTTGTCGCCGAGTTGTCATTGCTCATCTGATACACGGCAGTATTTGCAATCGAAATTGCCGGGAATGTCGTGCTTGATGTGCCGCCTATCGTCTGGGTTGCCGCACCCGTAAACGAGACTGTGCCTGCGGTATTGCTCATAGTGCCGCCATTATTGGTCCACCCACCACTGACGGCAATGGTGCCTGCCCCGGTCATCGAAATTGACCCGCCGGTGTTGAGAGTCATCGTGCCTGCAATACTGAGTGTTACCGTTCCTGTACTGATACTCAGCACACCAACATTATTGATGGTGATGTTACCCGGGAATCCGGTAGTCCCGACGGTCAAGGTTTGCGCTCCAACAGTAAGAGTCGCAGTTGCGCTTGCGGTAAGAGAGTCAATGAAGGTAATAGTGCGCGCAACACTCGCTGCGCTTAATGTAGGCAGGTTGGCGGCGCGAGGAATTCGAACGTTGTGGGCATTCGTAGGAACTAAGTTAAGAGACCAGTTCGAAGCCGTGCTCCACGCCGTTGAAGTAGTGCCCTTCCAAATATTATCCAATTGCGCCATGGCAGTTGCCTGGAAGGCAATAACCAGCACAAAGAACAGCACAAGACGATGCACTGCTCCAAAGCCATTCGCTAACCACGCACGCGTAGAAACCGCACGCGCTGGAGCAAACAGCCTATTGATGGATGATATGTAAGGTGCTTTCTTCAACGATTTTTCTCGTTCAAACTTCTATCTCGGCAAGAAGTTGAATGCATTATGCGGCAGTTGCACCGACCTCAAAACCAATTGCGCGCGCGCATTCATTGCGAAGAAGCGTAAGCAAGCCAAGCTTCAATGCGCCCTTCTCGATGAAACCATCTGCACGATTAAGCAAAGCCATCTGTTTGTACGTTTCGCCGGAGTGCATTGAAAGAACGATGACGCGCGTCTCCGGTGATCGCTCTTTAATGTCTTTTGTTGCCTCGAAGCCATTGCGCTTCGGCATCGCCAGGTCCATCAGGACGAGATCGGGATGGAGTTTTTCGGTTAAATTAACCGCTTCAATTCCGTCTGATGCTTCTCCAATAATCTCTACGCCCTCCTGGGTTCTGAGAAACGAAGAAAGCGAATGACGAAATCCTTCGTGATCATCCGCCACAAGAATTTTGATAGTGTTCATGATGTTGCTCCTTATTATGATGAGTGGAAATATGAATGATGATTATTAGTTTGCTCATGTTGAGGTTTAACGATGTTTCACAATCAAAGGCGGCACGGGCACTGTCATTTGCCCGCCGTTACACAGTGTCGCTTCGAGAGTCGGTTTGAGAGAGGATTTGAGAATAAAACCGTCTGCTTTCACTTGCTGCGCTTGCAAACGATACATGGGGTCATCGTTCATTGTCGCAATAAAAACTTTTTTTCCGGGCCAGCGCTGTTTAATGATGCGCGTTGCGTCCAGGCCGTTTCTATGCGGCATCGCTATATCCATAAGGACAATGTCAGGATCCAATTGCTCCATCTTCTCGATGACGTCGAAGCCGTCAATCGCTTCACCAACGACAGAAATATTCGGAAGCCTGTTTAAGAAATCGCGAACGACCTTGCGAAAATCTTTATGATCGTCGGCGATAAGAACTTTGATTGGTTCCATAATGCACTCCATAGAATGAATGAGGTTAAAATACTTCATCGCTTTCGGTTACAAATTTCCCCGAAAATGGCTCGTTATACCATAGAATGATTACCGTAATTTTAAAAATGAGGTGTGAAGCGTAGAGAGCTACGGTATAGACCGTAGATGAGATGTTTAAAACGAAGAAATTTTACAGACAGGTTTTTTTAGAGTGTCAAAAACGAGAAAAGAGAGTTTGAGCGAAGCAGAAATCGGAGAGTGATGGAGAGAAAAAAATCGGCACGAAATCTGTGGGAATGGAAAAAAGAAAATGACCGTCACCTTGTAGGTGACGGTCATCTACAGCACTTCCACGGCTAAGTTCTTAAAGAATGATAATATTACTTTTTTTAGCCAAAGGCTCACGCGCCAAACGACAGGGTACACGTATTCGCATCTGGCGTGGAAACTGTATTAGATTTTTGGGAAAAGAGTAACTTAGAGAGAAACTTGAAGGAAAAGAAAGGGAAAGAAATGGAAAACAGATTAAAAAAAGGAGATGGGTAACACCGGGAGTGAGAAAATCCGCTCAGTCTGTGATTGTGTAGATAACGGTTTGATCGGTTGAGGGAACAGCAACGCCTGTTTTCGTGGCGCTGTACTGCAACTGAATTTTGCGCAATGACTCCCCTGCGTTATAGAAGGATCGGACAACAATTTCACTTGGCGTCGCGGATATAATTTTTTGAACGGGGGCATCCGCATTTTGCTGCATTACATTCAAACGAAGCGCAACTCCATTCGGTAATGAGGAGTTTAACGCGACCGTAATTTTTTTCGACGCTTTTGCGTCGCTATTGAAGACCAGCGACGTAGTGTTCGATGTTGCATTTGAAAACGGAATCGTCAACGACTTGGAGCCAACGAATGAAGAATAATGGGAAGAGTTCACCGCAAACGTAACAGCTTGAACTGCTTTGGGAGAATTTTGCGCATACGCTCCTGCACAAGAAACAACGATGATCAATATGAGTGTGAGAGATTTCATCGTGCGCTCAATTGGTCAATGTTAATGTGATGTTGCGTGATTGCGACTCTATCTGCCCAACATTGGCATTCGCCGCAAACGTATAAACTATGGATTGACTGTTTTCGCTTCCTTTACCGATGCCTGTTACAACATCCACCGGCGTTAACGCATTGGAAAGATCAATGATACCCGCGCTGTTACCTTTTGTGCTTCCCAATTTGATCATCAACTTCGTTCCGTCCGGCATTGCATTGTCAATTGAAGCAACTATTTTCATGTTATCCATGTTCGTCAGCATACTGTACTTGGTGTTATTGTCACTGACGGCATTCAGTTCCGAACCTGCGATCGCATTATTGATGACAAGAGCATTGGGATTTCCGGTAACGGCAAGTTTCGAGATAGGCTTTACTTCAATTGTTACGGATTGTGTAACACTACTCCCCTCTTGTGCCAAAAGAATAGTATTCAGCACAAAGGTAAGTATCAAAATAATAAGGGACTTAGGGAGAGATGTTCTCATTGTTTGTAAAAGATAAGCGAAAGTGGTCTTCATTGTCAAGGGTTCTTCGTTAAATTTCGTTTGAGTTTTGTTTTCCATGGCTTTATTGTAACTGCCTCAAACCTGATGCCAATAAGTGATTCATAATGAGAGCTTTTTCGTGCAAAAAACCCTGAAAATGCAGGCTGTTTTAATTAATGGGAGAATGCTTTGATTTGCCCCTTTTTTTGCTCTGTAAATTCTACAGAAAGACTTAGTGAAAACAATGTTGGTGAGGGAAAAGGGGTGCGGAAGAACAGGTAGAAAAAGAAAAAAGCCACTTTATGAGTGGCTTTGTAGGATAAAGACAATGTCGAGGAGATTTTACTTCACGCCGCGAATATTCTTACTTGGACCAGTTTGTATTTAGTTGAGATGGAATAACTTTCAATTCTTTTTTTCAACCTGTTTTGGTTTCGGCTGAGTTTTGGACTTCGCAGGTTTTTTCTGCTCAACCCGTTTCTTTTTAGGCCGAGTTGGCGTAACACTCTGCTTTTGCACGGGTTGAGTTGGGGTCACCGTCGGTTTCTTTTGCTCAGCCGGCTTACCAGCTTCAAGGACTTTTCCTTCTTGCAGTATGAGAATTTTCCGTTTGCGCGGCAACACTTTGAAACTAACTTCTTCTTTCATTCCCGGTTGTAGTTCAAGCTCAATCGCGTCCTTCTCAAGAAAATGGAACTCAGGAAGGTTTCCATCAATCACTTGTAATTTCCATTTGCCGGGGCGAATATCTGCAAAGACAAAGCGTCCGCGATTATCGGCAACACGACGGTTCACCTCAACACCGTTGGATAATTCAAGCACAGCACTGGGATGTCCTCCAAGCTCCACAATGGGACCTGCCGTACTGTCTCCGGTTTCTGTTTTCGCAAAACCGTGCAGCGTGATAACACCGGAAACTGTAGCGCTTCGCACAACACCGATATCAACTCGTGCTTCCTCCCCACCTCTGATCACCACTTCTTTCGGCATAGGTTGCGATGGAACGCGGTTCAACCCAATGGTTGACATGTCAATTTGAAGGAACTGCGTCTCAGGCTTCAACGCCGGAAAGAAAAATTCACCCAAACGATCTGTAACAGCCGTTGCCCCACCGACATACAGCAATACATTTTCTGTCCCTTTGCCTGTTTCCACATCTATCACTTTGCCGCGAAGCTGCCCGGCATTTTTTAATCGTGCTAAAGGAATGTTTAGCGGAATGGAATATTCCGCGGAGTAAGCAATTTCTCTTCCTTCGGTCGCGGGAGTGATGAATGTCTCCCTCCCTCGCATTGCAATCTTATGTCCGAAAGGAAATGCATGCTCAAGTGCAATCTCGATGAGACTGTATGTTTGCTCTACCTCGGCGCTCGTTTTGCTTCCGTAGAAGCTGGCGGTGAGCTGGGTTCTTGCGCCAAGAAGCACCCACATGCTGAAACTTGCAGAAAGGCGTTCTTGAGTCTCATCGTTAAATAAATTTTGGTCTTTCGAATATTCCACGGATAAACCGTAACTCTGATTATCTATCGGCCTGAAATTTGTGGATAGAGAATATCGCCGGGAAGGACTGTCCTTTTGGAGTAATTTATCCGTCGTTGTGCCGAGATCGGCATTGACAAGAAAATTTATTGACGGGAAATTATAGCCCGCTCTGATCTGAATCATTTCTTCAGAACGGTTATACTTGGAGTTTGGCAGACGGTCCTCTTGCACATTGATTCTGTAATACATCGAAAGAAAATCCGAGTACCCGACGCCGAGTTGGTAATATTGATCACGGGGAGCATAGAACAGCATCGTATCTTGTCTCAGTCTCAGATTTCGCTGCTCGTCGCGCGCATAGGCTTCCACTCTTAAACCGCTCATCGGAATGATATTAAGGCTTACTGTTTTAAAATCGAGATCCTTAAAATAACCCGGGTACTGAGGGTTTGCGCGTACATAACGCACATCATAAGAAATCCATTTCTCCCTCCCATTGATCCGCGCAGAATAGGCATCATCTTTGGTATTGCCGCTTGAGCCAACGCCATATTCCACATCCACATCAGTATTGGTAAATAGCTTCACTAAACTGCGTACCGTGACAATATCACTTTCTTTCGGATCGTTTTTTTTGAGGTAGTTGACGCCAAGCTCGGTTCCTTCCCGAACTTTATAGCTCAAAAATCCGGCATACTCTTTCTGCTGGGGGACGATAAAACGGCTCTCGTTATAAAAGCCACCTACGCTAACATCTTGGACCGTTATCTTACCTCCAGCACCAAAACCGTAACGACCGAACTCTGTCAAAGGAGAGAGACTGAAGTTCCTATCGCCGAAGTACAGTTCATATCCCTCACGCTGATAGCCAAGATAATATTCATCTCGTTGACCCAAGATTGAACGGGTTTGGGTATCCGGTGTTCTGATAAGGAGGTTCAGGCGGTCTTTTCTGTCTTCCGTCAAGGAAGTTGAACCGCTAATTTCAAGCTGTGTGGCGGGCGATTCTTTTTCTCCCACAAAACGAAGTTTTGCCAACAACGGCAACAATTGATACTGTTCAATAGCATTGGATGCACGCGAAATTACTTCCACAGCGCTGGTCGCTCGAACAGTGATCAAAGAATCTTGTTCAACGACACCAACCAATTCTGCGGCATGTTGAATTTTTTCTGTAAGCTCAGCATCAGTTGTAACTTGTATAACAATGGAGCGGTTTTCTTTAGGCGCTAAATGAATTCGGGAAGAATCAAGCTGAACCGGAAAATCATTTGGGCTATTGACCGACAATCGAACGGAGCTATATGTGTTCCCTTTGTTTGTAAGAAGAAACGTTGACTTGTACGGGGCTCCAGCGACAACAAAGCGCGGGGATTCGAGCAATTTCAATTCAATCTGCCTGACCGCGCTGATCGCCACTTGAAGAATACCGTCGGCGGTGTGTGGAAGCACGGCATTATCTTTTACTGAATATTGCACTTCGTATTGACCGGCGGGAGTTTCCGAAGCAATGAAAAAACTGACGAGCCTTATATCACTTTGATTTGCTGAAAGCTCAAAGGGAGTTTCTTTTACAAAAGCCCTCCAGCCAGCAGGCAAAACAAGACGCGCTTCGTACTGTTGCTTTGACGTCGTTGCGTTGGTAACGCTGAAACTAACAGTGATAATTTTTCCAGGTTGGGCTTGAATGCGGGACTCATTAGCAGGCTTTACAAGAATTCCCTGCTCTTGGAACGACCAGCCATTCTGCATGAAAGACAGAAATCCAAGAAAGAGAAAAAAAATCCGGCTGGAAACAACCGGATATATGTTGCAAAAAATGTTCACGGTGCGGACTCAAAATTTCAAAGTATATTGCGCGCCATAGACATCATCACCGCCGGCATCTACCACCACCACCGCTTTATAATTTCCGCTTGGAACAGCGGTTAAGTCGATCATTTGCCGAACGGATGTGCCTGGGTAAAGGCGATATTTTACACCGGAATATTTCCCTTTTGAGGCTCCTTTGTCATCGAAAAGCTCGACATAGACATCGGGTCGTAAGCCGAGATCGCCGGTGTTTTCAATATCTACTTGAAGGAATCGCCCTCCATCGGCTTTTGTCATCATCTTCGCATCGACAAAATTGATCTGCTTCGTGCCCGTTTGGGCAATGTGGGTTGCAATTTGAATGCCGTACCGAATCGTCTGGCTAATACCCATTTGCGCTTTTTTGGGATCCTTCGGGGCGGAAGATTCGGCAGAGCCTTTGGCAATGCCTTCCACCATCAGCATACTCCAATATGTACCGACAAGTTTCTTGCCATCTGTCATCGTGGGCGGTATCGTTACCGTAAAATTGACGGACACCGTGCTTTGTGGCGGCACGGTTAGATACGATGGGCTGAACGTAACCCACTTTGCGTTCGACCGAGACATCGTGCCCGGCTCTCCGTAGTTATTCGTGCCGTTGAAATAGAAAAGATAATCTGTCTGGTATATTCTTGCTTCTTGCGGCTCATTGGTGTCGTTCTTCACTATAATCACGCCGTCATATTTTTCGCCGGGGCGCGCTTGCCTATCTTGGCTAAGCTCTCCGATCACGGAGATTTGCGCTTGCGTTGTGCAAGAAACAATAACCAGCGCACTCAAGAGTTTCAGCAAATTATTTTTCATAAAGGGACCTTATTGAACGACAAGAGTGTATGTAACGGTGTGGACATCATTACCCATTTCTGTGCTGTTACCCTGAGCGAATGTCGCTGAGGCTGTATAGCGAAGCGTGGCAGTACGCCATGCCGCAGTGCTACCAGAAGGGATATTGATTATAAAATCCGTAGCCAACATACCATTCGCGAGCGTTACCTCCGGCGCGGCGGTACCGGCTGTTGGGCTGACTGCTAATACCTTGAGAGTAAAACTTTGGCTTGGGCAAGAAGTCCCAACAGTAATTTTAGCTATAGCCGAACGCCTTTTATACGAAAGAGTTGATGTACTATTAACCACTGGAGTCGGCTCCGAGCCGATAACAGCAGTCGTAATGGTCAGTGTTTTATTTCCGGTAACAGTAATGACTTGAGCATGGATGCGAGGTGATGTTAGCATAATGGCACCGAACACGCTCACCAAAGTAAAAAATACTTTTGATGAACAAAGCCATCGTAACCAATATGAGGAATAAAAATGTGTCATATCATACCAAGCCCTATTGAGCTGCAACAGTAAATGTGATTGTATGGGAATCAGTTCCTGTGCCTTGCGAGGCTAACGCAACGCCGGTGTACTGCAATGTGCAACTTCCTTTTGATCTTCCGATATTTGTGAGAAGGTCGGTGGCAGTGGTGCTTAATGTGATCTCCGGGGCTGCCGTGCCTTGCGTAGGGCTTACAGCCAAAAGTTTCATCGCAAACAGAGGCGCTACAAGATTCGTTTGTGCCGTTATTTTTTTCAATGAACTATTGACACCCCAGAGCAAACTTGTGGCTGAGTTAGCAACAGTCATTTGGTTCTGCCCTGCAATCACACCTGTGCCTGTTATTGTCATGCTAACCGTACCGGAACTCACAGACACCATAGTTATCGTGTTGACGACAACGGTTATCGTATGGCTTGCACTGCCATAAACTTGCGCGTACGTTCTCTCCGTCCCGCAAAAAAAGAAAAACACTGCTATCGCAAAAAGAAAAAATCTTTTTAAGAAAATCATTCGACGTAACTGAAGATTCTGGTAACAATGTTTGGTGTGTAGCATCGGTATATCAAATATAGGTGCATTGTTGTTCATTTTCAAGCACAAGGAGGATGGTAAATGCCCTAACTGCTTGTAATCGTGTAAGTTATAACGTGATTTTCTATCCCAACGCCGTCAGAAAGCGTTGCAGAGGCGTTCAATCTAATTCTGCATTTCCCGGACCGCCTTGAGACTCCCATGACCAAATCATGAATGGTATTATCATTCAGCGTAATCTCCGGTGCGGCAATGTCCGCATTGTTCTCAGGCTGTGCTATCAATTTAAGAGTGAACCGTGGAGAGGTTTGGTTACTGGATACGGTAATTTTTTTATTATCTCCGTTGGTTGTCCATACCAGAGTCCCATCGGAATTTTCCGCTGGCAACGGCTGACCCTGTTCAAAAGACGCTTGATCAATAAGCAGATTAACGGTATTGAGATTAATGCCTATTTTGTTAAGTTCGACCACTTGGAGCGTTATTACCTGTTGTGTATTGACTCCCTGTGCCCGTACAAACTGCGAAAAGATTACCCCAAAGAAGAGTAATCTCCAAAATCCTTTCGCAATATGTCGGTATCGAACGTTCACGGCTTGGGTCTTTCTTACAATGTGAATTTCCGCGACCGGTCGTTTGTTAGATTTGCCAGTCGCGGAATTCCCACCAACTCAAAATTAGTTCGTTAATGTCAAAGTAACAGTCTTAGAAGTCGAAGCTAACGTTCCGGCTGATGCCAAAGCTGAGAAGGTGTAGCCGATCGCTTGGCTCGCATCTGCACCCTTTGCTATCGCCGTTACCACGTTCACCGCACTGCCTGAGGTCGCATTGGAGATATCAACGCTACCTGCACTGGTACCTTTGCTGCTGGCTAAGTTCAATTGAAGCGTGTAGCCGGCGCTTAACGCTGCATCTAAGTTCGCTGTGATCTTCACTGTGTTGCCAAAATTCTGGGTGATGCTGTAGGATGTCGAGTTGTCGCTGACGGACGTTAAAGCATCTGTTCCGGCACTACCCGTGGTGACCGTTAAGGCACCGGGGTTACCGGATGTTGCTATCTTATAAACCGTATTCACGGTTAAGGAAACGCTTTGGGTGGCAGTGACTTGAGCAAATGCCGTTTCGATAAGGATTGAGCTTAGGACTACCAGTGTGAGTGTGATGAGAATTTGTTTCATATAAACTCCTGTTTGATTTGGTGATTGTGGTTGTTTGGTTTCGTTTTCTAATTATAGTATTTCAACTATTGTGCCAGTATAACTTGCAGAAACAACTGATTTTACTGCATTATTTTCACTATTGTGTATCATTTTGATTTCTATGAATCAAAATGAGATAGCGAAATTGCCTTTAAAATAAGGAAAGTGCCTGTGGCATTCTGAACAAAGCAGAAACCATTTTTACCAACCTATCTATGTCTAAAAAACAAAAAAGCCCCCAAGTTAAACTTGGGAGCTTTTAGGCTTTACTACGCTCGGAGGCGTTTACAACTTAGCTTAATTTAGTTCGTAAGGGTAAGAGTAACAGTTTTAGAAGTCGAAGCTAATGTTCCGGCTGATGCCAAAGCTGAGAAGGTGTAGCCGATCGCTTGGCTCGCATCTGCACCCTTTGCTATCGCCGTTACCACGTTCACCGCACTGCCTGAGGTCGCATTGGAGATATCAACGCTACCTGCACTGGTGCCTTTGCTGCTGGCTAAGTTCAATTGAAGCGTGTAGCCGGCGCTTAACGCTGCATCTAAGTTCGCTGTGATCTTCACTGTGTTGCCAAAATTCTGGGTGATGCTGTAGGACGTCGAGTTGTCGCTGACGGACGTTAAAGCATCTGTTCCGGCACTACCCGTGGTAACCGTTAAGGCACCGGGGTTGCCGGATGTTGCTATCTTATAAACCGCGTTCACAGCTAAAGTAACAGTCTGTGTTGCAGTTGCTTGTGCCATTGCTTTTTGGATCATGGCTGAGCTAAGAACTACGAGGGCGATTGTTAAGATTGACTTTTTCATTGTATTCTCCGTTGACATTTTGTTGTTGAGTAATTTGTTTGATTAGTATTATCTCAAACGCCGTGCCAAACGAGATTTCCTTGTTTTTTTGAGAAAATTTGAGGTTTTCTCGAAATTGATGTCTCAAAATGATATTGCTGAATCAAAATGATACTACTGTATTTTTGTTTAATTTTTAATAAATTAAGCGATAACTAATCATTAATCAATTTTTAACGCAATTTAATTCTTATATTGATACAGGACGGTGTTTTTTCTTATAGAAAATGGTCAAAAACTTATTGTTTGAGGCATAATTCGTTGGCACAAGTATTGAGTTATAAAATGGTAAGGATAACAACAGAGCCACTCGCACATGTATATAGAGAATCTGTTTCGTAATCTGAATCTATTCGATACTCATTAAGCTGAAGACACAGCCGTCGTTCAGCGCTTTAAACAATAGGAAAACTTATGAGCATCCCGAATCCAAAGATAGATAGCAACAAGGAATCGCCAGGAAGTATCTCGCACGAATTGCGCACGCCGCTTACCTCAATCATTGGGTATGCCGAAATCATGCTCAACGATCCACGACTTTCACTCAAAGCGCGCCAAGAATATGCCAAGATCATACGAGACGAGGGAAAACGCCTCTCAAGTTTTATAGACTACTACTTGGGGACAAAGGTTCAGCCAAGAGTAAAAGTCCTAGCGACTGTTCCTAAAGAAGATATAAGCACTCTTGTGATGTCCTCAATTGCTTTAGTGAGATCGAAGGCAGAGGCAAAGTCCATCAACATTATATCGCATCTCGAACCGATTACGCTGCCATCGAAACTCAATGCAATGAAGATCATCCAAATCATAGAAAATTTGCTTAACAATGCGATCAGTTTTTCTCCCACGGATTCCCAAATCCATGCAGATGTTTCGAGATACGTCTCGTCCATTCAAATTCAAATCCGAAGCGAATTAACACAATCGCCGGATGCTCATGGGGAGACATTGGTAAACAATTTTACTTGGGTACACGCGCCTCATGTGGAAATACGCGAACAGGGATTAGGCTTGGCATTTGCGAAACAACTTGTCGAACTTCAAGGGGGACGTTTGACGGTCACAACCGGCGAAGAGCATATTTTGACCATGAAACTGGAATTCCCAAATTGGTAATAACCCGGTTTCATTTACCACAACCAAACATATATACATACTATGGCTGACAAACTAATCTATATTGTTGACGATGAAGACACTATCGCGCGTTTGCTCGAACACTGGGTTACGAAGCGATGGGGGTACCAATCAAGAACTTTTATCAACGGGGAATCGTGTCTGGAGGCGTTAGACGACAATCCAGATTTGATTTTGCTCGATATCATGCTGCCCGGCATCGGCGGAGTTGAAATACTCAAAGAGATAAAGAAACGTTTCCCTGATTTGCCTGTGATTATGCTTTCGGCACAAGGGAAAATTGAGATTGCCATAGAAACCCTCAAGCTTGGCGCAACGGATTATTTCAGCAAGCCGGTAGATTTTGCCAAACTTGAAATTACAGTGAAAAATGCGCTTCAAACTCACGATCTGGCGAGAGAGGTAAGCCGCCTGCGAGATTCGATGGAGAAAGCCGTCCACTTCGACAACATTATTTCTGATAACGGAACAATGCAGGAGGTTTTCAAGCTCGTCAACAAAGTGAAAGACAATGACATCTGCGTATTGGTGCTCGGTGAAAGCGGAACTGGAAAGGAGCTTATTGCACGGGCTGTTCACTTCAACGGGATAAGAAAAAACAATCCCTTCGTTGTGGTCAACTGTGCTTCT
Organism: Ignavibacteriales bacterium; assembly: GCA_016194505.1. Taxonomy (GTDB): domain Bacteria; phylum Bacteroidota; class Ignavibacteria; order UBA10030; family UBA10030; genus JACQBK01. The sequence continues at coordinate 32,766 of JACQBK010000009.1, read as the reverse complement.
ATCCCCAAAGATTTGCTTGAAAGCGAGCTCTTTGGGCACGAAAAGGGCTCGTTTACAGGCGCACATCAGCGAAGGATCGGAAAATTTGAGCAAGCTGATGGCGGCACGCTCTTCCTCGATGAAATCGGTGATCTTGATTTGAGTCTGCAAGCGAAATTGCTTCGTGTCATTCAATCCAAACAATTTGAGCGCGTGGGCGGCAACGAAACCTTCACTTCGGATGTGCGACTGATCTCTGCAACCAACCGGGATTTAGTGAAAGCTATCGGCTTAAAAGAATTCCGAGAGGATCTTTATTTCCGGCTGGCGACATTCCCTATCATGCTCCCCCCGTTGCGGGACAGGCGGTCGGATATACTGCTTCTTGCAGAAAGCTTTCTGAAAAAGTTTTCCGCGGAGATCTCCAAACAAGATATGAAGTTCTCGAAAAGGGCTTTTAAGATGTTGTATGATTATCCGTGGCCCGGGAATATTCGAGAGCTTGAGAATGCAATCCAGCGCGCCACTCTTATGGCAGAAGGCACCATGATCACTGAGAAAGATCTACCTCTGGCAGTGCAGGCGTTTGGTTCAAAAGAAGACCAAAGCTCTTCATCCTCGCCCCTTTTTGCCGGAACGGAAATTATTAAGCCTATGGAAAAATTAAAGGAGGAAGCGCTTCGTCACTCACTAAAAGTTACAAACGGAAATATTGTTGAAGCGGCAAGCAAGCTTAAAGTCGGAAGGGCAACATTCTACCGGTTGATGAAAAAATACAAAATGAACCAGTGACGCTGGCGCATAACCATGTACACCCGTTTCCGTTCATACAATCTACTGTTCCTGTTCTCCAGCGCTTTCTTTTGGTGTCGTTACGCCATGATCGATGGCATAACGCACCAAATTGACAACGTCATGAATATCCAACTTCTGCATGATGTTTGTTCGGTGGGTATCTACCGTACGTGGGCTGATGTACAATTGGTCGGCAATCTGCTGATTTGTTAATCCGTTAGCAACTAAGGCTAAAATTTCTTTTTCCCTCCGGGTAAGCGGAACATCATCCTGCCGTCCTTTCACCTCATCTTCTTCCGCACGACGCAAATAACCTTCCGTCATAATTTGAGACACCCTCGGACTGAAAAACTTCTCCCCTCGGGCGACGGAGCGAATAGCAGAGGATAACTCTTCTTTGCCTGCGCTTTTGAGAACGTAGCCGCTAGCTCCTGATTTAAGAATTTGATAAACATATTCCTCGTTTTCATGCATCGTCAGAACCAACACGCGAATATGAGGGTGTTTTTTTTTAATAATCTTTGTAGCCTCTATGCCGGAAAGTTTCGGCATAGAAAGGTCAATAACGATGACATCGGGGTTTAGCTCTTTTGCTTTCTGAATAGCTTCTACCCCGTCTTTGGCTTCTCCTATAACGAAAAAATCCGCGCTGCCCTGCAAAAGGGTCGTAATGCCACTACGGATGAGAGCATGGTCATCTGCCAAGAGAATTTTAATTTTGTCCATCGTCATTTGAATGTATCACTGGAATTTCGACGATAATCTCCGTTCCTTGCCCCGCCTTTGAATCGAGCGTAAAGACTCCATTGAAGGAGGCAACCCGCTCACGCATGCTTACTAACCCCATACCATGCCGCTCTTGTTTCCCCACGTCAAACCGAGGAACGTAAAAGCCTTTACCGTTATCATCAATCGTCAATCGGATGGTTTTGGAATCCCCTATCAACTGCACATTAACCTCTTGCGCCTCTGCGTGTTTCGCTACATTATTCAACGCTTCCTGAATAATCCGGTACAAGCCGATTTCGACCGTCGGGTCGAGCCGTTTATCGACACCGTTCGAGTGAAAGAGAATACGTAGATTATTTCGTTTAGAAAACTGCTCGCACAGCAATTGCAAAGCAGGCGCCAAACCGAAATCAACCAACACGCTCGGCATAAGATTATAAGAAATTTCACGCGCTTCACTCATAGCGTTATCGAGTAACGATTTAATATCCTCGATTCGCTGCCGTTCATCACTTCCCTGAAGATTGACAACATCCTCGAAAATTTCGACGTTAAATTTGATTGCCGTCAGCAATTGGCCCAGGCTATCGTGAATCTCGCGCGCAATGCGCCGGCGTTCTTCCTCTTGCGCGTTAACGCGCGCGCCGGAAAGCAACTCAAGGTCACGTTCGCGGGAAAGCAGGCTATCGTACAACTGGGCATTCGCCAAAGCAATGGAAGATTTTTCCGCAAGGGAGCTGAGAAGGCGGATCTCCCGCGCAGAAAACTCGTGATACTGGCGATACCCTATGACAAGCTGCCCACGGATTTCTTTTTCCACGATGAGGGGAAATCGCGCTGCAGAAACAATATTTTCCTCTTGAAAGGGAGGGAACTCATTGATAGGGAATCTCGGGTTGATTCCTAAATCTTGCATCACCAGTGGCTCTTCGCTTTTGACAATTTCCCGCATCGCCGCGCCTAATTGAAATGACTCCGTTGAAAGAGGAGTTTTATTGCCTTTTGCAGCACGCCAAAGAGCCTGGGTTGCGGTAGGATCAACCATCATAACTCCCGCCCAATCAGCGCGCGTAAGAATTTTTGCATGATAGGAAATGGTATCCAACACCACGCGCAAATCAACGCTCGAAACAAGTTGACGGTCAATTGCGCTCATGGTTTCCTGTTCCCACAACCATAACGCTTGTTCCCGCTCAAGGGTTTTCCGCTCTGTAACATCACGGAAAGAAGCCTGCACGGCGGTTTTTCCATTCCACGAAACAAGCTTCGCACTGACTTCAAGGTCAATAATTCTCCCTTGTTTTGTAAGCCCCTTGATTTCGTGATTGCGCAGAATGTCTTCTCCAATGAGGCGGTCCTGATAACCTTCGAGGACAAAGAACCTGCTGGCAGGAGCCACTGTATCCGTGAAGGTAAGGGTCTTCATTTCTTCGGCAGATTCATAGCCGAAAATTTTGACAGCGGAAAAATTGACAAACACCAGCTTCCCATCCTGCACAATGACAATACCATCAAGCGAGCTTTCGACAATGTTTTGGTATTTTTCTTGTGACTCCTCAAACTTACGCGCCAGCTCTCGTCGCTCCGTTACATCATGATGGATACTAATACATTCTACTAACTGCCCTGACGCATCCAATACCGGAGAGATGATTAACAATGTAAAAATTCTGCCCTCGTGCTTCCTGTTAATTTCAACGTCACCGGACCAAGCTTTACCGGCTTTTAATGTTGGTGAGATCAACTCCCAAAAACTTTCTCCATCCTTACTTTGATTTAACAACGTAACTCCTGCAAACGCCGGGTGATCTACCAAATCTGACCGTCTTAAGCCTGACCACTGCTCGTATGCCGGATTCGCATAGAGAACACTACCACTGGGCGATACTATCAGGATGGGGTTGATAGAGTAATCCAGCAACGTCTGAAAGCGGCGCGTACCCTCTTGAAAATGCTTCCCCTGCCTTGTTATAATAAACGCGATCGTAGCACCTAAGCCAAATAATAAGAAAGCAATAAAAAACCAACGATAGCCGACTTGTTCCACACGTTGGCTGGATGACAAGATTTGCGAGGCATTTTCTCTTAACTCTGCACTGAGAAGTTTGTCGAAATGTGTCCGTATTGTTTTATAGAATTTATCGTCAGCAGAAAAAAAATCGCCCTTGAGTCCATCCGCTAATGTTTTATCAGTACTATTGCCGCTACGAGATTCGTTCAACAGGTAACCAGTTCTTGCAATCAGGACATCCGCAGACGACCAGAAATTATTAAATTCCGCAAGCAGAAAACCGCGTTCTTCGCTTCCTGCGTACGCAAGAAGCGCAAGGTAGTGTTGCTTGACTTGCTCTAAGTTATCAATTGAACGTTGGTACAAAAGTTGGAGGCTATCGCGCTGAGCGGGGTTGGTATATGCTTCTTGTCCTATCCGGTAAACGCTGAGTGAAAGACGATACCCTTCAAGGACAAGAGTATCTCTCGCCGTGGAGGCAGAGAACTGTTTGCTTGTTCGCGAAGTAAAATCTATAAACTGAGAAAGAAGAAAGGCAAGCCCGACAAAAACGACAACTAAAATGAGCGTGAAGGCGGATAACAGCTTTCGTTGAGACCGACTGAGTTTTTCGAAGAAAAGAAATGTTGTTTTATTGTCGGCGCTGGTTGTCATAAAAAATCATCAGACCGGAAGTTCCACCTAGAAAGGAGTGAACAACAATCATTATTGTCTCCGAAAACTCGCGAGAATAGGAGTTTTAGGAAGCTGAAAGAAAAATAAAAAAAGACAATATTCGGTTAACCAAAGGAGCTATTTTGCGATCAGCTTCTTGTATGACTCTACATCCATTAAACTGGCAAGCTCAGAAGCGTTGGCAATTTTCACCTTTACCATCCATCCTTTATCATACGGCTCTTTGTTGACCAACTCAGGGGTGGATTGAATCTCTTTATTCAGTTCAAGCACTTCTCCTGATATGGGAGCGTAAAGATCAGACACTGCTTTCACTGCTTCGATGGTGCCGAATGTCTTGCCTTGTTGAAGCTTTGTGCCGACAGATGGAAGTTCGACAAATACTACGTCGCCCAGCTCCCCTTGTGCATAATCTGTGATGCCTATCCATCCTGCATCACCTTCTACTCGTATCCACTCGTGCTCTTTGGTGTATTGAAGATTTGCGGGAAAATTCATAGTTGCCTCTACAGTTCTTAGACTTCAGACGTGAATTTACGAATTGTTATTAACCAAGAAAAGACTCTTGTTCGTTACAATATACAATTTTCAATTTATAATTTCCCTACAGGCTATCTCAAAAACTACTCCGTTGTGGTGTCGGGGCTGAAGCCCTTATTTCTTTTTTGCTTTTTATGCCCCGACCTAAAGGTCGGGGTTATAACCACGTCCTTTAGGACGTGGTAAAAGGCTCGTTACAGTTTAATGGGTTTCTCCGCCAAAGGCGCCTGCCTGCTGCAGGCAGGGATGCGCCTCTGGCGCAAACCCATTAAACACACCGATAGCGTATTATTTTGGGGATGGCTTCTAGTCTTTAAAATCAAATGACTCGACAAATTTTGTATCGAAATCGCCTTCTCTAAAACGGTCGTTTTTCATCAGCTTCTTATGGAACGGAATTGTTGTTTTAATGCCTTCGACGATAAATTCATCGAGCGTATAATACATTTTATCAATCGCTTCCTCCCTCGTTTTTCCTTTTACAATCAACTTTGCAACGAGGGAATCATAATAGGGCGGTATTTCATACCCCGCATAGGCATGGGTATCAACCCGAACGCCAAAACCACCGGGAAGATGGAAGCTCGTAATTTTCCCGGGTGAGGGGCGAAAATCATAATTCGGGTCTTCCGCATTAATTCTGCATTCTATCACGTGCCATTGGGGCTTGGGAGTAGCTTTCTTTAAGCGCATTCCCGCCGCAACCTCGATTTGCATTTTGAGAAGGTCAACGCCGTGCACTTCTTCCGTAACCGGGTGCTCAACTTGGATACGGGTGTTCATTTCCATAAAATAAAAATTTTTGTGCTTATCCAGCAAAAATTCAATCGTTCCTGCCCCGGTATAATTAACGCTTTTTGACCCCTTGATCGCGGCGACGCCCATTGCTTCCCGGATTTCAGGTGTTACCGCGGGCGATGGAGATTCCTCCACGAGTTTTTGATGTCTTCGTTGGATGGAGCAATCACGTTCTCCGAGGTGAATAATATTACCGTACTGATCCCCCATAACCTGTATTTCAACATGGCGAGGCTCTTCGACATATTTTTCGATATACACTGAGGGATTACCGAATGCGGTTTCGGCTTCGTGACTTGCGGTGCGAAACGCGTTTTCAAGCTCGGAGACTTCACGAACAATGCGCATACCCCTTCCGCCGCCACCCGCCGTAGCTTTAATGATGATCGGATAACCGACATCTCCAGCGATTTTTTTCGCTTCGTTGACATCCGAAATCACTCCATCACTTCCCGGCACAACGGGAACACCAGCCTTGCGCATGGTTTCCTTCGCAAGGGCTTTATCACCCATTGCTGTAATGGCTTTTGGTTTGGGACCGATAAACGTTAATCCTGAGGTTGCGCAAATTTCCGCAAAGTTGGCATTTTCTGCAAGGAACCCGTATCCCGGATGGATCGCATCGGCATTGGTTACTTCTGCAGCGGCAATAAGGCGGGGGATATTTAAATAACTTTCTTTGCTTGAAGGCGGTCCTATACAAACTGCTTCATCCGCAAATTTTACATGCAACGCGTCCCGGTCCGCTTCGGAATAAACCGCAACGGTTTTAATGCCCAACTCGCGGCACGCTCTGATGACACGGAGCGCTATTTCCCCGCGATTAGCAATAAGTACTTTTTCGAACAAATGTATTCCTATTCTCTATCGTCCTCAATTGAAATGCGACGGATGGATGCACATGCTCTCAACGAGGTGACTGATTTCTTGATTTGTTATGCTCGGTCAATAAGGAAGAGCAGTTGATTGTACTCTACCGGCTTGCCATTTTCCGCCAACACCTTGACGACCTTCCCTTCAACATCGGATTCAATCTCGTTCATCAACTTCATGGCTTCAACGATACAGAGTACGGAGCCGGGTTTTACCTCCTGCCCTATCTCCACATAGACTTCGGCATCCGGCGCGGGCGCTCTGTAAAACGTGCCAACAATGGGAGAGCGTATTTCATGATACTTGACCTCGGTCTTTGGAGGAGGTATCTCCGCAGTTTGTGATGCGGCAGGAAGTGCGGGCGCGCCAACAGGCTGGGCTGGCAGGGATAGATTAGGAATTTGATACACTGCCTGGGAGTTTCTATGCTTCGCTACACGTATTTTCTTTCCTTCTTCTTCTATTTCAATTTCGTCCACATCGCTTTTTTCAACAAGCTTGATAACTTTCTTAACGTATGCAAGATCCATGGATAGTCCAAGTTGGTTATGGGGAACGTGTAATCCCGATTGTTCGTCGGGGCTACTTGGGCAAGGCTCCTCCTACGAGCCATAGCACCAATGGATTAGTTTTTGACCCGCTCTAAATATTGACCAGTTCGTGTATCAACGCGAATTACATCCCCTTCATTGACAAAAAGGGGTACGTTGACTGTTGCGCCGGTCTCGAGCGTTGCCGGCTTTGTCGCCCCTTGTGCCGTATCTCCGCGAACCCCCGGTACTGTTTCTACCACTTTCAACTCGACGTTAAAGGGAATCTCAGAGCTAACGATATCGCTCCCCACCATGAAAAGTTGAACGGTTTCCCCTTCTTTCAGAAACTTCGCCCCTTCACCTAAGGCAGATGCTTGAACCGGCATCTGCTCGTAATTTACCTTATCCATAAACTGAAAGCTTGCACCATCGTGGTAAAGGTAAGTAAACTCCTTTTGTTCCAATCGGACCTCTTCTACCTCTTCCCCCGATCTAAACCTCGTCTCGGTTACTCTGCCAGACCTTAAATTCCGGAGTTTAGCCTGAACAAATGCCCGAAGATTACCGGGAGTCCGATGGATATACTCGTCAATTCTATGTAGCTCGCCGTTAAAACGAATTACCATTCCAATCCTGAAGTCTGTTGTAGTCGCCATAAAACTTTTCAAAATCCTCTCGTTTTTGCCTAAAATTGCCTCATTTTGCATCAAATTGGGGTAAAATGATACAAAATTGAAACCTTAAAGTCAAGCTATTTTCCTAAACTAAAATACGAACCTTCCGAAGGTCCCGTTGTACGGTTCCGTTCTTTGGAATCCCGCCATGCCTGCCCGCCTTAGGCGGACCAGCGGTAGGCAGGCTCATTGAACGGAATCCAAAAAGCGGGAGATGCCGTACAGCGGCATTTGAAACCTTCCGAAGGTTTGTGATTGAGAAATACATAATTTAAAGCTCCCAAAAATTCCAAATTCTCAGTTTTTTCTTTGTTATGGATATGAATAGTGTTATATTTTGTAAATTTCAGTCGAAAAACATCATTTTTGGAGTATTTTTTATGCTTTCTGACATTAAAAAGATAAAATTTCACCAAAATATTACCGATACAATAGGCAATACGCCATTAGTGAAGGTCAATAAGATCAACCAAGGGTTTAAGCCAACGATTTTTGTGAAGGTGGAGTATTTCAATCCAGGCGGCTCGGTAAAAGACCGCATCGGCAAAGAAATGATAGAGGAAGCAGAGCGGGAAGGGCGCTTAAAACCCGGTGGAACCATTGTAGAGTCCACATCCGGCAACACAGGCTTAGGCTTGGCTATTGCGGCGGCAGTAAAGGGGTATAAGTGCATCTTTACCATGCCTGATAAAATGAGTATTGAAAAAATTAGGCTTCTTAGAGCTTACGGGGCGGAAGTTATTGTTACCCCAACCGCCGTACCCCATGAATCCCCAGAAAGCTATACGGAGGTTGCCAAAAAAATCGTTCGGGAAACGCCGAATTCAATTTTAGCGAATCAGTATTACAATCCCAAAAACCCCGAAAGCCACTATAAGACTACCGGTCCGGAAATTTGGGAACAAACGGGTGGCCAAATAGACTATTTCGTATGTGGAATAGGAACAGGAGGAACAATTAGCGGCGTCGGAAAATTTTTGAAAGAGCAAAATCCCAACGTCAAGGTTGTCGGTATTGACCCGAAAGGTTCAGTGTTGCGAGAATATTTTTATACGAAAAAATTCTCTCCAGTTTTTAAAACATATAAGGTTGAGGGAATTGGTCAGGATTATATACCGGGCGTTCTCCAGTTCCAATATATTGACGAGGTGATTGAAGTTACGGACAAAGAATCGTTTCTTATGGCACGAAGGCTAACACGCGAAGAAGGAATCTTCGTCGGCGGCTCGGCAGGAACGGCGATGGCAGGAGCAATGAAGGTAGCCGAGCGGCTTTCGGAAAAAGACGTGATGGTCGTGCTTTTACCTGATACTGGTGAGCGCTATCTGAGCAAAATTTATAACGATGATTGGATGCGGGAGAATCGGCTCCTCATACCGGAAAAAATTACTATCCGTTATGTGCTCGAAGGAAAAAAGGGAGTCCCGAGCTTAATTTCCATTGACCCCGTAACAACTATCCGCAAAGCACTTGACTTATTGAATCAGCACAACATTTCGCAGCTTCCGGTGCTCGATAAAGGGCAAGCTGTCGGCAGTATCGAAGAAAGCGATCTCATGGGAGCGGTTTTAGGGAACCCCGCCCTTTTCGATGCGCCGGTGAGTTCTTTGATGAAGCCGGCATTTCCGAAAGTCCATATTGACGAATCTATCAATCAAGCAATTACCCTCCTTTCGAAAAAGCATCCGGCAGTCTTGGTAGAGGATGAGGCAAAGGTCGTGGGCATAGTAACAAGGTTTGATGTGATAGAGTATATGTCTAGATAGAAGCTGTCAGCAATCGGCGTTCAGCTTACAGCGTTGATCTTTAATTGAAAATTGTAAATTGACAATTGAAAATTATTTTTGAGGAATTACCATGGGTTTTTCGACAAAAGCTGTTCATGCAGGCATAGAGCCTGATCCGACGACCGGTTCCATTATGACGCCGGTTCATCTTACTTCAACGTACGTTCAAGAAGAATTAGGCGTTAACAAGGGATACGAGTATGCCCGTGTTTCTAATCCTACTCGAACTGTCCTTGAAAAAAGCATCGCTGAACTTGAAGGAGGAAAAGAGGGGTTAGCGTTTGGTTCGGGCATGGCAGCGATTACAACGTTGTTCATGGCGTTAAAAGCAGGCGACCATATCATCGTTTCGCGCGATGTATACGGAGGCACCTACCGGCTGGGCAAGCTCGTGCTGAATAATTTTAATCTCGATTTTGAGTTTGTTGACACGACGGACTTGGATATACTGAAAAAAACTATTAAATCCAGCACCAAAATGGTGTTCATCGAAACGCCGACAAACCCAACAATGGAAATCACCGATTTGGCTGGCGCAGCAAAAATTTGCAAAGCGAAGAAGGTTATTTCAGTGGTGGATAATACATTTGCCAGCCCTTATTTGCAACGTCCGCTCGAATACGGCATTGACATCGTTATGCACAGCGCGACAAAATATCTCAACGGCCACAGCGATATGCTCGGCGGGCTGCTGGTTCTTAACGATGCAAAGATGATAGAAAAACTCCGATTTCTCCAAAAGTCCATTGGAGGCATTATGAGTCCATTTGAGGCATGGATGTGCATTCGCGGCATCAAGACTCTTGCCGTGAGGATGGATAGAGCCTGCAATAACGCAATGGAAGTCGCTTCATTTTTATCGCGGCATCGAAAAGTCAAAAAGGTGAATTACCCCGGACTTCTTTCACACCCTCAACACCGGTTGGCTCAAAAACAAATGAGCGAGTTTGGAGGTATGATCTCGTTTGATTTAGGAAGCTTAGAAAGCGCCAAGAAATTTCTCAAGCGGGTCAAGCTTTGCGCCTTAGCTGAAAGCTTGGGCGGAGTTGAAACACTTATCTCCCATCCTGCAACGATGACCCATGCATCGGTCCCCGCTGATGAGCGTAATCGCATTGGCGTAACGGATGGGCTTGTTAGAATTTCTGTGGGAATCGAGGATGTGAAAGATATTATTGCGGATATAAAACAGGCGTTGGCGTAGTAAAACGTTTTAAAATGGGGGTTAAACCTTCGCAAGGTTCTTAGGATTTTTGAGAAAGCTTTTACTTATACAGCAAATACTTCTCCCGCAACTTGGTGAACTTCTGAACATCATCGCCCCACATTTTCGCAATTGCTTCCGGTGACTCTCCCGCATCAATTGACAATCTTACTTTTGCAGAACCCGAAAGCTTATTGAGATACGTCCCCCGCCACTGCAACTCTTTGGGATAGAGTTTTTTGATGGCAGAAATCATGAAAACACCGGTTTTGACCGGCTCAAACGAGTTTCGATCCGTCACGTTGACAATCACACCGCCGCAGAGTGCCCCTTTGTGTTTTGGATTGGACACGGCATTAGGGATGTCTTTCGGTGTGAACTGGATCGGCTCAAATATAACACCCTTGAGATGGAATCCACTTAACTCATCGGCTAATTTCTTACCGTCAATATATGGCGCACCTATCGTTTCGAATGGTCGCTCCGTGCCGCGTCCTTCCGAAACGTTCGTTCCCTCAAAAAAGCACATTCCCGGATAAACGGTTGCAGCGCTTAGAGTCTTAATATTAGGCGATGGTGGCACCCATTGCAGCCCCGTCTGATCAAACCACATCTCCCGTTTCCAGCCTTCAGCCTTTATAACGGTCAAGTTCGCTTTCACACTATTCTTAAGCCACCCTTCCTTATTGATCATTTCAGCTAACTCCCCCATCGTCATCCCATGGACCACAGGAATAGGATGCAACCCTACGAACGATTTGAGAGAATCTTCTCGAGTGAACCCCTCAACCCATGTTCCGCGAATCGGATTGGGACGATCAAGAACAATATAAGGAATGCCCTTTTCGGCAACGGCTTCCATCGCAAGAGAAAGCGTGCTCTCATACGTGTAGAATCGCACACCGACATCGAAAATATCAAAGACCAATACTTCAATGTCCTTTAACATTTCATCCGTTGGCTTGTTGATTTTTCCGTATAGAGAATATGCAGGGAGACCTGTCTTTTCATCTTTACCACTTTGAATAGTCTTCCCCGCCGGCGCATCGCCGCGAATGCCATGCTCCGGACCAAAAAGAGCCACAAGTTTCGTCCGTTTATCCTCAAACAAAGCGTCAGCAAGATGTTTACCATTTGATAACACCGCGGAGTGGTTCGTCACCAGCCCTATGTTCTTTCCCTCGATAAGGTGAAAATATTTTTCAAAGAGCATATCTGCGCCAACCTTGACTTGGCTCTCGGCATTCAAACAAACAAAGAAAAGCAAAACAAGCATAACAATATTCGTGCGCTTCATTGGATATTTTTCTCCTTTAAACACAAAGCCATCCCGATAATCATGATGATCGGGATGGCTTTGTGATTTTTTTCTAACTGATATGCGGGCGCACCAGCATCCACGCCGCGATGGTCATGCCATCCCAAATTTCTCCAGACTTGATCTTTAAATCAATCTCGTCCGGCGAAAATTGAAAATGCTCGAACTGCTCTGTAACATCCGGCGTGGAGGCAGCTTTCGTTAAATTTTTTGCGAGAAACACATGGCAGATTTCATTCGTAACGCCGTTGAATGGATTAAACTTCCCGATTTGTTTCAAGTCCGTTGAAGCGTATCCTGCTTCTTCCGCCAATTCCTGAATAGCCGTCTTCGTATAATCACTGCCTGCCTTGACGCCACCGCATGGAAACTCAAGGCTTTCTTCATCACAAAGGTAACGATATTGCTTTACTAAAATAATTTTGCCGTCGTTCAAGAAAGGAATGACGAGGCTCGAACCGTTCGTATGGACATAGAAATACTCCCCTACCTCGCCATTGGGAAGCATAAACGTATCCTGACGATACACCCACCAGGGGTTTTTATAAAGCTCTTTCTGGGTAAGTTTCTTCCACTTCGGTAAAGACATGGGAATGTGTGTGATTAGTTAATTTGTTAATTGGTAGGTGGTGAGCCAGCGATATCTTAAATGAGCTACTTACCAATTAACCATTCACCAATTTCCGCCTAAGGCGGATGCGCCTCTGGCGCAAACCATTCACCAATTTCCGCCTAAGGCGGATGCGCCTCTGGCGCAAACCACTCACCAGTTCACTATTCACTCATCTAAACGAGTTCGCTACCTGAAAAAAAGAATGCAACTTCTATCTTTCCATTCTCCGGTGAATCCGAACCATGAACGATATTTTCGCCCTTATTATCGGCATACAGCTTACGTATGGTCCCCTCTGCCGCATCTTTCGGATCGGTTGCGCCAATGAGCGTACGGAAATCCGCTACCGCATTTTCTTTCTCGAGAGCAATGGGGACGCACGGACCGCTCGACATAAATTCCACAAGTCCATCATAAAACGGGCGACCTTTGTGGACGGCATAAAAGGCTCCAGCGGCTTCTTTCGTTAAGCGAATCATTTTAAAACCAAGAACCTTGAAGCCTGCTTTCTGGATCCGGGCAATGACCTCGCCTTGAAGATTTTTTTTAACACAATCAGGTTTGAGGATAGCTAATGTTCGTTCAACTGCCATATCTGATTATTCCTTCATTACAAGATTAGGTAAGAGACACACGTTTGTCCGCTGTGATGTTTGAAACCGATGACTGACCCATTACCGCTTCTTGGACTTTTTTCGAGCAATCGGTTTCTTGGTATTGGCTTTCTTGACAACCTTCTTTACGGTTTTTTTTGCCTTAACCGTTTTCCTTTTTCTCAGCCGAAGGCTGATCCGCCTCTGGCGGACATTTTTACTTGTTTTTAAAACACGCTCTAACGTTTCGCCTATCAACGCCGGGCTTTCGACAACGTGAATGCCCGCTTCGCGGAATGCCTCAAATTTTTCCGCGGCGGTACCTTTGCCACCGGAAATGATTGCTCCGGCATGCCCCATGCGTCTTCCCGGAGGAGCAGTTTGCCCGGCAATAAATCCAACGACGGGCTTCTTAACATGCTTTTTAATATATTCTGCGGCTTCTTCCTCGGCTGTGCCGCCGATCTCACCGATCATAATAATGGCATGAGTATCGGGATCTTCGTTGAATAATTTTACAGCATCAATGAAGCGAGTCCCGATAACGGGGTCGCCGCCAATACCGATACACGTAGATTGACCGATGCCTCGTTCCGTCAGTTGCCACACTGCTTCGTATGTCAACGTGCCGCTGCGGGAAATAAGCCCTACGTGGCCAGCCTTATGGATGAATCCGGGCATGATGCCGACCTTACACTCACCCGGAGTAATAATGCCCGGGCAATTGGGACCGATCATCCTCACACCCTTTACTTTTAGATACTCATAGACCTTCACCATATCGTTAGCCGGAATGCCCTCGGTAATGGTCACAATCAGCTTTACTCTCGCGTCAGCCGCTTCCATAATCGCATCCGCTGCAAAGCCCGCCGGGACAAATATGACGGACACATTCGCTTTTTCTTTTGCGACCGCTTCGGCAACCGTATTATACACCGATACCGGTTTTTTAAATTGATCTTTTTCGTTGCCGCTATACATCGTGCCGCCCTTGCCGGGAGTAACGCCCGCAACGACATTGGTTCCGTATTCGATCATTTGTTTGGTGTGGAATGTCCCCTCGCCGCCGGTGATGCCCTGCACCACGAGTCGAGTGTTTCTATCTACAAGTATGCTCATAAGAAGTTAGAAGTTACGAGTTGAGAATTTTAGTTTCTAAGTTTTTGTGCAAAATAAAGACGTATCTTAATTTATTATTGACCAATTTTCCTGTCCCGCAGGAATTTTTCCTGTCGCGCAGGAATGCAAAATTAAAAAAATATTGACTCCATTTTTAAAAGTACAGATTTTTAGATGCTGCCACTGTCCATGTTTGCTCTTAATTGAATATGATATAAAGGTACAATATTAGAGTTAAAGTTGATATATTAAATTAAGAAGGAAAGACCTCTGAAATATTCTACGTTTAGTCACCCCGAACGCCCGCCTGTCCCGCCATGCCTGCGGCAGGCAGGCTGTACGGTTCCGTTCTTTGAATCCCGCTCTTTGAACGGAATCCTGAGAAGCGGGAGATTCCGAAAAACGGAACCGTCGGGTGCTCACCGTGATAGTAAATTTAATTTTTCAGAGGTCTCAAGTAGTTTCCAAAAAATCCGCAACGCGGAAAATCGTTGCCTCGTCAAAATGTTTACCTAAAATCTGCAAGCCGATCGGCAATCCCTGGCGGTCATTTCCGCAAGGGATGCTGATACCGGGAATACCCGCAAGATTTGCAGAAGTGGTAAAAATATCTGATAAATACATTTGTAAAGGATCGTCAACTTTTTCACCCGCCTTGAACGATGTGCTTGGCGAAGTCGGCGTTATGAGACAATCCACATTTTTGAACGCGCTGATGAAATCATCCTGAATAAGCCGCCGGACTTTTTGCCCCTTACGGTAGTATGCGTCGTAATATCCCGAGGAAAGAACGTATGTTCCAAGCATAATCCTGCGCTTCACCTCTGCGCCAAATCCTTGACTTCGCGATTGAACATACATTTCCATCAAATCGTTTGCGCCTTTGGCTCGGTACCCGTACCGCGCGCCGTCGTAGCGGGCGAGATTGGAAGAAGCTTCAGCCGTTGCGAGAATGTAATAAGTCGCAATGGTATATTCACTGTGAGGAAGGGAAACTTCTTGAATGATCGCTCCGTGCTTCCTCAAGACATCAATCTTTTTTTCTACCGCATCGCGTACTTCGGCTTCCAGTCCTGAGCCAAAATATTCTTTCGGGATGCCTACCCTCAATCCTTTCACATCCTTTGTCAATGCGCCAAGATAATTTGGCACAGGCACTTCTGCGGAAGTAGAATCATGCTCATCATGCCCCGCAATAACACCGAGCACTCTTGCCGCATCTTTTGTTGATAAAGCAAGGGGACCAATTGCATCAAATGAAGAGGCAAACGCAACCAAGCCGTAACGGGAAACGCGACCGTACGTCGGCTTCAAACCCACAACGCCGGTAAACGATGCGGGCTGACGAATGGAGCCGCCCGTATCCGAACCAAGCGCAGTGGTGGACATGCCGGCTCGAACCGCAACCGCCGAACCGCCGCTCGATCCGCCGGGCACGCGGGATTCGTCCTGCGGCAGTTTAACGCGACCATACGCGGAGTTCTCGGTGGACGAACCCATTGCGAACTCATCCATATTCGTTTTGCCGATAATGACCGCATCGGCTTGTTTCAAGCGGCTTACCACCGTTGCATCGTACGGCGAAACAAAATGTTCAAGAATCTTCGAGCCGCACGTTACCCGTGCATCCTTCACACAGATAACGTCTTTGATGGAAACAACCATTCCCGCCAACGGGCCCGCTGTTCCTGCAGAACGTTTCTTATCCACAGTACGGGCTTGCTCAAGAGATTGTTCCGGGAAGACAGCAAGAAAGGCGTTAAGCCTCTTGCCTTGTTCAATCACGCCCAGATATTCTTGCGTAATTTTTTCGCAGGAAGTTTTTCCCGAATCTAATTCTGCACGAATCGAATCAAATGTTTTCATCCGGCTGCGGCATTACCTTAATATCCACGTTAGAATCTTTGAAACACTGAAAGATGTAAAGAGGTGGAATGAGACCTTACCGTAATAAGGATACGTTGCGGTTGCGAGAACATTACTATTGGAAGTCGATTGTTTCACCGCCGCCTTCCATCAAAAAGTAATGAGAACAAAAAAAAATTACTTCTTCTGCTCTTTGTTGTCGTCTATTTGTTTTACTTCTTTTTCGACATCTTCTTGAATGTCACGCGCCGCCTTGCGGAACTCCCGCAAGCCTTTGCCTAATCCCTGTGCTAACTCAGGAATTTTCTTTGCGCCAAAGAATATCAAAATGACAACAAGAACAAGTATTATTTCAGGAGCTCCAAGATTGCCCATAGTTCCCTACTATCCTTTCCCCGAAAAACCTCTTCGGTCAAACAAATTATGCAGGTTGTAATTGATGAATAACGTTTTCTACAATCGAGTCAAATAATTTTCTGCCGTCTGTGTGACCCAACACAGGATCAACTGCATCCTCCGGGTGAGGCATTAGTCCGAACACATTGCCCCGCTCATTGATAATGCCGGCAATATTTGAGATGGAGCCATTTGGGTTGGAGGATGCTGTCAATTCTCCCGAAGGCTCGCAGTATCGAAACACAACTTGGTTGTTATCATCCAAACGCTTCAACGTATCGGCATCCGTAAAGTAGTTGCCATCGCCATGGGCAACGGGAATTTCCAGAACATCACCCTTCGCGTACTTTGATGTAAATCGCGTTTCGGCATTTTCAACGCGCAAGTGAATGAACTTGCAGACGAATTTCAAAGAGCTATTCCGTAATAACACGCCCGGCAGTAACCCCGCTTCAGTCAATATTGAAAATTTGGCGATGGCGCCGCATCTCAAATAATCGCCGTAAGAAAATCCGCCTGGCAAAATTACGACATCAACATCTCCCAACGAGGAGTCCTTGTGCCAGATCATGCGCGCTTGCTGACCAAGGATATCCTCAGCCATGTGGCGAGCATCGCTTTCACGATTGGAGCCGGGAAACACAACGATACCGAATTTCACTTTAGACATGAGCGTGCGTTACAAATTTAACGGGATGCTTTTTCGACAGTAAACGAACAATCTTCCATAATGGGATTGGCAAGGAGCTTTTCGGAGACTTCTTTTGTGATTCGCTCCGCTTCTTCTTTGCTTTCCGTCTCTACGTTTAATTCAACAAATTTTCCGATGCGAACGTTCTTGACCGCATTGTAGCCCAAGGAATGCGTGCCATGCTCAACGGCTTTCCCCTGTGGGTCGAGAATGGATTTACGCAAGGTTATGATGATTTTCGAGTGAAACAACGAGTTCTCCGTTTTATAGTTTACACATCAATACTTGAAATTTCACCTTCTTCTTCCGTTTCTTTCCCGACATGGTTCAGTACATGCCGCATCCAATCATAGACGGAGCGAAGAATACCAAACACGATAAACGTAACCATAACGGCAAAGAGATACGTGCCTTTGGAAATCAGCACGATTGCCGCGGCAACCGCAAACGAAATCGCCCTCCACGGATGCGCTCGAATTCCCCGTCGGGTGAACTTCGGCAACGTATCGTAACGAACTTTACTGACCATTAAGAGCGAAACGCCGATCACGAGAACGACAAGTCCGTTAGCCGCCCAACCGGAAAGGCCCAGACGCTCCGTGTTATACTGAAGAAGGAATGCGCATATCGTGATCGCCGCCGATGGAATCGGCAATCCTCTGAAATAATCTTTTTCAAAACCGACAAGCTGCACATTGAACCGCGCCAGCCGAATCGCGCCAAATATCAGCGGCATTGCACTGACAATGACACCGAAATTTTCCAATGTATGAAGATGCGCTTGAAATGCCAAAAATGACGGCGCCGCGCCAAACGACACGACATCAGCCAAAGAATCAAATTCAACGCCAAATTGGCTCGATGAACGGGTAATTCTCGCCATGACGCCATCGAGCGAATCGAATACACCTGCCAGAATAATGAACCACGCCCCCATTTCGATCTGGCCCTTGCTCGCATTCAGAATAGCGAGAAAGCCGCAGAACATGTTAAGAACAGTGAACAAACTTGGGACAACGGCACGAGTAATTTTCATAGGCTTAATGCTCCATGAGAGTTAATGAAACTCCGCCAGCACCGTTTCTCCTCCAACAGCAACATCTCCCACATTTACCCGAATTGCCGCATCGGTCGGAATAAAAACATCTACACGAGAACCAAATTTTATCATGCCAAACCGCTCACCCGTTCTAACGGTATCGCCGACATGCAATGTACAAACAATTCTGCGAGCGACAAATCCGGCAATCTGCTTAAACAGCACTTTTCCCTGTTCGCCTTCAATACCGATAATCATCTGCTCGTTTTTTTCCGATGCCTTGTCCTCGAATGCGGCGAAATATTCCCCTTGTACATAGCGCAAATACTGCACTGTGCCGGAGATAGGATTCCGATTTACATGAACATTCAGAGGAGACATAAAAATACTAATCTGAGTGACCTCCGAATGGAAATATTCCCCTTCCTGCATTTTTTTTACCACAATTACCTTGCCATCGGCAGGAGAAATAACCAAATTGCCCCCCCCTGGCGTGGAACGGTTCGGATCACGAAAAAAATTGAGCGTAAACCCTAACAGAACAAGTGAAACAGTAATAACGCTAAATTTAAAAACCTTTGGCTCAATAAAAAAAAACGCTATGACAATCGCTATCAAACAAACGGCGGCAATTGTAAAAAAAACATCATAACCATATCGTGTAATCATATCTGCGTTCGAGGCAAAACGTCAAAAACAACCGATTCCGGTTCAAGCGCTCGATTCATTGCTTCCTTATGATATGAGTGAGAACAAGCAGCCTTCAAAGTGTTGAGGAAGAGGCAGGATATGTTGCCGCAATTAATTGAACCAAGATTTGGTCTTTCGCTAACGCTTTCTGCAAAAAACAATAATTTTTACACAAAAATCATAAAATAATACCAAAAAATGAGGCTAAAGTCAAGATAAGGGATGAGGGGCGGGTGTTGTGATTGCAGGGGATTTCGTTCGTTATGAATGAAACTACACGCAAGCTGTTGGACAAAAGCGGCATAAAAAAATACAATCTCTGATGTATGAAAAGCTTTAACCTTATAATTCTCATTGTAAAGTTTGCCTTTTTTTTCTACATTATACTTGTAACCATTGCCCCGTGGTGTAACTGGCAACACGTCTGACTCTGGATCAGAAGAGTTCAGGTTCGACCCCTGACGGGGCAGCCACAAAATTGCGGAATTGAATCTTTTTCAATTCGAAATTGTCAATTGAAAATTCGCAAGGTTTTCCTTGGCCCTATCGTCTAACGGTTTAGGACGTCCCGCTCGAAGTGCGAGCGGGAAATTACGGGTTCGTAAGGTTCGCCAATAATCTTACGACTTAGAACATAGTAAATATTTGGCCCTATCGTCTAACGGTTTAGGACGTAGCCCTCTCAAGGCTGAAATACGGGTTCGATTCCCGTTAGGGCTACTGCCAAAATCGTCCATGAACGTTGTTTGTGAGTGGTTACGATTTTGAGCATCCCGCCGAGCGGAGCGAGGCGGGAACAAGCCCGGTAAAATAAATATTTGTTCTCCTCCAGAGGCGCCTGCCGCAGGCAGGAACAAGGATTCCCATTAGGGCTACGTGAAATTGCGGATTGTTAAATTACAAGTAAAAATTTTTTTGCGCCCGTAGCTCAATTGGATAGAGCGGCAGCCTACGGAGCTGTAGGTTGGGGGTTCGACTCCCTCCGGGCGCACAAGCAAAGGCTTCTTAGGGGCACAAAAAAACTATCACTTAATGCAAAAGGAGAACCTGTTCACTGTATATGTACTTCAAAGCGTGGTGGATGGTAAACGTTATATCGGTCTGACTAAAAACATCCAAACAAGGCTCTCTCAGCATAACTTAAGAAAGGTCAGATCGACAAAGTCTCGCGCTCCATTTGTTTTGAAATATCAAGAACAACATAAGACTCTCAGTGAAGCGCGACTGCGCGAGAAGTACTTCAAAACCGCAGCCGGGAGAAGATGGCTTGAGAATGTTGCAAAAGTCTAAATGATTCACTGCACCCGTAGCTTTTACCCGCCGTGCTTTATAGCGGGCAATTGGATACCCGCCCAAATGCAAGCATTTGTTCGGGCAGGCCCGCCCGACCGCAAGCGGTCATGCGGGCGGGGAGCATCAGCCTACGGAGCTGAGGGTTGGGGGTTCGACTCCCTTCAGGCGCACAAACTGATACCAGCCGTACCTAATACTTACAAAGCTATCTGCACCCGTAGCTCAACTGGATAGAGCATCAGCCTTCGGAGCTGAGGGTTGGGGGTTCGACTCCCTCCGGGTGTACAAAAGAAGTAGAAATAAAAACAAAGATCGCGGCTGGCACTTTAACTGATCCATCTTCACTTTTCTTGCACCCGTAGCTTTTACCCGCCGTGCTTTATGGCGGGCAAGCCTGCCCGAACGCTTAGCGTTCGGGCAGGGCAGGACTCTAACCTGCAAGCTGTTGATGCTGCACGGCGCAAAAAAAAAGGCTGCCCTTTTGAGGCAGCCTTCCTTGATTAAGAAATCATTTAGTTCTTCTTGACTGTATATGTCAGTTTTACCGGATCAAACCGAATAGTGTAGTTGCCGGCAGATGATAAAGCTATATTCGCTCCGCCTGCTTCAAGAGTACCATCTGCGCCGTTATCGCCATAATTAAGATCCCAAGCGTCGTTTGCTCTGAATTTAAATTCACCTGCAGCAAAGCTAGCTGTAATTTCCCAC
This sequence comes from Ignavibacteriales bacterium, assembly GCA_016194505.1. Classification (GTDB taxonomy): domain Bacteria; phylum Bacteroidota; class Ignavibacteria; order UBA10030; family UBA10030; genus JACQBK01. The sequence continues at coordinate 11,842 of JACQBK010000009.1, read as the reverse complement.
ATTTTGCGTTGACCGTTATAAAACATAGGCGTACTTGAATTCCAACCATTAGCGGTCGCTGAACCAATAACTCCCCAATCATCGGTTTTGGTTAGTGTTATCGTTAATGCAGATACATCGACAACAATTGCATAAGTACCTGCAGTAACTTGCAAATTACCACCAGATGGGTCAAGAGTGCCTGAATAATTATTACCAGATTTTGTCAAAGTACCTCCCCAGTTTGTATGACTCCAATCTGGTGCATTAGTAATTTTGAATTCACTCGCAGCATTAGTGCCATCTTTAATGCGCACAATACCGCTGTATTGAGAATTAAAGCCATAGGAAAACAATCTTCCATTTTCGGCCCCTGGAGACCAACCCTGATATGCGCCAGGCACATATGCCATCGGATAGTTTATCACTGCATCGTAGGGGGTAAAACTCTTTGATTTGGCATCAGTATATACAGTTATAGAGGAGGTGACTGATGCGGAGATTCTGTAGTAAACGGTAACGGGTGTCCCAATGGCATAATTCCAGGATAATATTAAGGTGTTTATATCACCTACTTTTGCTGTCCCTTTTAATGTCTGAGTAGTAAAGAGGGTAGCTACATTGCTAGAAAAATCACTTTTGGGTGATAATTGCACAGCATAAGAAGTAGAAGAAGAAAAGCCAAAATCTGCTGCAGACCAAGAAAATGTTATTAAACTATCTGCATTATTTACAGTAAATGCCACTGTAAGTGATAAATCTGCCGATGTTGGCTTAACAGGGTTTGAACTAATCACTGGTTCGGTTATATTTCTTTGGCAAGAGACTAACACAAGTCCTACCGTTGCCAAAAATACAATTAATTTTATTTTTTTCATTTTTGTTTTCCTTAGACTATAATACTTTTCATTTTTAATAGCCGATATTTTGTTGCAAATGTGGATTAGCGTTCAGGTCGTTTACTGGGATTGGATACAAATCCCTGAAAGAACTTGTCTGAATTCCATTTTTAACATTTCCTTTCCATTCCCAAACATAAGTGCCGTTGGTAAATTGTCCGAAACGAACTAAATCTGTTCGTCTGTGGCCTTCCCAATACAACTCGCGACCGCGTTCATCCAATATGAAATTTAACGTTAAACCAGAAGTGTTAATATTTCCTGAGCTGTTACCGTAAGCACGTAGTCTTAAAGCATTGACATAACCAACAGCAGTTGCCATATCACCACCTGAACCGCCTCTCAGTACAGCTTCGGCGTACATTAAATAAGCATCAGCCAAACGGAACATCGGGAAATCTGTACTTACAAAAGTGGCGTGAGCATTTGGTGCGGGTCCCCCGGCTGAAGTAACGTTTTTAAACTTGGTTACACCAATTCCGTGAGTGAATGTACCGACATTGGTTATTTCCCATTGCCAGCTAGATTTATCAAAGAAGAACATTCCTCTTTTGTCACTGCTTTGGTATTGAGTAGTTGAAGCAAAATTACTTTCGCTTATATTAAATTTGGATACAAAATCCTTAATAGTCCTAATTCCGCCCCAGCCACCGTCTATTCCAGATAATGGCATACCTCCCCCATTTGAAGCGTGTAGAATGAAAGTCATTCCTCCGTATTGCTGAGTGTTTTGTCCATCAAAAGCAATTGGAAAAATAATTTCGCCGCTTTGGTTATTGTCAGCAGAGAATAATTTCGTATAATTGCCGTCTAGCGTATATCCAGCAGCAATCACTTGGTTAATATACGTGAGCGCTTCGGTATATTTTTCCGTGCCTATATATACTTTTGCATTCAAATATAATTTTGCAAGCAAAAACCACGCTGCTCCTTTATCCGCTCTTGCGTATTCGTTTTGTCTTGCAGGAGCAAGATCGGTCTCAATTTCTTTGAGTTCTTTCTCAATATAGTTAAAGAGATCAGCACGAGTAATCCTTTGGGGGAAAAATGCGCCCGGTAAATCAGCTTCGGTAACAAAAGGAACATTACCAAACATATCAATTGCGTGCCAATAAGAAAGAGCGCGTAAGAAACGAGCTTCTGCTTTAAACTTCTTCAAATCACTAAGAAAAGTGCCAGAAGCCGAACCAATCTTGCTATTCACATTTCTAATGAATTCGTTGCTGATGGTAACAGTATAGAATATTCTTGAGTAGATCGCCGTAATGAACACATCATTTGGCGACCAGGTTTGCCAATGAAAGTTTTTAATTGTGGCATCATCCCAAGCAATAATTGCTTCATCAGTAGAAAGTTCCTGTAAGCCCCAATATTGGCGAATGTAATTGCCAAAGTTCTCATCAATACCTGAAATATCAGGAAGTCCACCGCCGCCACCGGTTTGCCCGCTGATGGCAAAGCTAGTATATAACTTTGCCAGCGCTTGTTTATATGCTGCCTGATCCTTAAATACATTGTTTAATGTATTTACATTTGGATCAATCGGCTCTACCTCCAAATCTTTCACACAAGATGAAAATAAGAACACAATGATTAATATTACCGGGGTTATAAATGTATTTTTTTTCATTTTCCTTTTCCTTCTTTAAAATTAGTAATTAAGACCAATTGAGAACATGTAGGTGCGTGGTCGTGGATATATGTTGTTATCAATACCGTTGTCAACTTCGGGATCCAATCCTGAATACTTGGTGATTGTAAAAACATTTTGTACTGATAATCCGATGCGTCCGCTAAGATTATTACCGAAGAAGGATGTGAAATTATAACCAAGGCTAATATAATCCAGCTTGAAGTATGATCCGTTTTCTAAATAAACGCTAGACCAATACTGCGCTGTAGTAAAGTTTGTCTTGTTAACGTCAGTTAAGATATTTGACGAATATCCACTTTGGTTATACACTTGTTGATATAGGGCTCTGTTAGATGCGTTGTTATTGTATACATAGTTTCCGATGCTCAATCTGCCAGAGAAGCTAAAATCAAAGTTTTTATAGTTTACTTTAGAAGATATACCTACTAAATAATCAGGGTTAGGTGATTTAAAATAATATTTATTTAACTCATTACCGGATACGTTACCTCCTTGACCGCTTTTATTAACATACAATCCCTCAATGGGGTTCCCGTTTGCGTCAAGTACCTGAGAAAACAAGAAGAAAACTCTTGCAGGGTATCCAACAATAAATTTTTGAACTGTATTTCCAACACCGCCTGAAATACCGCCTGTATTGACTCCGGTATATGCGGGATCATCAGATAAGGTTAATTTGGTTATCTCGTTTTTATTATATGTCAAATTTACTCCAAGTTCCCACGATAAATCACTCTCTAAAATCGGAGTAACGTTCAAACCAACTTCTACACCTTTATTTACCATTGAACCTACATTTGTAAGCAAAAAGTTAGAAAAGTTACTGCCAACAGGAATAGGAATATTATTTAATAAATCATCAGAAGTATTCTTGTACACTTCGATAGAACCAGATACTCTTTTATTGAGTAATGTAAAATCCAATCCGGCGTTTAAGGAAGTTACGGTTTCCCATTTTAAATTTGCATCATATGCATCCGGGCGTAGTGTTGGATAGAATGTATCTCCAAACTGATAATAAGCGCCGGCCGTACTGGCTGTGTAAGTTGGAATATATGGATAATAGTTCCCTCCTACATCTTGTTGTCCGGTTTTTCCCCAGCTAAGGCGAAGTTTAAGTTCATTAAACATTTCCGATTTTCCGATGAAAGGTTCTTCGGTTAATTTCCAAGCTAACGCAACTGCTGGAAACAGACCCCAACGGTTATCTTTAGAAAATCTCGAGGAACCATCGTCTCTTAAAGTTGCTGTTAATAGATACTTATCAAATAATGTATAGTTCAATCTGCCAAAGAATGAAATTAGAAAATACTCATTTTTATACGGTGTTGTTTTTGCACCCGAGACTGTCGGGTCCCATGCTCTGTTGGAATTTTCTCCTTCATTATAGAAATGTTGGTAGGAATATCCGCCTGTAAAATCAATTTTGTTAAAACCTAATTCTTTTTTATAGTTTAAATAGAAATCTAACAAACTATTCGTCTTTTTCTGAGCATACTCTCTGATTTGAGTTTCAGGCTCTCTGTATGACCAGGAAGCTAATGTATTTGTAATATCTTTTCCAGTTGTCTTATAGTAGTCATAGCCAAGATTTAAAGTTGCTTTCAAGTCAGGCACATAAGGAATTTTATAGTCAAATTTACCATTTAAAATATATCGCTTCACATCAGAAGTATTATCGCGATATTCTAAACGAGCGACAGGATTATGCGTCGCAATATTATTTGGTGCGCCATTGAGTGGATCACCAGAGCTGATTTCCGTCCATGCCGTATAGCCACCATATCTTGTGTTCCCATTCTTAATTGGTTGTGTTGGGTCAAATTCAAGAGCAGAACCAATCGCATCATTATTTGAAAAATTATTGCTTATCCATGAACCCGAGGCATTTAAATCCATAGTCAAACTGCCGTCCAATAATGATGGTGACAATGCAAGAGTAGCATTTTTTCTATCTATCGTATTGAATTTTAAAATCCCAGCCTGGTATAAATAATCTAATGAAACACGGTACGGAATAGAATAGAGAGAGTGGCTAATACTTATATTGTGCTCGGTTATAGGTGCAGTTCGGTAAATTTCTTTTTGCCAATCTGTATTTGCCGTTCCCAATCTGCTTAGCGCTGTGGAAGTCAATCCATAGTTAGCAACCCTATTTGCAATTAATGCCCTGAATTCGTCTCCTGTAAAGACAGATAATAGTTTGGCAGAAGTTGCTAAAGAAAAACTGCCGTTATAGTTTAGGGTCATTTTTGCTTCGCCAGCTAACGAAGCCTTTTTGGTTTTTATGATAATAACACCATTAGAAGCTCTTGAACCATAGATAGCTGTTGCAGAAGCATCTTTCAGAATTGTAATTGACTCAATATCATTTGGATTAATAGTTGAAAGCGGGTTAGCCATACCCGAAATTCCCGAGCTCTCCAAAGGAATGTTATCAATCACTATTAAAGGATCGTTATTGGCTTGTATGGACGAACCGCCACGAATACGGATTTTTGTTCCTGCGCCTGCAGCACCGCCAAGCGAATTAGCAATAACGCCCGGCGCTTTTCCAATAAGCAATTCCTGTGGCGATGTAATTGTTCCCTTGCTGAAATCCTTTACTGAAATAGCTGTAATAGAACCAGTAGCGTCGGTTTTTTTTACTTCGCCATACCCAATTCCCACTACTACTACCTCTTGAAGTTGCTTGACCTCAAGTTTTAATGCAATATTCAAATATGTTTGTTCTAATACTTGTATTTCTTCTTTTGCAAAACCTACAAATGATATCACTAACACAGCGCCCTTTTTTACTTTTAATCTAAATTCTCCGTTAATATCTGTAACAGTCCCGTTCGTAGTACCCTTCTCTAAAACGTAAGCGCCGACCAATTCGATTCTATCTTCCGCACTTGTTACCTTTCCGCGTATCTCCAACTCCTGTGCAAAAAGAAGTGAGCCGGTTTGTATCATCAAAAACACAAAAACAAACACAAACTTATTGCATACCGCGTAGCTGTTTCGTTTTTTAAATTTCGCGGATAATAGACGATTTCTACTAAGTGTTAAACTTAAATGGCTCATTATGCTACTGCAAAAATTTGCCAATAGGGTTACTTGTTTTGGTTTTGTCATTTTTTTTCTCCTTTATTTTATATGAGAAAATTAGTCAGTTGAAATAAAAAAACTTTTCACAATTATTCCTGCACAGATTCAAATACATTCCCAGATTTCGGCGTCAGCGTAAGGGAGACTATCCCCTCTTTGGAAGAAATATTCACTTGCTCAAGAATGCCCCTCCACTGTTTCGCTTGAATGCTCGGTGGTATTTGCAGCGTTACCTCTTGCCGCGCGAGGGAATTATTCAACACAACAAGAATTTGAGATTGACCTTCCGTTCGTATGTATGCAAGGATGTCCTTTCCATCATCGGTCGGCAGAAATTCGCATGTTCCGGTCTGCAGTGCGCGATGGGCGGCGCGCATGTGCGTTAGTTGAGAATACCATTGAAACAATTCCCCGTTAAATTTATTTTCATCGTTCGGTCGTGTTCCACCGAAGGGATGCGAACGCTCGTTTTCGTACTGAAGATCAGCCCACAACATCGGTTTTCGGCAGTCTGGGTCATCCCCACCCCACATGCCTGCCTCATCCCCAGAGTAGATCATCGGAGCACCGAGGTAGGTCATCTGAAACAGAACCATGAGTCGTTGCGTTCTCAATTCATCTTCATTCGGTTTGCGGACCTGATATTTTTTATTGTCGGTCAACCCCACCTTTTGATCATAGGACAGGTCATAATTGACGATATGCGAACCAAGCCGGTCTGTATCGTGGCTATCATACAAATTGAGGAGGACATAGTTAATGTCCATGGGATAATCTCGTAAAAGACTTTGAAGGCGCTTTGTGAACTCCATTGTTGAAATCTTCGTTTTATCACCGGCAAAATAACGGAATGCTTCCCTCGCCCAACGATAATTCATAACAGCATCGAAGACATCCCCTTGCAGCCAAGGAGCGGCATTGAACATTTTTCCGTTTTCCCAATCCTCCCACCAAACTTCTCCAACGACATAGGCTTCGGGGTTGATTGCGCGAACCCATTGGCGAAATTCCTTCCAAAAGGAGATCGGCACTTTTTCGGCAACATCGAGCCTCCAGCCATCAATGCCGTCTTCCGGATTTCCATCGCCGTTCGGGTCCATCCATCGCTTTACTATGGCATGAATATGGTCTCGAGGTCCCGGCGCAATACCGTTGCTGTCTTTTAGAACTTCGGGCAACTCCTGAACGCCATTCCACCCTTCATATTCAAACTCGTTCTTCGGCGTGGAGGGGTCATCCCATTGTTTGATTTTAAACCAATCTTTAAAGGCGGATTTCCGCTGGTTTGCCTTCACGTCCTCAAACGCCCAAAAGGTCATTCCGACATGGTTGAAAACCCCATCAATGATAACACGCATGCCTCTTTTGTGAGCTTCTTGGAGAAGTTTCAAAAAAATCTTATCCGCAGAGCTCCATTGCCACGTTGTTGGGTCAGCAGGGTTTTCTTTCGACCATATTTTTTCGTCTCCTTGCGGATCGGGTCCAAAGTTACTATCAACGTGGTGATAGAGCGTAGCATCGTATTTGTGAAGCGATGGGGATTCAAAAATTGGATTCAAATAAAGGGCGTTGACGCCAAGCTCCTTTATATAGTCCAACTTATCTATAACGCCTTGAAGGTCTCCGCCATATCGCCGCTGTTGCACATGAAAATAAAAACCTTTGCCATCTTCTTTTTCCCATGGTTGCATCTCATACCAATCACCCGTCCAGTTGCTGATGTGCCATCCTTTGGCAACTTGATGCGGCCACGACCCAATAAGGTCGGCTTGTTGTGGATCGTTGGAACGATCACCATTTCGAAAACGTTCAGGAAAGATTTGATACCAGATAGCTTGTTTTGCCCATTGGGGAACATCCGGGGCGACTTTGATTCCTTGAGAAGATTTTTTTTCCATTCCAAAACAGTCCATCGTCATGCTCATTAAAAGAATACCGAATATCATGCTCAATATTTTCGAACTGCTTAGTCTCTGCATGGAAATTTCATACCAAGGAAACTTTTTTTTGTTTTACGCTCCGCACTACCGGCGGCGCCGAGCTTTTACGGACAACGAGGCTTGGCATAAACATTTTATGCGTTGGCGGTAAATTCAAATTGTTCATTCGCTCCGCCAAACGTCCTGCCGCAAAAGCGCCCATCTCTGCCATCGGCTGTCGAATCGTAGTTATGCCGAGATGGCTTGCAAGCTCAATGTCATCAAACCCGACAATGGAGATATCCTCAGGGCATCGAAGACCCGCTTCAGTTAAGGCAGCAAGAGCACCCGATGCTTGAATATCGCTCGAAACAAAAATTGCCGTGGGCATCTCGGAGCCGAGCGCGATAAACTCTTTCATCAATTCATATCCTGCTTCGCGTGTAAAGCCATCGAGTTTCGTTGAGCTACTTTTTTTCACATACAAAGGATCAATAGGAATCTCTGCCTCGTTCATCGCGCGTTGAAATCCTTTAAGCCGCTGATGCGCAGGAAGGCTTTCGATATTTGCATTCAACATACCGATGCGTTTATGCCCAAGCGAAATGAGATGGTTCGTGGCAAGGAATGCCCCGAATGAATTTTCCACTGTCAATGAATCAAAGTCTTTGTTATACGTATCAATCAACACAACAGGAGTCTTCATTTGCGCGTACTGCTTTGCAAATGCCGCGGGCATAGCCATCGAAAAAAACAGAATACCATCAACGCGGCTACGCAGAACATTTTGACGGAGCGAACTCTCGACATGGTCGGGATGGTGGACACCGTAGAGAAGGAGATCGCAGTCAAGTTCGCCCAGCTTTTCTTGCACCCCTTGAAGAATTTCGAGAAAGAAGAACGTAGTAAAAAACGGGATAACAGCGAGGATTGAATTTGTGCGTTTCCTGGCAAGCCCCCGAGCATAGGGATGCGGTTGGTAATTGAGACTGTTGGCGACTTTCAGGACACGCTTGCGCGTAGCATCAGAGACGCTCGGGTGATTATTAAACACCCGAGAGACCGTCCCAATCCCTACTTTCGCTCGCTTGGCAATATCGTAAATTGTGGGTGGCAAATATCCATTTCTTTCTGGAAGGGCTTCCATAAATTTAGAAATAAATCCTCAAGAGTCAAGAAAAAAGTTTGCAGAATGCCTCCTTTTTCTCGGCTTTAATACCGTTTTATCCTTTGGTTCCTTTACTCCACAATTGAGAAAGAGCATTCTTATGGCAAAAAAAGTCGAATCGCCAAACCCTTCCTTAGAACAATGGGTGTTGAATAAGCCTGTTTTTCATCAAAATACACCTTAAAAAATTTCCGTCTCTAAAATAATTTGAAAATACCCAATTTTTTGCAACCTTGTTAAAGTTTTACGTTCACTTGGTAGTTTTTTCAAATTCTAAAAAAATTCTGGGGCGCTTTGCAAAACATTGGAATAATCGCCCAAGAACCGGCACTACATCAAGACGTTTAGCAAAACTTCAGGTAAAAATATGATAGCCCACGAACAATGGATGAAGCAAGCCCTACGGGAGGCGGAGAAAGCTTTTGAGCAGGATGAAGTTCCTGTCGGCGCAGTGGTTGTGCATGAAGGAAAAATTATCGGGCGGGGATTTAACCAAATGGAACGCTTGCAAGACCCCACAGCTCATGCGGAAATGATCGCACTCACCGCCGCGGCTAACCATCTCCAATCACGAAGGTTGGAAGGATGCACGCTGTACGTAACGTTGGAACCTTGTCCGATGTGTGCGGGCGCAATTGTGATGGCTCGGGTTCCCACTTTGGTGTTCGCCGCATACGATCCAAAAGCGGGCGCTTGCGGAACATTATTTAATATCGTTGAGGATAAACGATTAAACCACACGACCCATGTCATTGCCGGAGTGTGCGATAAAGAAAGTGAAGATCTGTTGCGGGGATTTTTTGGAAGAGTGCGAAACGTTCCTTTTAAGGACAGAGGAAAATAATTTACGCTTCTGCCTGTAGTTTTTCTGCGCGGTCTGCAACCCTTAACTGTTCAATCAATCCTTCAAGATCACCATCAATAATTGCGGAAAGATTATACAGCGTTAACCCGATACGGTGGTCGGTGACGCGGTTTTGGGGAAAGTTATACGTTCTAATCTTGTCACTCCGGTCGCCGCTTTTAATCATTGATTTCCGCTGCGCCGCAACGGAAGCAGTTTGTTCACTCATTTTGACTTCATACAGCTTTGCGCGCAACATTTTCATTGCCCGTTCGCGGTTTTGGAATTGCGACCGTTCTTGCTGGCACGCAACAATGATCCCCGAAGGCTTATGTGTAATACGCACGGCTGTTTCTACTTTATTGACGTTTTGCCCACCCTTCCCGCCAGCGCGATACGTATCAAACTGGAGGTCGGCAGGGTTAATATCTATTTCAACTTCTTCAACTTCCGGCAACACGACAACAGACGCTGCTGAAGTGTGAACGCGCCCTTGAGCTTCCGTTTCAGGGACACGCTGCACCCGATGCACGCCGCTTTCAAATTTCATAAAGCCGTACGCCTCTTCACCTGAAACCGCAAATACTATTTCCTTAAAGCCGCCTTTACCGGTTTCATTCCAATCCATCAAATCAACTTTCCAGCCTTTTCGTTCGGCAAAACGCGTGTACATCCGGTATAAATCCGCCGCAAACAATGCCGCCTCCTCCCCGCCGGTGCCGCCGCGAATTTCCATAATAAAATTCTTCGTGTCGTTGGGGTCTTGCGGAACAAGAAGGACTTTCAACTCCTCTTCAAGCGCCGCAAGCTGTATCTTCAAGCTATCGTACTCCTCTTGAGCCATCGCTTTCATTTCAGGCTCACTGACGGATTCTAACAGCTCTTTGCTCCCGTTAAAATCGCCTTGAACTTTTTTATAGCGCTGATATGCCTTAGCGATAGGCTCTAACATGCTCAGTTCTTTTCCCAAGTCGCGGAATTTTTTCTGATCAGAAGCCACCGCGGGATCGCTGAGTAACTGCTCTATCTCAGAGATGCGCTCAATAATTTTTTCAAGTTTATCAAACATAGTTGCTATACATGCGTATCGAAGAAATGGAATTAGAGTTTGAACAACGGGAAATGCCGGCGTAGCTAACGCGAAGCAACAGGGGAACTCGTCTCGACAACACTCTGCATGTCAAGAGAGTATTTGGAGGCATCTTCAAGTCCCAGCGCACAGCGAAGAGCGACAATGGCAACTTCAAGCTGCGATTCGTCAGGTTCTTTTGTGGTAATCCGTTGCAGCCACAAACCGGGCGCAATAATGATTTTTCCCCACCATGTGGTGCTGTACTTTGCTGAAAATTTAATGAACTCATACGCAATGCCCCCCACGACGGGAATGAACGGAAGATGCGTCAGCAAACGAATGCCCATCGTTAATCCGCCTAAGAACTTTATAAGCACGGCATCAAGAAGCGCGAACGAGAGGATCGCGACGAACATGACAATAAGAAGAAAACTCGTTCCGCACCGTGGATGGAATCTGCTGTGTTTTTGAACTACGGGCGGCAATAATTGGTCGTTTAACTCAAATGCGAACACAGACTTATGCTCCGCACCATGATATTCGAACAATCGTTTAATATCTTTCATCAGAGAAATGAGCGAAAGATACCCGAGCAAAATTCCGATTCTGATAAGTCCCGCCACTAAGTTAAACTCTAACGCCTGCTGTTCAAAATGAAATATCTTGGTGGTAATAACGATCGGCGTAACAAAGAAAATCCCGATGCCAAGCGCCAAAGCAATTACAAGCGTTCCAACAAGAGCAAAGGTGGATTGCATTTTTGGCTTTTTTTCAACTTGCGGAACGCCCCCATTTTTCTTGGAGCTTTCGGCCGCCTCTATATCCATCATAGCAATTTCAGCCGAATAGTTCAGCGTTCTGATGCCGAGATACATCATATCAATCAAGCCAATGGCGCCACGCGCAACGGGGATGCTGAGGAACTTGTATTTCTCCAGCAGAGAAACAAATGATTCTTTCTTGACCACAATGTTGCCATTCGCCCGACGGACCGCAGTTGCAACAGAACCGGGCGCGCGCATCATCACTCCTTCAATGACCGCCTGCCCGCCGATTTGCATCGGCTTTTTGGGATCATATAAAGGATTAGTCGGTACCCAACTGGATTTTGTGTTCTCTGAACTCACAGAATGCCTCTCTTCAAATAATCGTATTAGAAGCCATCTCAAAAACCATTTCCGTTGTGGAGTCAGGGCTTGCGCCAAAGGCGCACG